>JAJDDG010000133.1 GCA_029260435.1 Phycisphaerales bacterium | reverse complement strand
GATTTGCGGGCGATGCCCGCTTTGGTAGACTGTTCGGCTCGCGCCCGGATTGGGCGTGGGTCGTCGGCTGGTGGGCTGGCGTCAACAGAATCATCAGGAGCGCAGCAGCGATGTACGCGATCATCGAAGACAGCGGATCTCAGATCCGCGCCGAGGTTGGTGCCGAACTCGAGATCGATCTCAGAGAGATCGGCGAGAAGGCGAAGAGCATCACGTTCGACAAGGTGCTGTTGGTATCGTCGGACAAGGGTTCGACGATCGGGAAGCCTTACGTTTCCGGCGCGAGCGTGGAAGCGGAGATCCTCGACGCAGACTTCAAGAGCGAGAAGATCGACGTGATCAAGTTCAAGCGTCGCAAGGGATACCGGCGCAAGCAGGGCCACCGCCAGCGCTACATGCGGGTGAAGGTCTCGGCGATTCTCGGCGGGTAACCCCCCACCCCCCCCCTCCCCACACCCCAAATTCATTTGCAAAACGACATACCCCGCGATTACTCGCGGGGTTGTTTTTGTATACGCATTTCGAGAGTGGAGTTCATTTGGAGTCGGCGAACGGGCCGTAGTCGATGCGCCCGCGTGAGGGGGGTGTTCGAACAGGCATGTACGAGCCCTGGTCGAGCGTGAACGCGCGGGTGCGGGTCTCGCCCGCGAAGCCGACGGGGCGGAGGGAGAAGCCGAACGAGACATCGGAGGTGATGTCATCCGCCTCGAAGACGAAGTCCACGGTCCACTGCGGGAAGCGCCGCTCGAAGTTCACACCCAGTCTGCGGAACTCGCCACGCTCGATGTCGTGGGTGACTGCGGCGGCCATGGCGTACTTGCGGTTGAGTTCGTACGCGGCACCAACGGAGACGAGTTCGTCGTCG
Source organism: Phycisphaerales bacterium (assembly GCA_029260435.1). Taxonomy (GTDB): domain Bacteria; phylum Planctomycetota; class Phycisphaerae; order Phycisphaerales; family UBA1924; genus OFTM74. The sequence goes on along the minus strand of JAJDDG010000133.1, from coordinate 11,282 downwards.
GGCGCGGTGATATGGCGGTACTCGGCGAAGGAGGAGAAGCCGTTGCCGTGGTCGAGGATCCCGCCGTAGACCTGGCGGGCCATCTCGCCAGCATCGGTATTGAACAGGACATCGGAGGTCAGGGTGAACGCGGAGGTGAGGTTCAGGACGGCGGTGTTGGCGAAGAACCGTCCAAAGCTGGAGTGCTCGGGTCGGGCATCGATGAACCGGGCGTAGGGCGATTCCTCTTCGACGTCGCCCGACGCCCAGAGGTAATCGGAGTTGATGGTGAGCAGATCGACGGAGCGCTTCGCGTCGGAGCGCCCGCGTTTGGTCTGCCATGTGTTGCGGAGCCCGGCGCGGAAGGTGGTGCCAGCGGCGAGGGACTCGACGTCGTCGTCGTAGATGGGCAGGTCCTGCTGCTCGATATTGGTGTCGGCGTGCCAGACGGTGGCGTTGGGCTCGACGATGTGTCGGAGGCCATCGATATCGAGGATTTCGTTCTTCGCGCTCCGGTCGATATGCACGAACGAGGTGCTCGCGCGGGCGCCGACGGCGCCCCACAGGCGCAGGGAATCGGAGTCGTCGCGCGGGGCGAAGGAAGCGAAGTCGTTGTCCCAGAATGTGGCGCGCCCGACGGCGAAGGGGACGACATTCACCGCACCGAGCTTGAGCGGCATCTCGAGTTCGTGGCGGGTATCGAGGCGGTAGAGATCGTCTTCGGTGTAGCCCCGGTTGCGCAGCCGTTGGGCGATGGTGTCGTTCGGATCGAGCCCGACAGCGGCGCGGGAGCGTTTGCGGGTATCAAACCCCTGCTCGCGGAGCTTGTTTTTACTCAAGGAGAGCTGGAGACGGCTTGCGCGGTACTCGGAGGAGTAGGAGAAGAGCGAGCCGAAGAGCTGGTCTGCGGTGCGGGCGTAGAAAATCTCGGGGAGCTTCTCGACGTTGTACCCGTAGGACTGGAGGCGGGACTCGGAGACGACAAAGTCGTTGAGCGAGGCCGATGCATGGATAAGCAGCAGGGATTGGTCGTCGTGCCTGCGTGCGGTCAACCCGGACATGAACGGGCGGCGGGTCTCGGCGAGCTCCTCGAAGAAGGCGTCTACGAATGTCTCGTCCGAGACGTACGCGGCTTCGGCGAGGATGGACCAGTTCTCGTCCAGCTGCCAGCTCTGCTCGGCGAGGACCATGCCGCGGAATTCCTGGTCGTGCTCTTTCTCTGCGCCGGAGGTCAGGCGGTCGGTGCCGTTGTCGTAGATGAGGTAGGCGAGGAGGTTGCCGACAACATCGTTCTGCGCCCATTCGAGATCGAGCCCGACGCCCGGGCCGCGCTCGGTGTAGGCGTCGAGCAGGAGCGTGGCGCGGTTGCCCTCCGAGGGGTCGAGCCCGAGGAGGGTGTAGGCATCCCATTCTGTTCGGATGATCGGATCGCCGCTCTCGGAGCGGAAGTCGATGGCGCGGAGGGGGCTCGGCTTGAACTGCCCGTGGATGGAGGACGCGCCGAAGAGCGGGATCGAGCCGGCACGGAACGAGACCCGGTTGGCATCAATAAGTATTTCGTCCGGCGCGTTTGCCGGTTGGGTGTGCGTGATGGTGACTCGCGAGGCACCGATCGAAAAATGCGGCTCGGCGAAGGCGACATTAGAGAGTGTGACATCCTCGCCCGACCACTGGTTGAGCGCTTCCTGACGGATGGCTTCGGCGCGCATGTAGAGCGGCATGCCGCGTTTTTCGTCGTAGGTCCAGAAGACGGCGTCCAGCGCGATCGCGCGGTTGGTCGCGAGGTCGTAGTACACGCGCGAGCCGCGGACGGATGCCGCCTGCGAACGGGCGACGACATCGCCCTCCAGGTAGATGCCGCGGACATCCGCGGCGCCGACGCGTGCGGCGGGGCGGTCGATGTCGGATGTGAGAAAGACGACAGCACGCTGGGCGGTGAGCTGGATCGGCTCTGCGTCCGGCGGGGCGTACTGCACGACGGCACCGCCGGTCATCATGAGGATGCGCGAGCCGTCTTCGGCGTCGGTGATTGTCTGGGTGCCGGTGGTCGAGAGGTAGACGATGCCGCGTGCGGGGAGGCTGTCTTGTGGAGATGGGTCGTCGCGCGGCGTGGGGGGGTGGGGGGGGTCTTCTGCGCCGCCGGGCGCGGGGGTTGGTTCTTTGTCGGGCTGTTTGTTGCGATCGGCGTCCTGCTTGCGGATCTCGGTGAGGTAGCGGGCGAGGCGCTGCTCGGCTCGTTCGAGGAAGGGGTTGTCTGTCGGCTGCTCGGTAGTGAGCTTGTCTGTCTTGAGGCGGGTGTTCGAGTCGTACACGATCGCGGTGACGAGTAGGGAGCGGTCTTCGGCGTCCGCGTTGGGTGCGACAGTGACACCCGAGCGACGAGATGAGAGGCGGACGCCCTCGAAGTAGAAGGCGAGCTGGTCGCCCTCGTGCTCGTTGATGACGACGGGTTCGATCCAGGCAACCGCGCGCTTCGCTTCAAACTGGTGCGGGCCGATCCGGACACGGACATCGCGGTCGAGCACGAGGCGGTTGGTATGCCTGGCGGTCCATGCCCAGACGCGGTTGGCGGCGATATCGATATCGAAGGGCTGGGCGGGGGCGGGCAGATCGATGGAAGCGAAGTCCTTGCCGTCGATCTGCTGGGCGATCGCGGGGGTGCAGAGTGCTGCGAGCAGGGCACAGAGCGCACCAGCGAGGCGCGAAAACAGGGGCAGATGATGGGTTGTCCGCTCGGATGGGCTCACGATCTGGTGGTGATGCTACGGGGGGGCGACGGGGCTCACAAGCGGCGGGAGGGGGTCCGTGGATACACTGGGCGTGAAGAACAGGAGGCGATCTTGCTGGATAGGCTGAGCATTACAAAGAACTGGCTGCCGCGGTACACGGGGATGTCGATCGACGATGTGGGTGACTTCGTCCTGCTGACGAATTTCGATACCTACGTGGACCGGTTCGCGGATCAGTTCGGGTGCGACGTGTACGGCGAGGGGCGGGTGATGCGGGCGGCGACGAACTCGAGCGGGCTGACGATGATCAACTTCGGGATGGGCTCGCCCAATGCCGCAACGATCATGGACCTGCTCACGGCGCGGATGCCGAAGGGTGTGCTGTTCCTGGGCAAGTGCGGCGGGCTGAAGCACGCGACGGAGATCGGGCACTTCATCCTGCCGATCGCTGCGATCCGGGGCGAGGGGACGAGCGACGATTACTTCCCGCCGCAGGTGCCAGCGCTGCCCTCGTTCAAGCTGCACAAGTTTGTGTCGGACAAGCTGATCGCGCGCGGGCACGAGTACCGGACGGGCGTGGTGTACACGACCAACCGGCGTGTGTGGGAGCACGACCAGGCGTTCCTCAAACGCCTGCACGATATGTCGTGCATCGCGATCGACATGGAGACGGCGACGCTGTTTATCGTCGGGCACCACAACGAGATCCCGCGCGGTGCACTGCTGCTGGTGTCGGATGTGCCGGTGACGCCCGAGGGTGTGAAGACCGAGGAATCGGACAAGCAGGTGACGCAGCAGTGGGCGGATGTACACCTGCAACTCGGCATCGAGGCGATGACCGAGATCGGCGGGCAGGGCGAGCAGATCCGTCACTTCAAGTATTGAGCGGGTTGATTACTTGCGGTCGCGGTAGGCGGCGATGGTGTTGGAGATCGCGAGGTCGAGGTTCGTGTTCGAGTAGTCCTCGAAGGCGTGCTTGATAACGCGGTCTTCCAGTAGCACCGCGCGGTCGTAGAGGTATCGCAATTCGCTCATGTGTTTGGCTTCGGCGCCGAACGCCCGGTTCATTTTGAGCTGCCACCACGGGATGCTCTTGATCGGCAGATCCGCCCGCCCCGCGATCTCGGCGACGCGGCTCAGGAACACCGCGTTGGGCACGGCGGTGTACCCCTTGAAATGCACGGTGGTGAAGTGGCGGAGATGCGCGGCGCGGTCGATAAGCCAGACCGCGATCCGGGCGGCGTCCGGGGCGTAGCCCCACTGGTGCGGGGCGTCGGGGTTGCCGGGCACTTTGATGTGCTTGCCGGCGGCGGCGCGGGCGAAGACCGCGTCGGCGTACGGGCTCGAAACACCCGGGCCGAACAGGTCGGGCATACGCAGCAAAGTGACCTGGGCGTTCTCGTGCTCGGCGGCGCCGCGGAGGGCGCGCTCGATCTCGATGGCGACGCGGTTGCACTCGCAGTGGGGCAGCAGCTCGGCGCGCTCGTCGAGCGGGGCTTCGGTCTGCGGGCCAAGCGCCCAGACATTCGCCGGGTAGAGCAGCGGGATCTTGTGTTCCCGCGATGCTGCAAGCGCGTTCGCGACGGCCCCCATCATGTTCGGATCCCACTTGCTCGGCGGGTACCCGACGGCGTGGACGATCGCCCGGCAGCCCCGGGCGGCGTGCGCGACGGCGCGGGTGTCCTGGGCGTCGCCCTCGATCAGCTCGGCGCGGGCCATGGAGCCGAAGAGGCGGACGGCTTTGGGCTGGGAGCGGACGAGGAGGCGGGCTTTCTCGCCGCGCGAGATGAGCTCGTTGGAGACCGCGCCGCCGAACGATCCGGTCGCACCGATGACAAGCACCGGGTGCTCGTGCCTGCGGACCTCGCCCGAGAGCGTGGCCTTTGCTTTCGCGCGGGACTTGGTGGTCTTGATCGCCGGTGCGCGCGGCGCTTCGAATGGTTTGTTGGATTCGGGTGTGGGCATTACGGATCTATCGCGTTGTTCTTCGAGAAACACGACGGACTGACACTATATCGCAACGCGCATCATGTTCACGCGGATGGGATGTCGGGAGTGAATACGCGAACTGTTGTCGGCTCACTACTCCCATGTATTCGCGGTTTTGCCCTTCCCGCTCGCGGGCCTCGCGCCGCGGTCCTTCTCCGGGCCGAGCTGCTTGGGCGCGGCGCCGTTGGGCTTGATGGGAAAGCCGGTGGGCTCGTGCAGGCGGTCGTTCTCGAGGGGGTAGTGCCCCTCCTTCCACGACTCGGGGTAGGACGGATCGTCCATCGCCATCGCGGCTTTGGTCGGGAACATCGGGCGGAAGGTATCGCACATCACGGCGAGTTCGTCGGTCCACTTGGCACCGATGGACTTCTCGATGGTGCCCGGGTGCGGGCCGTGCGGGATGCCCTGCGGGTGGAGGGAGACGGAGCCGACCTCAATGCCCTTGCGCGCTTTGTAGTTGCCTTCGACGTAATAGAGGATCTCGTCGGAGTCGAGGTTTGAGTGGTTATAGGGGATCGGGATGGCGTCCGGGTGGAAGTCCAGCATGCGCGGGCAGAAGGAGCAGATCACGAAGTTGTGCCCCTCGAAGTGCTGATGGATCGGGGGCGGCATGTGCAGCTGCCCGGTGATCGGCGCGAAGTCATCGATGTTCATCGCGTACGGGTAGTAGCACCCGTCCCACCCGACGACATCGAGCGGGTGGTAGTGGAACATATAGGAGTGCACGCAATCGACGGCCTTGATGCGCACCTCGAACTCGCCGAGTTCGTCGAAGGTGAGCGGGTACTCGGGCGTGCGGAGGTCGCGCTCGCAGTACGGCGCGTGCTCGAGGAACTGACCCGTAGCCTTGGAGACGTAGCGTGGCGGCGGCCCGATGTGCGAGGCGTTGCGCGTCTCGAAGGCGAGGAAGCGCCCATAGGGCATGTCTTCTTTCGAGAGCCCTTCCGGGCGGTCTTCGTCGGCAAGTTCATTAAAGACGAGCTTGTAGATTGTGCCCTTGGGGATGACGAGGTAGTCCTTCTTCCCGAATTCGATCGTTCCGAACATGGTGTACAGCGTGCCCGAGCCGTAGTGGATGAATAAGCATTCGTCGCCCTGCCCGTTTTTGTAGTGGTAGGACATCTGCTCGGCGGGGGTGCAGATCGCCATGTCGATGTCGGAGTTGCCGAAGATGACGATGCGCCCGGTGACGGGATCGCCCTGGGGTTTGTTCTGCATGGTCTTGAGGTGACGCATGCGCATGGTGGATGTCTCGATGTACTCGGGCTTGGTCTCGTAGAGGGTGTTCCACCCGAAGACCTGCGTCGGCGGATGGATGTGATAGATGGTCGCGGTGGGTCCGACGAATCCCTCGGTGCCGAATACCTCTTCGGAGTACAGCGCGCCGTCCGGGCGGCGGAAGACGGTATGGCGTTTTTTGGGCAGGTTTCCGAGGTGCATGTAATACGGCATGGGTGGGCTCCGGGCGGTGATTATTCGGGTGTTCGATTGTATCGGGGGTGTCCGGATGTGGAAGGCTTGCCCAAGTGATGGCAGACGGAGGGTGGTGCACCGCGAAAAAATTACTTGTTTGAGTCCGTAATCGTTATTGACTCCCCGGATCTGGTGTGGTGAACTGTAAGCAGCGTCCGGTAGCACATCCGGGCGCTGAGAGACGGGCTGCACAGGCCCGGAGGAGTCAGAAAATGAGATGGCAGAACGCCCTGTTGGGTGCGTTTGTGTGCGCTGTGGCGTGCGCGGATGCATCGGGATCATTCGTACGTGTCCGCGACGCAGAGGGTGGGGAGTCCTCTTTGGGGAGCCCCGGCGGGTATTACTTGGAGGGGACCGGTTCGCTCGCCCGCGCGGCTCTGGACGGGAGCCCGCGCCATGCGGCGATGGGCGTCTTTGATTTCGAGCTGTCCTACGGCGGCACCTGGGAGGAATTGCTGACATTCTGCACCGAGCCGGATATTGAAATCGGGTTCGATGAATGGCCCGGCGATCCGGATGGATTTCTGTACGAGTCGGTGCCCCTGGCGAGCGGCGGGTTCTCGGACGCGGATGCACTCGTTCTCGAAACGCTGTGGGCGAACGCGTACACGTTGACGCTGGGTGATCGGACCGCCGCCGGGGCGTTCCAGACGATCGTCTGGGAGCTGATCCGCGACACCGAGATCGATTTCACGAGCGGGAGCTTCGCGCTTATCGAGACGCATCCGGATACCGGTGCGTTCGGAGCACTGGCGCGGACGTGGCTCGACAACATCGAGAGCGGGGCGTGGAGCGGCCGCGTGGCGTTGCACGTACTGACGACCCCGTTCAGCCAGAACCTGCTGATGCCCAAGCGGTTTCTTCCAGCGCCGGGGACGCCCGCGGTGGTGGGGTGTATAGCGGTGGTGTGGCGAAGAAAAAGGAGATGATCGGACCGCACGCGCGAGCGCGAGGCTTTCGCGAAGAAATGCGGATTATTCTGGTGATACCGTTTGCACAGTTACCTATGTGTTGTCTAGTTCAGTAACCCGCACGCACAGGCGGGATGAGTCAGAGGGTTGGTCCGGTTCGCACAAACTGGGCTGCTCACCAACATATTGAGGTGGTCATCATGGATGGCATTACGGTTCTAGCCGGTGCGCTCGCGCTCACCGGGAGCACCCTGACGGTTCCTGTTGGAACGGTGACAGGTGCGGTACAGGTCAGAGACGCAGCGGGCGGTGAAACCGCGACGGGCTCCTCCGAGGGCAAGTACCTTGTGGGTACCGGCGCACAGCTGCGGGGCACGACCAACGGCGGGTCCAATAGTTTCCTGTTTACCGGGACGTTTGATTTCGAGATCGACCTGGGCGATGGAAGCGGGTGGCAGGAATTCCTGACCTACTGCATCCAGCCATCACAGAGCATTGCTTTCTCGGACAGCCCCGGGCAGCGTGGCGGGATGTCCTATCAGGTGATCCCCCTGACGCTTGCTACCGGGTACACCGCGCAAGAGGCGATCTGGGCAGAGGTCTTATGGTCGAACGCCTTCGATACATCAACCACAGGACAAGCGGAAGCCGGGGCGTTTCAGGCGATCCTTTGGGAGTTCGCCCAGGACGACGATTTCGATCTGCTCTCCGGGATGACCAGGCTCAATAACCTGCACGATCTTTCCGACGACGCGATCTCGATCGCCGAGGGGTGGATGACAAACATCACCCAGGGGATCTGGACTTCTCGGACGCCGCTGCTCGCGCTCCATAGCGAGTTCTCGCAGGATCTGATTATGCCGGTGCCTGCTCCGGGCTCGCTCACGCTGCTCGTTGGTGTCGCGGCGATCGGTGGCGGGAGGCGTCGTCGGCGGTAGGAGAACGGGACATTTAATAAAGAGATTCACCAGCGGGGCGGCTCTGAGGAGCGGCCCCGCTTTGTTGCTTCGGGTGATCCGGGTTGTGTGGGCGATTCCGGGCGATAACACAATGAATGACCTGCTCTCGTTGATGCACCGTTGCTGGTGTACCTCGGTGTGTCATGTGTTGTACAGCCTCAGTGTTGCGCACAGGAGTGTGTGAGACAGGGCGTAAGAGAAGCGAGAGGGAGCAAGGATTATGAAGACGACGACTCTGTTCATGATGGGATGCGCCGGGCTTGTGCTCGCCGCGGGTAGTTCACAGGCAAGCATGGTGCAGGTGCGAGACGCGGTCGGCGGCGAGTCCTCGACCGGTTCGCCGGGAGGGTTTTACCTCACCGACACGGGCAACTCACTCCGCGGTACCGCGGACGGCGGCAGCGCCACGTTCCTCGCGGCGGGCACGTTCGACTTCGAGGCCGACTTCGGCAGCGGGTTCGAGAGCTTGCACACCTACTGCCTCGAGCCGCTCGTTGATATCGCCTTTGGCGAGGCACCGGGTGATCTTGTCGGGGTCAAGTACGCCGATACCGCGATCACCGATATCGGGCTGAGCGCACTGGACATCGAGTTCATCGAGATCCTCTGGGCGAACGCCTTCGCGACATCGCAGACCGGGAACACCGAGGCCGCCGCGTTTCAGTCGATCATCTGGGAGATCACCCAGGATGGTGCGGATGTCTTTGATGTCGATGCCGGCAACTACAATCTGAACCTGGCGTTCTCAGAGACCGCCGCCGTCGCCGCACTCGCTACCGAGTGGTTCGACAACATTGATACCGGCGTCTGGACCAGTCGTGCCGATCTCGCTGCTCTGACCAGTTCCGGCAGCCAGAACCTCTTGTACGAAGTGCCCGCCCCCGGTTCCGCCGCACTCGCTGCTGTCGGACTGGGCTGCATGGGCGGACGCCGTCGTCGCAACAACGCCAAATGATCAATCGGATGCGTACCGCCTGAGCATTGTCAGGGCGAGCACGTTCCACGATACAAATCCCCCGCTCGCGGGCCATAAACCGAAACCGGCGTCGTTGTAACACTCGTGCAGCGACCCGGTTTTTTTATGGTCGGATTCCAGACACGCGATCGTGCGCCGCGTCAGCTCGCTCGCGAGGTCGCTCCGCTCGTAGTTGGCGAGCCCGTGGGCGAGGTAGTAGTTCGAGAGCACCCACGCCGGGCCCTGCCAGTTGGAGACCGCCGTGCGCGTCCGCACCTTGTAGTCATAGATCAACGAGCGCGGCGACTGATTGAAGTACACCGAGTCCAGCGGCAGGGTGCGCACGCCCGCCGGCCCCCAGTACCGCTTCTCGTCGGTCAGCAGCGCGATCATCTTCTCCGCTCGCTCGGGCGATGGCACGCCCGCGTACAGCGGCAGCAGGGAGACCCATGTGTGGATCGGGTCGAGCTGGTTGCCCGCGCGATCGCAGACGATCTCGCCCGCGAGGTGCGCCACGCCGTGCTTCCACTGCAGCGCGATGTAGTACCCCGTGCCGTCACCCGCATCGAACCACATCAGTTCATTCATCAGGAACGCCATGCGATCGGCTTTGTGCGTCCACATGCTCGCTTCCTCGTCGAGCCCGAGCATCTGCGCCATGTCGTGCATCGCGCGGTACTCCAGGACCATGAACGCGGACATCCCCGGGTCTTCGATGGATTTGTCGGGCAGCGAGACGGTGAGCAGGTCGTTGTCGAAGCCCGTCTGCAGCGCCGAGTGCGCAAGGATCAGCCCGTGCTTGCCCATGTAGTTGGATTCGAGGTAATCAAGAAAGAGCGCGGCCCGGTCGTAGACCGCGTGATCGGTGAGCCAGTCCGCGCCGTCGTACCCGGCATTCGCGCACCGCAGCGCGAATTGCGCGACGATTGGCTTGGCGGGTTCGTCTTCGTGGGATTTGTGTGCGAGTTCCACGCGGTGCACCAGCCCGTCGCTCCGCATGTTGTCCAGCATGTTGAGCAGGGCGCCGCGACAAGCCGGGAGGAACTCGTCGTGCTCCAACAGCTCGATCGCCGCTTCAGAAGCATCGTGGTGGAAGAGCCCGAGCGAGTAGTCGCCCGTGTTGAAAACATCCAGCGGGCCGTCGGCGTTCGGTGAGGACGCGGCGCCCGGGTCGGGAGAGTGGGAGGTGGGGGGGGTGGGGGGGATGCCGTGCGCGCAGAGGAACGCTGCGCCGTCTGGCGAGAGCGGCATCGGCGCGATCCAAGGGTGCGCGAACCGCACCACGGGCGGGCGCAGGCACAGGCGCGACTGATCGAGGAGGAAGGATTCGAGTTTGGAGTGGTCGGACATCGCGCAGAGGGTATCACCCGATCTCTTGCGTGGCGATCGCGCGGGCCGCGATCGCACGAACGCCCCCGATCTCCGACTCGATCGCCCGAGCGAGATCGCCCGCGGCATCGGGCCCGCCCGGGCACAGGGCGAAGACGCACGAGCCCGAGCCCGTGACATGCGGCTTGAGCCCTGTGGTGCGCGCTACATCGATCAGCAGATCGCCCAGCTCGGGGCGCACGCGCACCGCCGCGTCCGCCAGATCATTGAACAGCTCATCCGGATCGGGCAGCGCCGAAGAAGCAAGCTCACATGCAAACTCATCGCGGAACGATTCGGGCGGCGATTCGTCGAACGCGCGGTAGACCGCGCCGGTGTTGCACCCGTAGGGTGGCATCACCAGCACCATGTCGCACCCGACCGCGGGCGTCCGCGTCACGACCTGCCCCATGTCCGCGATCGTCGCCGCACCGCGCGTCAGGAAGAAGGGCACGTCCGAGCCCAGCGTGATCGCGATCTCCGAAAGCTCGCCCGCCGAGAGCCCGAGCTCGAATAGCTCGTTCACCGAGAGCAGCATCGATGCGGCGTTCGACGAGCCCCCGCCGAGCCCGCCGCCCACGGGGATACGCTTTTCGAGTTTCATCTGCACGGGCAACTTGCGATCAACGAGCTGTTCGAGCGCCATGTGCGCGCGAACACCGAGATCGTCCGTGATCGCCCAATCGATTGGCGTCTGTATCGGCGCACTCTCGTGCCACAGCACCGCGTACCGCGACATCCGGTCGTCCTCGAGGCGCGTGATGCACATCTCGTCCGCGAGGTCGATCGGCGTCATCCACGACGCGATCGGGTGCATGCCGTCGGCGCGGGGCCGATCCACCGCGAGCGCCAGGTTGATCTTCGCCGGGGCGGTCGTCGTGATCGTGCGCCGATCGGGCGAGGCGTCTGTGAGCTTGCT
>JAJDDG010000132.1 GCA_029260435.1 Phycisphaerales bacterium | reverse complement strand
GCATCCTTGAGTGCCCTATGGATCAGATCGGGACAATCGAGCAGGAAACGTCCGCCCGACGACTCGACCACCACGCTCGATCCGAACGATCGGCTCGTGAACGCGTCGCCCGTACCCAGCACAATGATCCGCATCCGCCGTGCTCCTCTCGCCGCACCCCGCCGCGCCTGTCGGTACTCTACACCCCTCGTGCCGCATACTCACACTTATCGAGTTCTGTTCCCCGCTCTCGCGTTGCTCGGGATGATCGCCGCCGGTGCATCCGCCCAGCAGACGGATGCGGACGCCGTCCAGCGGCTCGAGCGCCAGCTCCGCCAGCTCGACCAGGACTACCGCCTCTCCACCACCCCGGACGCCCCGATCGCCGAGCGTGCCCTGATCGACGCCGGTGCCTCGATCCGGTTTGGGTACTACTCCATCGACGACCAGCAGTCCGAGGCGCACATCCTCCGCCAGACCGACGGACGCCTATACATTCGCGCGGATATCGACGGCGCCCACCGTTTCTACGGTCGGCTCCGCTTCCTCTACAACGACTGGAACGATGGAGACTCCTTCGACAACCGGGGCGATCAGCTGGAGCACCCGCTCGGCGACGAGTACTGGTACCAGTTCGACTACCGCAGCGCGATCCTCGCCTCCAACGGCGTGGACCCCGGGTGGAATTTCAACCTCAAGATCGGCAGGCAATGGATCCACTGGGCGGAGGGTGTCTCGCTCTCGCTCCCGCTGTACGCGGTTGTCGCCGATATCGAACTCGATTCACCCTTTGCGATCACCGCCCTCGCCGGCATGACGCCGCAGGAAACGGTGATCGACTTCGACGGCTCGCGCCCGGGGTTCAACAACGAGACGGACCGCATCTTCCTCGGCGCGATGCTCGAGTGGCGCAACCCGGGCGGGCACAGACCATTCATCTATATCCTCACCCAGATCGATCAGAACGATCAGAACGAGTTCACATTCGTCGGCGGCGGCGGGCAGCTCTACCCCACCGAGTTCGAGTACGACTCGACGTACGTCGGCTTCGGCTCGCGCGGCCCGATCAACGCGAATCTCTCGTACCACGTGGAAGCCGTTCACGAGTACGGCACGGGCAAATCCTCAACCTTTGACCCGAACACCGGCGACCCGATCCCCCAGACCGACGAGGATATCTCCGCCTGGGCGGGCGTCTTCGGGCTCACCTACCTCCCCCGCGACGAGGGCAACTCTCGCCTCGAATTCGAGGTCATCGGCGCGACCGGCGACGAAGACCGCATCGACGCATCGGACACCTTCGGCGGCAACCTGCCCGGCTCCGACGACAATTCTTTCAACGCCTTCGGGTTCCTCAACACCGGGCTCGCGCTCGGGCCCGACCCGGCGAACCTGCTCTCGCTCCGCGCTGGCGCATCCACCCAGCCGAAATTCGATAGCAGCTTCTTCAAGAACATGCGGTTCGGCGTCGACGCGTATGTGTTCCACAAGCTCGACAACAGCGCACCCATGAATGTATCCACCGGGAGCGATGCCTATGTTGGCTCCGAGATAGACGTCGCACTCGATTGGCGGATTATGTCCGACGTCACAGCGACGCTGCGCTACGCGATCTTTTTCCCGGGCGATGCCATGCCCGACGAAGAAGACGACATCCGACAGTTCCTGTACGCGGGGGTGACCTATGCATTCTGAGCGACGCGCAACCGGACATAGTTTCACGATCTCCACGATCGTGATGTTCTTGTTTTCAGCAGTGGTCTGTGCTGGAGTGGGGGTTGTGGGGGGGTGCGCACGAACGAGTGTCGAGCACTCGCTCGTCGAAACCTACAACGGGCCCGATCAGGAACTCGACTACTTCGCCGAGCTGGAAGAACAGCGCGTCGTCTCGAACAACGACGCGCTGCATATTCTCTTCCTGCTCGCCGATCAGAGCGACCCGCACGCGGATTACACCGCCCGCGCCCAAGAGGCAGCCGGCCGAGGGTGGATGTCTGAAAACAAGATCCCGCCCGCGGATGAGTCCGCAGCTATCGGGATGATCGCTGTCGCGGTGATCGACATACTCGATATCCGGGGGGGGCTCTCGCTCCGCGTGTTCCGCGATTCCCCGCGCTACGCGACCCGTGAGCTGATCTTTATGGGGCTCCTGCCCCCCCGCACCGAGAATCAATCGCTCTCGGGGCTCGAGATGATCGACCTCGTCGGGCGGACCGACCGCCTCCTGGCCTCGAAATAACGCCCCGATCGCGTGGAATTGCTCCATATTCCCGCTTCCGTGCACACCAACTCTGAGGCATACTGCGTAGATAGATAATGAGGAGATCCGGGGCATGATCCAAAAACGCATTACCGCCGCCACCATCCTGTTCAGCGCTGCGACTGTGTTCGCCCAGAGCAACGAGCAGGCGCCGTCTACAGTCGTCGAGTCCGACGCGCCCGCGATGCACACTATAGACGCGCTTCCCGCCGGTCAGATCAAGCGACTCGAAGCGCTGGTCATCGAAGTCACCGGGTCCGTCCGCTGGCGCGATACCGAAGACGCCGCGTTCAAGGCGCTCAAGGTCAACGACATCGTGCCGCCCGGCGCCGAGATCCGCACCGCGCTGCGATCGGGTGTGAAACTCCGCATCGGGCACAACGCGACCGTCGATATCCACTCGGTCTCCCGCATCGTTATCCCCGAAATGATTCAGGAAGGCGATACCCTCCGCACCCGCGCCGCGGTCCGTCGCGGTCGCGCCGACTTCAAGGTGGACAAGGTCGGGCTCGTCAACGATTTTCAGGTCATCACGCCTTCGACCACGCTCGCCGTCCGAGGCACATGGTTCGCCGTTGCGCACGGCGGGCTGCTCGGCACCACTATCGAGATGTTCGACCCGGGCGAGATCTCCGCTGCCGAGGTCCGCTACTTCGCGCACATGCAGCGCTCGATCATGGTGAACGCCGGGCAGTGGACCGCCGAGCGCACCCCGGACCCGGTCTCGAACTCCATCTTCGATACGTTCTCCCCGCCGCCCGACCAGTCATCGCAGACAGGCAACCAGGGCGGTTCCACCGCCGACGCCCGGCGTGCCTCGAAGCAACTCGCGTTCGAGGACCAGCGGAAGACCGAATACAACGCCGATTCTGCTGCCCGCACGCAGGTCGGGCTGGGCGTTGTCCCCGAAGATCCACGCAGGCGCAAGGGCGGCTCGCGCGAGCCTGTACTCACCGGCGAGATCCCCCCCGGGTTCTTCGGCGGCTCGGGCGGTGGCGGCGGCAACTAGGTTCCGCCCGAGCCCCATATAATCCTCGGCGTGCCTGTCCACGAATCATCCTCGCGCACAGCCAGCCGCCCCGTCCTTGTCGTCGGGGTGGTTGCTGCGTGCATCGTCATGCTCGCCTCGATGATGGGATGGCTCGATCCTGTCGAGCGTTCTTCGATCGACTGGCGCTTCGCCCACGCCCGGTGGACCGCCGAGCCCCTCTCGGATCAGGTCGCGCTCGTTGCCATCGACGACCGCTCCCTCGACACCTTCGGGCGCTGGTCTTCTTGGCCGCGCACACGCCTGGCGAGTGTCATCGATGAACTCGCCGACGCTGGGGCCAAAACCATCGCGCTCGATCTCATCCTCGACGAACGATCAACCCCCGATGCCGACGCCGCATTGGGAGATGCGATCGCCCGAGCAGGGAACGTTGTGCTGGGTGTAGATACAACAAAATACATTTTCGATCTCCCCCCTTGGAGCGAGACAGGCGAATTCAACCAACGCCAACGCCTATCTGCCGAACTTGCTGAAGGACTTGCACAACCATCAGAAACAATCGCAGAGCACGCCGCGCTGACGGGAGACTGCCGTACAGCATTCCTCCAGGCGCCAAACGAACACAAACGCGCGTTTGCGCTGTTCCAGACAATTCTTCCAGACGAAAACCAGGAAGCGTTCATCCGCAGACTCGCCGGGGTCGGAGTGCACACGGGAGAATTTGCGGAACGGCGCATGCTCGAAGTGGCGTACCACCACCTGCATTCGATCCAGTTCCTCGAAAGCAGGGACGCGTTCCCTCCGCTCATCTCAAACCTCCACCCCAACTCGCACCTAGACAAGCTTCCCCTTCCCGAGTTCGTCCGAGGCGCGGAATCAGTTGGCTTTGTGTCCGTGACCGACTCTATCGATTCCGACCGCGCCGTTCGCGCGATGAGCCTGGCAAAGCACAGGTCGGTAGACGGCTTCTTCTCGCTCGCCGCATCCGCGACGCTCTACCAGACCGACGAACGCCCAGGCTTATTGCAACTCGGTCCAGACATCTGGCCCGCCAGTTGGATCACACCGGATGCTCGCCTTTCTTTCTCGACAAACCCACTCCTCATCGATTGGCCCACCTCCCCCAAGTCATGGCTCGTAGCATTCCCCGAGAACGCGGTCGTATCGATCGGCTACGTCCTCTCGCTCGCCAACCAGCGCACCAAGCTGGCCGCCCAACTCGCCGAGCTCGAAGCCCTCGCTTCAGAGATCGCATTTGCAATCGGCTATGACAAACTCACCGATGCCGTCCGAGCCGAAGTGCAAGACGAGATCGCATTCCAGCTCGAAGCCGCCAGCAGCATCGAACCTGAATCTCTATCCGAAGAAGAGCGCGACGCCCTCGCCCTCTATCAGCACCATCGCCAACTCTCGGAGGCAATCGCCGAGGGGCTACTCAAGATCGACGAAGCCACCGCCAAACTCACCCGCACCGTCTCGGGCAAACTCGTCTTCCTCGGGTGGGCCGCGACCGGCTCCACCGACGCCGACGTCATCCGCACACCCCTCGCGCCCAACACACCCGGCGTCTTCGCCCACTGCGTCCTCGCGGACATGCTCCTCACCGGGCGCTCCCGCGATCTCGCTCCCGCATGGCTCGCGCCCCTCGGTGCGCTGCTGCTCGGCGTGTTGTGCGCATGCGCGGTCGCGCTCCTGCCCACCGCGGCCCTCGGCGCGCTTGCCAGTGCGATCGCCATCGGCGCGTTCCTCTTTATCGCGGGTATTTATTCGTTCAACGAATGGCGATTGGTTCTTCCGATCGCTGCTCCACTGGGTGGAGGAGTAGGGGGGTGGGCCGCAGCAACCGCCGCCGCCGCGTTTATCTCCCAGCGTGATCGCGCCCGCATCACCAGACAGTTCAAGGCCCGCGTGGACCCAGCGCTCGTTGACCGCCTCGTGAATGATCCGGATTCTGTTTCTGTCTCGGGCGTCCAGCGCGAGGCAACTATTATCTTCCTCGACATCGCCGGCTTCACCACCGTCGCGGAAACACTGGACTCCCAGCGCACCGTCGCCATCCTGAATCGTTTTATGCGCGAGATGACCCGTGCCCTCACTGAAAACGGCGCCTACGTCAACAAGTTCCTCGGCGACGGGGTCATGGCGTTCTTCTCGGCGTTCCAGCCCGACCCCGAGCAGACCGCCCGCGCATGCCGCGCCGCCCTCCAGTGCAAGCGTGCGATCGACACCCTCAACGACATCCCCGATCTCGCCGACACACCTACTCTCTCGGCGCGCATCGGGATCGCCACCGGGCTCGTCACCATCGGCGACTGCGGCTCACCCCCCGAACTCAACGACTACACCGCGATCGGCGACGCCGTGAACCTCGCCGCACGCCTCGAATCCGCGGCCAAGCAATTCGGCGTCTGGTCTCTGATCGATCAGCGCACCCGCGATCTCGCGGTCGGGCTCGGCTTCGATGAGAACAATCTCGATCCGCTCGGGAGTGCCGTCGTCGTCGGGCGCACCGAGCCCACTGTGCTCTATACACTCCCCGCGCCGAGCGAGTCGCCGGGATACCGCGCCGCGCGCACAGAAGCGATCAACGCGTTTGTCTCGGGCGACAACGAGCGCGCCGCGTTTCTGTTCCAGACGTTCGAACGCGAGCACGGCGCAACCAAACTCACCCAGCTCTATCTCACCAATATCAACGCGCCAGACCCGCCCGAAGACGCTGTCATCCGCCTCACTCTGAAGTAGATGTGTCGCTGCCCGCAGCGTCGTGCAGCCTGTTCATGCGCCGGCTGAACACAACCGACTCCCCGACCACCCGGCGCCGTCTGTACCCCAGCAGGTGGAACACCTCCACAAGCAGCAACCGCGCCACCCGCCCATCCGCGATCAACACGTCTTCCGCGTGCGCCGATCGGCGCACGCCGGGCAGCAGCGCGAGCACCCTGTCCGCACGCATGAGGCGCAGCACTTTGCTCAGCCAGAGCCACAACCCCAGCACACCCCGGATCACGAAGAACCCGTCGTCGCCCTGCAGCTGGTACAGAGGCATAAACACCCGCCCGCCGCGCGGGCACCGGATCTCCCCCTCGTGATCTTTCGCGAGCAGCTCACCTGTCTGCACCCTCTGGAAGTTTTCGAACCCCGGCTCCATCTGGAACCGGTGCTGTTGCTCGACGGGGTGGTGGTGCACAAGCTCCAGAAACCGCGGCACCCGCGAGGTCCGGCGCGAAAGCATCCGGCGCATCCGATCCAGCTCCGGCACATCCGCCTCGTCTATTACTCCCGCCGCGACCAGCAGCACCCACACGCCCGCTTCGTGGCGCTCCACGCTGTGCACCGCGTCGTGCTGCCCCGCCTCGAACCCGATCGACACATACCCAAACCCGTTCACCCAGTCCGGCAGCGTTCCGATCAGCACCTCCTCCATCCCCAGAACGATTGGCGTCGGGAATTGCCGCGCCACCGCACGGTTCCGCAGCGCATCATCAATCACCGCGAACGGCTCCGAGTCCGAACTCGTTGTGTGCATATCCAGCACATGCACCGCGCCACGGGATCGATCGAACAGCTCGACAAGCGTGTCGTGCAGTTCGCGTTGCTCGCGTTCTTCATCAACCAAATCTTCGATGTCGAGCGCCCGAACCCGATCGAGCTGCTCGGTCGTCCACATCCGGTTCAAGTCCAGGGACACAAACCGCACGCCCAATTCCAGAGCCCGCACATTCCCGCACACGCCGATGATCTCGCCCCGGACATCGATACCACCCGAGGCAAGGTGCTCGAACACCCGCTCAAGTGCGATGACCCCGCTCGCCTCGTTGCCGTGCTGTCCCGCAACGCACACCACAGTCGCGCCCGTCTCGTCGCCGCGCACACTCCCGATGATCCGCGAATACGCCCCGCGCGGGGCGCTCCCGACAGCACCATTATCCGAGACGCAAGCACCCGATAACACATCGTTGCTGTCCGATGTCGTTGCTTGCCCTGGGGATTGAGGTGAAGCGGGGGGGTGTGAGTGGGGGGGTGGGGGGATCACGCCTGTAAAAATTCTTCCAACAAAGGCGCAGCAATCTGCACGAGATCATGTTCGGTCACAACACCCACTAACTTGCCTTCTTCCACCACCGGCAGACACCCGATCTGGTTGTCGCGCATCAGGCGGATCACCTCCAGCGTAGGTGTTTCCGGTGTCACTGTCTTCGGATTCCGAGTCATCACCGTCGAAACCGCTACCCCGTTATCCGAAGACGCCCGCATCGACGCCAGGTGCCTGAGCAGCAGGCGGTGGGAGACCAGCCCGACCAGGCGGTGATCGTCGTCCTCTACCGGGATATGCCGGACGTGCTTCCAGTCCATGATGCTCGCCACCAGATCGATCACGTCCGACTCGTTCACGGTGAACAGATCCGTCGTCATGAACTGCCCGACGAACATGTACCGCGAGCGATCCCTCGGCACCTCCGCCGCGTCCGCCAGCGACCACTCGTGTACCGGGTGACCATCCTCCTCCCGCAGCAGCATTGCTCCGGTGAGCACCGCGAGGCGCTCGCCCTTGCTCGGGATCTGCTCGGTGAGCCCCGCAAGCGAGCGCAGCTGCCAGTTGGCGCCCGTCATCCCCGAATGCACCCGCGCCTCGATCACATCGAGGTACGTCCCGATGTCCTCGTGGTCGATCCCGCTCGATTCGAGCCCACGACGCGCAAGAGGGATCAGCTTCTCCAGCAGCACCTGCTGCGCTGGCGCATGACCCGCACCGGGCCACGCGAGCTGCGCCTCCAGCCCGTGGCGTGCCGCCGAATCGAAGTTCGCAAGCACCTCCTCGAACGACATCTCCTTGGTGATGTCCCCGATCTCCATCTCCACGCCCCGCATCAAACCAAACCACAGCGCGGAGGTCGCGATCTCGTCGCGGGGCGTCGGGCCCGCCGGGATCACCCGGTTCTCGATCCGCAGGTGTGCTTTTTTCCCGTCCGAGCCGTAGCACGCCCGCATCCACCGATACACCGTCCCGTTGTGCAGGCACAACGCCTTGAGCCTGGGCAGCACCCCCGAGTCGAGCATCTCGATCGAGTCCTCGCCGTCCACATCCGCGAACAGCGTCTTGAACCGCGCGATGTCCTCCTGGAATAGATCCAGCACCGAATCATCCACCCAGCGTGTCCCGAAGCTCACCCGCCCGACGCTCTCGCGCATCAGCGAACTCGGCGTGCGCGTATCAACAGACTGCTGGAACAGCGCGATCCGCGTCTCCCGCCACAGGCGTCTGCCGAATAGCAGCGGCGAGTTCACGCACGCCGCCAGCACCGCGCCCGCCACCGCCTGCGCCGTGTTGTAGTGCTGCGCGAACGTGGACGGGTCCACCTGGAAATGCACCTGAAAACTCGTGTTGCACGCCTCCAGCAT
This sequence comes from Phycisphaerales bacterium, assembly GCA_029260435.1. GTDB lineage: Bacteria > Planctomycetota > Phycisphaerae > Phycisphaerales > UBA1924 > OFTM74. Next base: position 1,632 of record JAJDDG010000132.1, on the reverse strand, counting down.
CACCGTGTCGTGCTCGAAAATCAGCTCGTCTACCCCGTTGATCGAGAGCTGGTACGGGCGGTCGTTTCTCAGGCGACTCAGCGCATCATTCAACGCGTAGTACCTAGGATTCTCGGAGATGTTGTGCATCCCCAGATCCGCCTTGGTCAGCGAGGGGAGGATCCCCGTCAGCAGCACCCGCGCGTTCACTTCTGCCGCCGCTTTGCGCACCCGCTCCAGGTACGAACACACCGTCCCCTCGAGCCGGCGCAGACACCCGCCCCCGAACTCCAGGGGATCGACATTGAACTCCATGTTGAAGCGAGCAAGTTCTGTCGTGAAATGGTCGTCGTCGAGGATCTCCAGCACCCTGTCCGACACCGGCGCGGGGCACCACGCCTCGTCCACCAGGAACATCTCCTGCTCCACCCCGATCCGCTTCACCCCGCTCTCGATCCGGTCCTCTTCCAGCATCCGCTCCAGCGCGCGCACATCCGTCAAGAGTGCGCGCATGAACGCCCGGCGCTGTTCCGGATCCTCTGTCTGTCTCAGATCCTGCGTCCCCATACGCACCTCGAAAAAACCTTGTCCCGAACCATCGAGCCGCCCCTGCCGACCCCGCTAGTCCCCCCTACGGATACCACATCTTCACCCTACCGCAAACCTCTAAACCGTGATCACACCGAAACAAACACCTCCAGGAACCGACCCATCAGCTCCCCAGCTTCAGGGGTCGGCCCCAGTGAATCCCGCATCCTCGCGAACTCCTCGTCGTCTGGCATGTAGATCTCCCGGTACAACTCCAACCGCTCAAGGATCCGCTTGCTCGTCAGCTCCGCGTGAAACTGCGTCCCGTAGACAGGCTTGCCAGCCAAACGAAACGCCTGATTCCCGCACACCTCAGAAGCCGCAAGCTCCACCGCACCCTCGGGCAGGCGGCTCACCCGATCCTGATGTCCCATCAAGACCGGGATCCGCATCGGGCAGTACCCGAACAACTCGTCCCCACGCGTCGCTTCCGTCAGCGTCACATCGTGCAGCCCGATCTCCGAACGCTCCAGATCCTGTATCACCTCCCCGCCCAACGCGCGCGCGATGAACTGGTGCCCGAAGCACGATCCGAACATCGGTGTCCCCAGCATGACCACCCGGCGCACCAGTTCCATCAGCTGCGGCGTGAAGTTGTAGTCCTCTGTCGCCGAGTACAACCCCGCCCCGCCGATCAGGATCGCGTCCGATCGTTTCACCAGATCCCAGTCGATGTTCGGCGTATCGACAACATTCAGACACTCGATCTGATGATCATCGAGCCCCGCCCGCTCCACCACGCACACCCGCTCGTGGTTCGCGACCTCCGCCGTCTCCCGCACCTGCACCAGCAACACCTTCATGCGGGAAGATACACCCATCGGATCATCTTACTCCCCGCCGGGCTTGCCAAGGCGCGCTCGCGTCCGCATCACCTGTTCGCCCCGTACAAAAACCACCTCAACCTCGTCCCCCGCGTTGTAATCCCCCAGAACACCCAGCATCTCTTTGAACGATGTGATCCGCTTCCCGTCGATCTCCGTGATCAGATCGCCAAATACAAACTGCCCGCGATCGCTCCGCATCGTCCCCCGCAGCCCCGCTTCCGCCGCGCCGGATTCCGGG
>JAJDDG010000131.1 GCA_029260435.1 Phycisphaerales bacterium | reverse complement strand
TCTCCTCTTCACCCCCTTCACTCCATTGCTACAAAGCAGCGAAGATTGCTCTATCTGTTCCGGTAACCGCATCACACCTCATCCATCAAGTTGAAACGCCACAAACCGCAACGGACGCAACCGCCACGTCGATCCATCCTCATCACTCACCGCGATATCCTTCACCACCCAAACCTCAACCGACTCCGTCCCCGTCCCGCCGTCATGCATCGCATGATTCGCATGCCGAGGCCCACGCTCCAGATACCCGCGCACCTTCCCCGTCGGGTTCCCCCCATCGAGCATGATCTCGCGGCGCACCACCCGCACCGCGTCGTCCGCGCCGCCACCCACCGAGTCCGCCCACGACACCAGCACCACCTGATCCGGCGCAACCACCCAACCAAAGTCCTCGTCCACCTCCAGGTAATACAGATCCGTCGCCTCGTCACCCCCCGAATCAAACCCAAGATCCACGTTTGTCGGGAATGCAGCACCCTGACCAACCTCCGCGATGGGCGAATCACCACTCCCAATCTGCACCCCCGTCTCCATTGGATTCCACTCCGCGCTCCGCGACGGCGCCTGCAACCCATAGATAAACACGCCCGCCTGCGACCCACCACCCAAAAGCGTCCGGTACAGCACACCAAACCCAAACTCCGGACGCCGACCATCCTCCCGAGTTTTATCCGCCGCAAACGCCATCCGATCTTGCAGCGAGATCAGCTTTGTATTGATGTAGCGGTAAGGACGCTCAATGGCGATCTCATCGATGATTCGCCCTGCATTATTCGCCACATCCGCGATCCTGTAGTCGGTGATAGACGCCTGCAAACCACTCTGCACCCAATGCTTGACGTTGATCGTAATGTAGTCTTGCTGCAAAACATTGATCGGATTCCACCCGGCATTCGCGTCACCATCCAAATAAAACCGCACAAGATCATTCCCGTAAGGCAAAAACCCCGGTTCTTCGTTCGCTATATCCAACGGTACTTTAGGCCAGACCTCTGAGGTCGCTGGGCGCAGATATAAAAAGTCTTGTGGTGCCGTCTCGACATAGTCAGGGCCAACAGGTGTCGCAATAGTGCGCACCCGGATCAACAATGACTCCGGTCGAATTGCGTAATGCGAAAACCCTATGAGATCGTCTCTGAGTTCTGTAAATAATCCAGAACTCTGTGGAATCCTTGGATTGGTTCCATCCTGCCCACCGTCAAATAGTAAATATGGTGTTGCTTCAGTGCTCTCCGCAATCGGCCAGACATTGTCCGTCAACTCCAGGTGGTCGAACTGATCATTCTTCGGCACCATGTACCACCGGTTCGTGTCGATCGGCGATGCGACCGTTGGATTAAGCGTCACACTCGCCAACGACTGCCGGATCAACGACTCCGCGTTCTTCGCGATCAGCACCGACTCCGATGTCTGCGAACTCGTCTGCTGCAGCCGCGCCGCGCCCGCCAGCAGCGCGATCAATCCCAGCAACCCAAGACCGATGATCCCCGCCGCCATCATCACCTCGATCAGCGTAAACCCGCGCTTCATTTGTCCACCCTCCGCATCAGGTTCCCCGTGTACCGGTTGAACGACAGCACCTCGCCGTTCGCATCAATCCAATCACTCACCAGCTTCGTCCGAACATTGTTCACAAACTGCGCCTCGCCGCCCGACGTCTGCTCCAGAAAATCGGGCAGCCCGTTCGACAGCGCCCAGTCGTACACACCCGTCAACTCGGGCACCACGAGCCAAGGCCGCGCAACCCCGGTCCCCTCAACCAGACGCGCCGTGCTCACCACCGCCAGCTGATCAACCGGCCGCAACCACACCTCCGGGTTCTCACCCGGTGTACTGACACCGCCCGCAACAAACTCCGGATCAAAGCACCTCGAATCGTCGTACGCACCGTCCTCCGGCTTGTCCCGATCAAACGGCAGGTCGGGCCACTCGATATACGCATCATCCGGATCCGCAGCCGTGATCGGCACCGCCGTCCCGCTCGCGCTGTACCGGATGTAGAACGACTGCGCGTGCCGCACCGCCTCCGCCGCATCCGGATTCGTAACCAGAATCTCCCACGGATCGGCTCCGATCGCATCCCGCGCGGTCGCGCTCAGCAAAGGGTCAACATCCAGATACAGCCTCGGATCATCCCGCGGGAACAACCAGGGTGTCACCACGATGTTGTTGTTGTCCGGATCATCAAAGTGCATCCCCGCGTACCACCCCGCCGTGTTCTGGTCGATCTGAGATTTCGGACAACTCGGGTCAGACGAATCGATCTGCGTCCCGACCCCGAGCCCGCACACCACCGTCCCCTTGGGCAGCTCGACGGGCGTCGTGTTCAACGCCGGACGCATCACATCCGCGTACCGATCCCGACCGAAGTTCGACCCGCAGTTCAGCGTCCCGCCACCCGCACTCTCCAGCTCCAGAATCACCAGCGTGCAGATATCCCGCTCGATGTCGAACAAGAACGCCACCCCGGTGTCACGACCGTTCTGGATCGCCAGCGCACGCGCCTGACCGAGCGTCGCGGTCACCGAGTTCACCGCGGACGAATAATTCGTCGATTCGATCATCCGCGTAAACCCCGGCGCAATCACCGCCGCGCCGATGATGATGATCGACACCACCACCAGCATCTCGATCAGCGTAAACGCCGATCCTCCCCGGATTGTCCTTGTTCCATCTCGCATCACATCAATTCTCAATCTGGCACCGCCGTCAACGCCGCCCGTCCAACCGCCATCTCCACGTCAACCCCTTCATAGGAATACACGTTGTCTGATCGCCACTCGATCAACTGATCCTGCAACTCCTGCGCGTCCTCAACACCGACACCCGAGAGAGCAATCTCCCCCGGATGCCCAAACTTCCCATCCGGTCCAGACGAAACAAAGTAAGGCCGCCTGTTCACGCACCGACCATAGAACGCCTGCGCGAGATGGTTGTCCGGGTGCACGTAGTACACCAACCCCCTCGGATCATCAGGCCACTCGCCCCACGCATCGCCAACCGATGGCATCGCGCCGAGTTCGTCATCCCGTTCGCCGTTGGTCCGAATCAGATACCGATCGGGCAACCCCGACATCAACAAATCACACTCGCCAACCCCTCGCACACTCCGCAAAAACACCGACGCGTCCGGTCGATCCGGATAATCCTCGCCACGGTACGAATGCAACACCGCCGTATCATCCGGCACGCGATCGTACTGCACCGCAATAAATGCCGGCACCGCGTTCCGCTGCGAGAGGTACTCCTCCAGCACCTGGTCCAGCTTCATCAGCACATCCCGCGTCGTCCGAACCCTCTGCTTCTTCACAACGACCACACTCGCGGTAACGATCATCCCCGCCAGCAACCCGATGATCGCCATCACCGCGAGCAACTCAAGCAACGTGAACCCCCGATTGCTGCGCCGCACACGATTCATCGCATACTCCTCACGTTTGATTCCAGCGCCCACCCAAGATTGTCAAGACCGATCGTCTCCAGATCTGTATCCAGCGTGCCCTTGTCCGCTAGATCGCCCCACTCCTTCTGCAACCGCAATAGCCGATTCGAATGTGACCGGATAATGTCGCCGTAAGGAGGCACAAGCCCATCATCTTTCGGGCCAACCCACCGCTCGTACACACCTGCCTCGCGAGCCGTGAATAATTCTTTCGCCGCGGAACCACAAGACAGCAATACAAATTCCGCCGTCATCAACTCCTGGTCCAAACTATTCGCCCCCGAGATGTCACCATCCATCTGCGCGTCGAATGATTCAAAGCTCCGCAGTTCGATTGGCACAACGGATAAATCACGCTGGTTATCCGCCAGGTTCCGCGTCGGGAATCCCCTGTAGTAACGAATCGGATAACCGAAGGAATCCTCGATCTCAAACATCGCATCGCCACCACGAACCAACCGATCGCCCAGAATCCCCGGGTCCAGATAAGGCCCGTACACCCGACCACGAGGCACCGCCACCTGCGCCTTGTACCGCGTCGCACCATCATCCGGGTACGCCCCGTTCGCCGAGTTCATCGGATCCTGCAACGAACGATCCGCACCACCGCCCCACGATTTATCCAGCGCGCCCGGGTTCCGGATCCCCGGCCCGTCCGCGCCATCATCAAAGTTCGGCTCAAGCCGGTCCGTCCCGGGAAGGTCATACACCTCCCACTCACCACCGCTGTTCGGATCCAGATCACCGTTCAGATTCCCCGCCCCCACCAGATACACCGTGATCGAAACCGTCGAGTGATACCGCGCCCCGCTCATCGCAGATCGATAATCATCCGTAGACGTACCCAGCCCGGAGAGATGCGCAGCCTCGGGAACAACGTACATAGACGCGCCGTTACTCAGCAGGGCTGTCGGATTCCCCCCCTCGTCATTGTTGATCAAAAGTGGTGGATACCACCCGAAATCCGTCTTGAACGCATCCATCGCCGTGGTAATCGAACTCAGTTGCCGGCTCGTCTGTGCCCGCTGCGCACTACGCCGTGCCCCGCCCATCGCGACGAGCAGAATGCTCACCAGCACCACGATGATCCCGATCACCGCGATCAATTCCACCAGCGTAAACCCACGCCGACGACCAGAATCCGACTGTCTCGTGCGCACCATAATCATCCCTGAAGGTTCTCGATCATCGCCACCAATGGCAGGAACATCGCGATCACAATCGTCCCGATGACAACACCAAGGAACAACACCAGGATCGGTTCGATCAGACGAATCAACGACCCCACCGCAACATCGACCTCCTCGTCGTAGTTGTCCGCGATCTTCAAAAGCATCGTGTCCATGTCACCCGTCTCCTCGCCCACATCGATCATGTTCACCACAATCGCATCGCACACCTTCGCCTGCCGCAACGGCTCCGCAAAGCTCTCCCCCTCGCGGATCGAGTCATGCACCTTGTTCAACGCCTTCTCGAAAATGAAGTTGCCAGACGTGTCGCGAGTAATCGTGATCGCCTCAAGAATCGGCACGCCCGCAGCAATCAGCGTCCCCAGCGTCCGCGTAAACCGCGCGATGATCGATTTCCGCGCCAGGTTCCCGACCACAGGCGTGTAGAGCAGAATGATGTCCAGCACCGCCTTGCCCGGCTTCGTCTTCCGGATCAACTTGATTAAAAACGGCAACCCGAACATCCCGCCTACGATGTACACCGCGCCCGGCACAGGCATGCCCTTACCCGCGATCCACCGGCTCGACTCCGTCAGCACAACCGTCAGCATTGGCAACTCAACACCAAAGTCCGCGAAGATCTCCTCGAACTTCGGGATGATGAAGTACATAATGCCCGTCACGATCAACAACGCCACCGAGATCACCGCGATCGGATAGATCGACGCGCCGATGATCTTCCGCTTCAGCGCTTCCGCCTTCTCCATAAACTCCGAAAGACGCTGCAGGATCACATCCAGCACACCACCAACCTCACCCGCCGCAACCATCTTGGTGTACAGAATATTGAACGCCTTCGGGTGCTTCGACATCGCCTCCGAAAGCGCCGATCCACCCTCCACGTCCTCCACCACGCCGATCAGCACACTCTTCAGCTTCCCCGGCTTCTGCTGGCTCTCCAGAATCTGAAGGCTCCGCAGCAAAGGCAGACCCGCGTCCTGCAGCGTCGAGAGCTGACGAGTAAACGCCGTCAGGATCTTCGGCTTCACCTTCCCGATCGAGAAGCCGCCGCCCTTCTTCTTCGCAGCCGGCTTCTTCTTTTTCGCCGCCGCGTCCCCGCCCTCGCCCTTCTTCTTCTTCGACTTCTGCTCGCGCACCGACTGCGGGTGCAGCCCCTGCAAACGAATCCGCTTGATCGCGTCCTCGCTCGACGCAGCCTCAACCGTCCCCTTCTGCTTCGATCCCGAACTGTCTACCGCTTCGTACTGAAACACGCCCATCGCTCGAACCTCCGAATCCCAACCCTGTCATCCCAAAAACCGCCCCACCCGAAAAACCTCATCGATGCGCGAGCGGGCGGGCTGGGTGCCCCGGAAACACCCTTCCCACGCCGCGCTCACGCACACAACAAATCAATCCTCCGCGATCGTCTCGCGGACAACCTCGTCAATCGTCGTCAACCCTTCGTAAATCGAGAGCAACCCCGACTCACGCAGCGTCCGCATCCCGCGTCGCCGAGCCTCTTCACGCAATACAGACGTGCTCGCCGAGTTCATCACCAGATCCCGCAACCCGTCGTCCATCTCCATAATCTCAAACAACGCCGACCGACCCTTGTACCCGGACTTGTGGCACACATCGCAACCCTTGCCACGGAAGAATGTCCGCCCCGTCACATCCTCCGGGCGGAGATCCAGCTCCATCAACTGTTCTTCGCTCGGCTCGTACCGCTCCTTGCATTTCGAACACACCGTCCGAACAAGCCGCTGCGCGATAATCGCCTCGATCGTCGCCGTCAACAAAAACGACTCCAACCCAAGGTCTAGCAAACGAACAATCGAACTCGGAGCGTCGTTCGTGTGCAGCGTGCTGAACACGAGGTGCCCCGTGAGCGACGCCTGCACCGCGATCTGCGCGGTCTCAAGATCTCGGATCTCGCCGACAAGAATCACGTCCGGATCCTGACGCAGAAAACTCCGCAACGCACGCGCAAACGTCATCCCCACATCCGTGTTCACCTGCACCTGGCACAACCCGTCGATGTCGTACTCGACCGGATCCTCCGCCGTCAGGATCTTCGTCGCGATATCGTTCAACTCCGCCAGCGCCGCGTACAATGTCGTCGTCTTGCCAGAACCGGTCGGTCCGGTGACCACAACAATCCCGTTCGGCCTCCGGATAATCCCCCGAGCCTGCTCCAACTCCTCCGCACGCAAACCAACACGGTCCAAACTCAGCTCGACATTCGAGCGATCAAGCACACGCATCACAACACTCTCGCCATACATCGTCGGCAGCACACTCACACGCAGATCAACCGGGTTCCCACCGACCTGCAGCTCCACACGCCCGTCCTGAGGCAACCGCCGCTCCGCGATATCCAGATTCGACATCACCTTCACGCGGCTCACAATCGCTGTCCCGAGGTACTGAGGCGGCGGCACCATCTCGTACAACACGCCATCAATCCGGTACCGCATCTTGAACTCGTGCTCGAACGGCTCGAAGTGGATGTCCGACGCCTTGTCCTTGATCGCCTGCAACAACACCAGGTTCAACAAGGTGATCACCTTGTTGTCCTCCGATGCCTCGAGAACCGCATCAAGATCAATCGACGCGCCCGACTCAGACTTCGCCAAGCTCGCGAGCCTGTTGTCGCTCGCCATATCCCCCACCACCTCGCTCAGCGATGTCTCGCGACCGACGTAGTGCTCCTTGATCGCCGCCTCGACCTGCTCGTCGTCCGCAACAACCGCGTCAACCTTGAACCCCATCAACAGCCGCAGGTCATCAACCGCGCGGAAGTTGTCCGCGCTCATCAACGCGATCTTCAGTTTCTTGCTCGCCGCGACATACTCGATCGGCACCACCTTGTACGCCGTCGCCGTCTCCGCCGGGATCGCACCGAGGATCTCCTCCGTCAGCTCGAAATCATCCAGATCAACAAAGTGCATCCCCGCCTGCCCCGCCAGCGCCGCCTTCACGTCTCGCCCCGACACATGCCCCAACTCCACCATCAGCTCGCCGATCTTCTGCGGCTTCCCCGCCTCCCGCCGCTTGCGCTGCTCCGCGAGCGTCGCATGCACCGTCTCGCGCGACACCAACCCCATCTTCGTCAGCACGCGCCCGAGCTTCCGTTTCTTCAGTTCCGCTGGATCGATCTTGGTCGCCGTCGCCATCGCATGCTCCGAAAATATTCAACCCGCCAACCCCGGAAATAGCACTCCGTCACGCGCCCCCTCACTCCCGATCCCCCCCATCCTCTATACACACCCGCCGCCATCTACCCCCGCCACACACCCGAATGCCGTCCCCACCCCCTTAGCTCCTTCCGCGGTTCCCTAACTCGCTTCGTCCGAATCGAACAGATGTCCGTATCTATCATCCGAAGCCTATCATCCAAAGGTTGCTCGGAATTCCTTTCATTCGGAATATCTGGCGTATAGACATCGAGTAATCAGGCTAATTATATTTCCGGATTCCCCAAACACATACCTTTCAAACAGCGGCCGCACCGCCCGATCCAACTGCCAATTCTATTGAGATCCACTCCCCAGCCGCCCTCTTCCCTCCCCTACCTCATCCCTCCACGCCCCTCTCCCTTCCGCTGATTGACTCTCCTCCCAATGCGCGCATACACACCTTCACCCACTCAGATTTCTGTTCACTATGCGTTATTGGACGACTCCCCACCTCGCCCGATCACTCATCATCCCCCATCTCCGTCTCGTCCTCCGCGTCCAGCTCGTTGCGACCCACCTGCTTCCCGAGCTTGTGGACCCGATCAACGAGCCGCGCCGGATCCTTCGACTTGTCCACCATCTCCTCGGCTGCGATCATCCCGCGCGTGTACAGCGACCACAGGTGCTCATCCAGCAGCTGCATCCCGAATTTCTTACCCGTCTGGATCGATGAATCAATCCGGAAGCTCTTGTTGTCGCGGATCAGGTTCGCAATCGCGGGGGTCACCACCAGGAACTCATACGCCGCGACCATCCCCTTCACATCAATCCGCGGCAGCAGCGCCTGACTCAGCACACACAGCAGCGAGGTCGAAAGCTGTACCCGGATCTGGTTCTGCTGCGTCACCGGGAACGCATCCACCACGCGGTCGATCGTCTTCGCCGCACCCGTCGTGTGGAGCGTCGCGAACACAAGGTGCCCCGTCTCCGCCGCACGAATCGCCGACTCGATCGTCTCCAGGTCTCGCATCTCACCAACCAGGATCACGTCCGGATCCTGACGCAGCGCCCGACGCAGCGCATCAGCAAAGCTCGGCACGTCCGACCCCACCTCACGCTGGTTCACAATCGATTTCTTGTGGTAGTGGTAGTACTCGATCGGGTCTTCCATCGTGATGATGTGCCGCTCGTAGTTCATGTTGATGAAGTCGATCATCGTCGCAAGCGTTGTCGTCTTGCCCGAACCCGTTGGGCCCGTCACAAGGAACAACCCACGCGGCCTGCGGATCAGATCCACAACCTGCTGAGGCAGCCCGATCTGCTCGATCGTCAGCAAATCCTTCGGGATCAACCGACACACAATCGCCAGATCTCCACGCTGACGGAACACACTCACGCGGAACCGCGCCTCGTCCCCGTACGCGAACCCGAAGTCGCACGTCCCAACCTCGTTCAATTCCTGCTGCGATCGCTCGGACGTGATCGACTTCATCAGCGCCACTATGTCGTCCGAATCCAGAACCTTGGTGTCGAGGTTCTTGAGCCCGCCGTGCAGCCGCAGCGTCGGCTTCCGCCCCACCGTCAGGTGCAGATCGCTCGCTCCCAACTTGATCACGGTGTCCAACAGACGATCGATCTGCATCGTTGACATGGGAAACCTTCCTGAATCGCCCCAACCCGAGCTCCAACAACAACACCTACGCCTCGAGATCCTCTGTCATATCCGCGCCCTCAACCTGCGCAAGACGCGCAACCTCAGAGGGCGATGTCGTACCAGCAAGAATCTTCAGCTTCCCGTCCTGCACCAGAGGCCGCATCCCCGCCGCCAGCGCCGCACGACGGATCTCCGTCACCGGAGCCTGCTGGAACGCGAGATCACGCAACTCCGAATTCAACGTCATCATCTCAAAGATCGCTTTCCGACCCTTGTACCCCGTCCCGCTGCAGTAATCGCACCCCACCGGCCCATAAATATCATGCCGCGCACGATCCTCGTCCGTAATCCCCGTCAACCGCAAATACTTCGGATCAGGGCTCGCATCAACATCCTTGCACTTCTTGCACAGCGTCCGGATCAGCCGCTGCGCCATCACCGCCTGGATCGAACTCGCCACAAGGAACGGCTTGATCCCCATATCAATCAACCGGGTGATCGCGCTGGGCGCATCATTCGTGTGCAGCGTGGAAAACACAAGGTGACCGGTCAACGCAGCCTGGATCGCCACCTCGCCCACTTCCTTGTCACGAATCTCGCCGACCAGAATGATGTTCGGCGCCTGACGCAGCATCGCACGCAGCACATTCGAAAACGTCAACCCGATCGACTCACGCACCTGACACTGATTGATCCCGGCGAACGCGTATTCGATCGGATCCTCCGCCGTGATGATCTTCTTGTCCGGGCGGTTCAGAATGTCCAGCGCCGAATACAGCGTCGTCGTCTTGCCCGAACCCGTCGGCCCCGTCACCAGAAAAATACCGTTGGGACGACGAATTATCTTGTTAAACCGATCGAGGTTGTCCTGCTCAAACCCCAGGTTCTGCAGACCGATCCGAACGGAATCTGGACGCAAAATACGCAGAACAATCGACTCCCCGTGGTACGCCGGGCACGCCGACACACGAAAATCAACCGTCGTCTCTGTGCCATCCTCGTTCGGCACAGTCATCTTGATGCGCCCGTCCTGCGGCACACGCTTCTCCGCGATATTCATCGACGACATCAGCTTGAATCGAGCCAATACCGCATTCTGCATCCGCTTGGGCAGGTTGTCCCGTTCGATGCAAACACCATCGATCCGGTACCGCAGGCGAACCCGATCCGCCATCGGCTCGATGTGGATGTCCGAAGCGTCCATCCGAACCGCCTCAAGAACCATCCTCGAGCACAGCTTGATGATCGGCGCGCTCTCCGCCGCAGTGTCGATCGACGAATCAACAGACCGATCCATCGACTTATCAATCGAACGATCGATCGACTCGGTAACCAGACCCTGATCCGGAGACACCAGACTCCCCCGGTTCGCCGCACTCCCACCGCCGCCACCGCCACCGTTCAGCTTCTCGTCGATATACGCCTCGATACCCGCCCTCGTCGAGACAATCGGCTCCAGATCCGTGTTCAACCGGAACCGCAGCATGTCCATCATCTCCAGATCCTTCGGATCATGGATGATCAACTTCAGCTTGTTCCCGCTCTTGCCAACCGGCAGCACCTTGTGCTTGCGCACCAGATCCTCGCCCATCAGAGAAAGATCAACCTTCTCCGCGTACTCGGGCTTCGATATATCCACATACCCAAGACCGCTCTGCTTCGCCAACGCCTTCGCGAGCGTCTCCTCCGTCAACCATCCCTTCTCGATCAGCGCCTCGCCAATCTTCTTCCGCTCGCTCTTCGCGTGCGCAAGCCCCTCCTCGAGCTGCTCGGGAGTGATCTTCCCCGCCCCCACCAGAATCTCGCCTAACTTCTTCCGACTCCGCGCCATTTCGCTCCCGACCCGGGCCTCGCCCGGGACATACAACTACGCACCGTCCTCCCCTCCGGATGCCTCTCTTCACCTACCACCACCCTCCCCCGCGAGCACCCCCCGTCGAACCGAACATTATGCTCACCAACGCCCCCACCAGCAACGCACCCCCTTCACCACCCAAACAGTAGCCCAACCATGACACCCAAACCATCCATCCTCATCACCGCAGGCCCAACCCACGAGCCAATCGACGCCGTCCGCTACATCGCCAACCGTTCATCCGGCTCTCTCGGCATCGCCCTCGCCGAAGCCGCCGCCCGCCACTCCCTCCCCACCACCCTCCTCCTCGGCCCAACCTCAATCACCCCCGATCCCACCCTCCCCATCACAACACTCCGCTTCACAACCGCCACCGACCTCCAAGCACTCCTCACAGAACACGCCCCGCAAGCCGACCTCGTCATCATGGCAGCCGCCGTCGCCGACTACCGCCCAGCAACCCCTTCACCAAACACAAAGATCCCCCGCGACCAGGACTCCATCACACTCACCCTCGAAAAAACCCCCGACCTCGTCGCGGCAGTCGCTCAGCAGCGCCGCGAGTCCGGGCGGCAACCGGGTGGGGGGGTCATCGCGTTCGCCCTGGAACACAAAGACAACCTCATCGAGCGCGCAACCGCCAAGCTCGCGCGCAAGGGCGTAGACGCCATCGTCGCCAACCCGCTCGAAACAATGGATGCCCCCACTATCACCGCCTACCTGATCTTCCCCGACCGCACCACCATCCCCGCACCACCCAATCTCCCCAAACCCGAATTCGGCCGTTGGCTCCTCGACCAACTGCTCTAACAATCTTCTCTCCCGTGCCACTCGCCGGTCTTCCGGTCAGTGCTCTTTCATTCCAACGGCCCGGAGCACCCACTCTTCATCCGAAGGATGAAGTCTTCTTTCCTTACAAAAAAATATGACGCGCCGCGTCACATGAAAACAGACTCATCCTGGTGCCTGATCCCTCGTGCCTGATGCCTCTCTCAAAAATAAAAGGGCCGCGATCCTTCCCAAGACCGCGACCCGAGCGACGTGCTTCCACTTGGAGCCTCAACAAACCAGTCAATCAAATCAGCCAGTCAAATCAGCCAGTCAAATCAGTCAATCATGCTCTCATTTCCGCCGACGACGCCCACCCGCAAACGCACCCGTCGCGCCAAGCAGAGTCACCGCGCCAGGCGCAGGCACCGGCCCCACACCCTCCAGCGAAACCGAATAATTCCCCGTCGCCGCGCTGCCCAGCACCGAGTTGTCCTCCCACTGCGCCAACACGCTACCGCCGCCCGAACCATCAGGACCGGATATCTCCGTCGCACTCCCGATCGGAATATCGAAAATCGTCTGCCCGAGGATGTCCTCCGGGTCCATCTGGAACCCCGTTACCGCCAGCAGGTATGTCCCCACGCCAACCGTAATCCCCGTCCCGTCGTTCGAACTCCCCACCAGTCGGCTGCGCACCGATATCCCGCTCACATCATCGTTCGCCACCTGCCCGAACCCGTTCACATCAAACAGATACAGCATCGTGTCGAACCCAGCTCCACCGACCGTAGTCGCCGTAAACGTGATCGGATCATTGATAGTCAGCAGATACGAATCAACAAAGTCGCCCCCATCGCCGTCTGTATTACCAACAATCGCCGTCAGCGTCGCGCCCTGCGAATTGTCGATCACCTGATAGTTCCCGCCGACCCCATCGCCAGCATCGCCAACCTCGATCCACGCCTGTGCGCTCGAAGTCAACCCAAGTAAACATACCCCTGCGCCCGCAGCGTATAACACACCACGCGCGCACCGTTCACGCTCGATCACCATTGCTCTGTCTCCATGTACTCAATCTGTGCATGCACGCCGCGCCTGTGCTTACGCGAATCCGTGCTACCCAACACTGCCCCACAAATCATCCCATGCAAGCAAAACGCCCCCACAAAAGCGCACAAAGGCCACCGACCGGTAAAACCCGATCCGCAGCCCAGTACGTGCCCACCCCGCCCTATGGATCAGTGCGCATTCACCGCCTCCGACGACGCACACCAACCCCGAGCCCTGCTACGCCCGCGATCCCCACCACACCCGGTGTCGGCACCACGTTCACCCCGCGAAGCGTGATCGTATACGCCCCCGTCGCCGCACCGCCAAGCACCGTGTTGTCCTGCCAGTCCGTAGCAGGGTCCGCCCCGCCCGCACCATCAGGCCCGCTCACCTCGGTGAGGCTCCCGATCGGAATATCAAACAGCTTCTGCCCCAGCGTATTCACCGGGTCCATCTGGAACCCCGTCACCGCCAGGATGTACTGCCCAACCCCAACGACCACACCCGTCCCGTCATCCGACGTATTACCCAGCGTGCTCAAAATCGAACCGCTCACATCGTCGTTCGCCAACAACCCGTTCCCGCCCGTGCCGAACAGATACAGCATCGTGTCGAACCCCGTCCCGCTTGTCGTTGTCGCAAAGAATTGCGCCGGATCTGTAATCTCGATCAGATACGCATCAACAAAGTCATTCCCCGCACCGCTCGTCGCACCCGTGATCGAGGTCAGCGGATCACCCGGGACAACCCCCGCGATCTGAAACGCGCCGCCGGTCCCGTCACCCGCATCACCGGATTCAGCATGTGTCGCGCCAACCGCCCGCGAACCCGCACCACCAACAACCAACAAACCAACCGCGCCAATGGCGCACGACTTCGCTGCACTACGCATCGCTATCTCCCTCTTCAATTCAACCCGCCCGCAAACGCGAGGCGTTGTGCAAACTCTGCCACCGCGCAGACCCACCGCAACGCGCATCCCGCACTTCCCCACCTTCCCGACCCGTCTGCCGCAGTACACCCCGCACAACCCCTACAACCCCACCCTCCCGCATCACTCCACACAGATCCCCGCTTGCATCACCCATCCATATATGTGAATGCCCCCTACTCGCAAGGCCCCAACCGAAACAGCACATGCGAGATGTCATTCACATCAACCACCCCGTCCCCGTTCGCGTCCCCCTCGCAGAGAGCCGCCGTCCCCACCTGCCCCTCCACATACAGCGCCGTCAGATGCATCTGCCGCGCCGGCGGAAAAATCAGATACACCGGATCGCTCGCCTCCACACCCGGCGCATCCGTGCTGAGCACCGCCTCCACAACCATCACCTGATCCCTCGGATGCTGCTTCACCTCATAGAAGATTCCAACATCCACCGCCCCCTCTGCGCCAATATCTTCCGCAAGAACGATCGTCTTCACATGGCTCGTGCCCGCCTTCTGATCACCAAGCCGAACAAGAATCGTCTCATCCTGTTCCAGCGCGCTCCACTCGATCACCGTCCCCTCCGCCGGATCCTCCCCCCCATCCACCCACTTCTTCCCGCCCAGCACCGTCAGGTACACATCATGCCCCACCAGCTCCCCCGGTTCGATGATGTCCATCCCCGGCAGCTCCGCATGCGCAATCCCCGTGTTGAAATCATTCCGCCAGTGATGATGGATCGCGTTCGTGTGCGCCCGCACCAGCCCGCCCCCGTCATCGCCCGATCCCTCGCCCCCGATGTACCCCTGCGCCACCAGCTTCCCCTCCACCACCTTGATCTCAAACCGCCGCCCGATCTGCCCAAACGCATCCCCCGCGCCCACACCCACCAGCACCGCACCACAGATCACCATCGCCGTTCGGCCCATCGCACATCCTCCATTGCCATCAACACCCCGATCCTACGCCCCTCCTCCCCACGAACAAACATCTTTCTCCGCCCCAATACAGCCCCCTCCCTCTCACCACCACCCAATCCGCCCTCCAAATGCCCGATCCACGCCACCCGCTGCCGTCCCGCCCCTTGAACCACCTCCCACCCACTGTTATCCTCCCCAACCCGATCGAGCCCCCCGGTGGGCAACCGATCTATCAGACAGACCCCCGACCCCGGAGCATCTTCCTATGTCCAACGAATGCCACTTCACCGGCAAGAAGGCCACCTTCGGCCGCCGCATCTCCCGCTCCGGTGCCGCGATCAAAAAGGGCGGCTTCGGTCTGCACATCTCCGGCAAATCCCGCCGCAAGTTCAAGCCGAACCTCCAGAAGATCAACGCCATCATCGACGGCAGAGCCATGAAGATCACCGTCTCAACAAAGGCGATCAAATCGGGCCTCGTCGTCAAACCCCTCAAGCGCAAGTACGGCTACACCCGCCAGCAGAAACTCGCCGCCGCCGAAGGCTGATCACACCGATCACTTAAAACTCTCTGCAATCCCCCGCGCCCTTTCCGCGCACAAGATGTCGTCATCGATCCGCCCCCTGCCTCTCCCTCTGGGAGAGGATGTCATCCCGACTTGTCGGGGTGACAGGTGAGGGCTCCCCAACCTCCCTCATCTACGCAACCTCTTTCTTCCTCTTCCTGATACTCCCATTCCCCGATGCCTACCTTCTCGTGATCTCCTGCTCCCGCTTGAGGATCACGATCATCGCCTCACCCTTCCGCTCCCCGCTCATCTCCCCGTGAATAGCCTCGCGCTGCGAGATCAGCACACCGCTCGCGCTGTCCCACACCGCGCGCCCCGTCAACCCGCTGTCGGAAACCGCAAGATTATACGCGCCCGTGTTGATCTCCACATCACCCGTGTACTCAAGCACAACACCCTTATCCGTCTGTTCAGCAACCCGCACCTCCCGCGTCGCCGGCGTCGCCGCGTTCATCCCCCGCAGCCGGATCCCCCGCTCATACGTCCACTCCTGCCCAACCTCCACATCGCCCCCCCCCGCCCGACACCCAAGCGCATCACCGATCGTCGCCGTCAGCTCCGCAACGCTCACAAACGCCGACAGCTCGCTCCGCCGCTCCGTGATCCCCGGCATAGCAGGCACATCCGTCGCCAGGATCTCCCCCGTATCCATCTGCACCGTCACCACAACCGTCAGCCCGACAACATGATCCAGCGTCCCCTTGAGGAAATCCGCCTGGTTCTCCGCGTCCGAACTGTCGTACGTCAGCTCGCTCACCGGGACATCCGTCTGCACCGAGAAATACACCCGGTCGTATGTCACCCGCACATCCCGCGTCCGTGTAAGCGGATCAACATCCCCCGCCTCAAACGTGTAGTCGTACTCGCGGATCTCCTTCGACGTGCTCTCGTACGTACCGGAAATCTCCGTCTTCGAGATCACCGAGCGGTACGTGTAAAACTCCGTCCCGTTCCCGAGCCGGAAAGACAGATCAACCTGCTCAGCAACAGTAACCGCCGCGCACGAGCACACCACACACACCATCAACACAGCAAGCCGTCGCATCAATCTTGTTCCCTTTTTTCCAATCGCCTCATCCCTCTCTCTCCCTCTGGGTGGCATGCCCACGCGAAGAGTGGGCATGTCTCCGACTCTCTCTGCCTCTACTCACTTCCCCCCTTCCCATCTTTCCTGCCCCCTCTCCCCTTGGGGGAGAGGGCAAGTCCCGGCGCGCCGGGACGCGGGTGAGGGGTTCTTCTTTATCCAACCGCTGCAACAATCCGTTTCGCCGCATCGCCCAGATCACCCGCAGACTGCATCGTCGGGATAGACGCCTGCGCGGATTCCAGGATCTTCCGACCCTCGTCCACGTTTGTACCCTCGAGCCGCACGACAAGTGGCACCGAAAAGCCAACTTCTTTCGCCGCGTTCGCCACCGCCTGCGCGATCACGTCACACCGCATGATCCCGCCGAAAATGTTCACCAGAATCCCCTTCACGGCCTTATCCGCGAGGATAATCCGGAACCCCTCGGTCACCGCCTCCTCGCTCGCCGACCCGCCAACATCCAGGAAGTTCGCCGGCGTCCCGCCCTCGTGCTTGATGATGTCCATCGTGCTCATCGCCAGACCAGCGCCATTCACTAGGCACCCGATGTCGCCCTCAAGCTGTATGTAGTTCAGCCCCATGCGGCTCGCGCGCAACTCGTTCTGGTTCGCCTCGCTCGGATCCGAAAGCTCCGCGATCGCGTGCTGCCGGAACATCGCGTTGTCATCGAAGTTGAACTTCGCGTCGATCGCCAGCACCGTCCCGTCCGGCGCCTCGCCCGTCGCGGGCGTCACGATCAGCGGGTTGATCTCCGCGAGCGAACAATCCTTCTGCTGGTACAGGCTCGCAAGCTGCAGCATGATCTTCGCCGCCTGCCCGACCTGCTTGCCCGTCATCCCAAGCGCAAACGCAACCCGCCGCGCCTGGTGCCCCTGCAAACCGAGCAGCGGATGGATCGGCTCCTTGATGATCGCGTCGGGCCGCTCCGCCGCCACCTTCTCGATCTCGACCCCGCCCTCCGCCGAAGCAATAAGAACATTCCGGCGCGTCGCGCGATCCGTCGTGATCGCGAGGTAGTACTCCTTGGCGATCTCAACTCCCGCAGCAACCAACAACTTCTTGACCTCCATCCCCTCCGCGCCGGTCTGCGGCGAAACCATCCGGTTGCTCAGCATGAACCGCGCAGCATCCGTCGCCTCGCTCTCGCTATGCACCAGCTTCACAAACCCCGCCTTCCCCCGACCGCCCGCGTACACCTGCGCCTTCACAACCGCGAGCCCGCCCTCGCCCAGACCCGCCTCCGTCACGACACGCTTGTACGCGCCCGCCGCCGACTCCACGGACTCGATCATCTCGCCCGCGGGCACCGGGATCCCGGCGTTGGAAAGCAGCTCGCGCGCCTGGTATTCGTGAATCTTCATCTCGTCCTCGTTCCGTTGATTTCGCGGGGATATGGGGTCACTTAGGGTGCATATCGGGTCAAAACCGAGCGCGAATCATACCGCCGATTCACGGGATGGGCCCATCCCCGCCCCCTGTGCGCCTAAACCACGCGCCTCCAAATCAGAACCAGCCTCCCCCGTGCGCCGACAGACCACGCCGGCGCGCCCATAGACCCCACCGGTGCGCCGTCCCACTACCCGCGCGCGACACAAACCGCGTCCCTCCCAACACACCATGCACACCACGTGCGCATGAAAAACCCCGGCCTTGCGGACCGGGGCGCACGTGCAGAGTCAGTCCTCCCCGCCTCTTGCCTACATCGGGCTCGCAGCAGCGTTCGCAGGTTGTCCCTTGCGACGACGGGCGTTGATGATTTTGCGACCATTCCTGGTACGCATCCGCGCACGAAATCCGATACTCCGGTTCCGTTTAATCTTGCTCTTGCGGTGCGGGTAATGCATGGCTCGTGCCCCAACATGCGGCCCCTATAGGGCCAAGGCGGTGAATCTCAGTGATCAAACCCGGTCGATGCGGCTCCCACCAGCACGACACGGGAAAGGGCGGAGATCGTACCAATCTCCCCCTCCCGATGCCACCCCCAAGCAAAAACACCCCCGGACACTCAAAATAACCGCATTATCAGGCTCCCACCCCCCATTCAGACGCATAAATACCTGAATTCCGCGCACCAGATCATGGCCTTTCCCCCTCCCGCCGATACCCTAGAGGTAGTTCGGGGATCGCCCCCGGGCACAACATTGGCCGCGTGTGCCAAGCAGCCGTTCCCCCGCCGACACCTGTAGGCGGTGTGTGACGAACCACGGCCGCTTCGCGCACGCGTCCGCGCGGTAGTGGGTCGCGGCGGACGCTCCGGCGCGCATAACCCCTGCAAAAGGGCAGCGTGCGCCGGGGAATGTGCGCTCCGGCCCCGGAGATCCCGGGCCTGTGAAGACGCAGGATGCAGCAATCCAGCAAGCCGAGACCATCCTCGGTCACCAGTTCGCGAACCCCGAACTCATCCGGCGCGCGCTTCGCCACGCCTCCATCGCCGACGGGCGCCTCGACTCGAACGAACG
>JAJDDG010000130.1 GCA_029260435.1 Phycisphaerales bacterium | reverse complement strand
CTCTCTTTCGATTCTTCCCATTCGATCTTCGCCCGGCCACATCGCCGAGCGTTTCGCGCGTCACCGTACCCCCCCCCCCCCCGACAAGCCAAGTTCCATCCCGCCGCTTCTGAACAACACCGACAGAGCGAACGCGATCTCGCTTGTGTACGGACACCCAAACCCCCTGCTAATTCGACATAAAACGAAATGAATACAACACTTGCGCGCCGAGTGCCCCTGTGTGATCGAAAAGAATAATCAGTCCGTGTGCCACGCTTTGGACCGGAGGTCAAAGCGTGCCTGTGTCATACGTCCTCGGGTGGCATGCTCACGCGCAGCGCGAGCATGTCTTCTCCTCCCCGGCACCTGATGCCCAACCACCCCACACTCTTCATCCGAAGGATGAAGTCTCCTCTTCCTTACAAAAAAGTGATGCGCAGCATTACTAAAAACAGACCTCTTTCCTACTCCCCGATCCCCGCCGTCTTCTTCCTTTAAAAAAATGCCACGCGAAGCATGGCATAAAAAACAACTTTCCCTCTTCCTGATGTCCGGTGCCTGATCCCTGGTGCCTCTCTTCCCTTCCTTACAAAAACGCGACGCGTAGCGTCGCATAAAAACAACCTCCTATTTCTTCCTGGTGCCTGATCCCTGGTGCCTCTCTTCCAATGCTTCTCCCATCACCCCCCACACAACACCCCGCACCTTCTTCACGCTCATCCCCGCTTCCTTGCAAGCATCGCGCATGAGCACCGGCGCACACCCATCCAACCCATAAAACCGCACCAGCGCGCCGCGCACTTTTTCATCCATCTCATCCAGCGCACCGCGCACCGCTTCCGCCATGTCGGTTACTCCGCACCACGCCGCAACATCCCCCCGCCAATCCAACCCCCCGCGCACAAACCCCTCCGCCCGCGCGCTCTTCGCCAGCACACGCGCCATCATCACCCCCGCCGGCGCCGCGAGCCTGCCCCCGTGCCCCGCCTCGTACACATCCACCGCGCCGGGTGCCACTGGCGGCTTGTCCGCCAGTGTCCAGCTTGCTCAAACAAACGAGACGCACACGGTCACACGAACACAACGCATCCCCCCACCCGCTCCGCCCGCTTCTTCTTCCTCAGAAAAAATCATGCGCAGCATGGCAAAAAAAACTCCTATCTCTTCCTGATGCCTTCTCCCATCACCCTCCACACAACACACCGCACCTTCTTCACGCTCATCCCCGCTTCCTTGCAAGCATCGCGCATGAGCACCGGCGCACACCCATCCAACCCATAAAATCGCACCAGCGCGCCGCGCACTTTTTCATCCATCTCATCCAGCGCGCCGCGCACCGCATCCGCCATGTCGGTTACCCCGCACCACGCCGCAACATCACCCCGCCAATCCAACCCCCCGCGCACAAACCCCTCCGCGCGAGCGCCCTTCGCCAGCACCCGCGCCATCATCACCCCCGCCGGCGCCGCGAGCCTGCCCCCGTGCCCCGCCTCGTACACATCTGCCGCGCCGATCACCGCCCGCACCGCAACACCAAACACCCGCGCCCCCTCATCCCGATCCATCCGATCAAGTTTCACCCCAGACCGCTCCTCCACCGTCCGCACGATCAACCCCATCTCCCCGCGCACCAGCCGCCGCTTCACCATCGCCGCCCACCGCAGCTCCCGCTCCGCAGCATCAATCTCCACAACGCTCGACCCGAACCGTTTCAAACCGCGCACCCGCTCCGCCGCGCGCCCAACAAGCGCCCGGTACCCCCGCGCGAGCGCCCGCTCCTCCCCCTGATCCACAGCCCCATCCCCGCGCACCATCTCCGCTACCCCCCGCAAATCCCCCGGCGCAGCAACAAGCAACCCCCCGCAAACCATCCCGTGCCCCAGCGCATCGTCATCAACCTCCCAAGCCGGCAGATGCAGCGCGCGAAGCCGCTCCGCCCGCACCTCCGCGCTCACCCGGCGCACGCTCGAAGCGCTCCTGCCGTACCGCTCCCCGATCCAACCCGCCCCCGCACCCGCTATATAAAGATCCGCAACCGCTCGGCGCTGGTGCGCATCAAGCACACCCCGCGCGCGCACCACCCCCCCACTTGGCCCCCCACCTCCCCCCTCCTCCTCGCCAACATCTTTGAGCGCACGCCGCGCCGTCTCACGCGACCTGCCGACCGCCTCGCCCGCCGCCGAAACCGCCGCCGATCGGCTCGTTGCGCCCGATCCGCGCGCAGCCCGCTCCATTTCCGCGCGTTCTCCGACCCCGATTCTCGTAAACGACCCCGCGCGTGCGATCAAACCGGGCTCCTTCGCCTCGAACCCCTCCACCATCGTGCGCCCGAACACCACCCGCGCGTGCCCACTCCCGTCCGTCGTGCGCACCCCGATGAGCCCCCGCCGACGCCACCGCTCCACCGTCTTCGACGACACCCCCCACCGTGCGCACAACGCCTCCACACCAAATACCTCACCACCAAGATCACCCTCCCGCATCTTCGCCCCCGCGCTGATCCGCTCGGCGAGCGCAGACAGATCGCCCCTCAGCGCACGACCCACGATCATCGCCGGGTTCTCGATCTCCTGGGCGTACCCCGTGATCCGCCGAACGATCCACTCCTCGGAGTACACCTCCTCCTCACCAACGCTCAGCGCAAGCTCCTCGATCGCGCGCACATGCCGCGACACAGCGCCCCTCGGCGCATAGCGCAGCTGCCCCGCAAGATCCTCAAGAGCCCCAACCCCGATCGCGCGAAGCCGCGGCATAACCCATTGTCCTTCTTACACCTGCGCCCACACCGCCCGCGCGCCATCGGGTGCCAGGGCGTGCTTCGCCGCGAGCTCAAACAGCCGGTCCACCGCAGCGCGCGCGCCGTCGGTCACTCCGTATTTCATAAAGTCGCGCAGGTACTCCCGCGCACGATCCACGCCCCACCCGTGCTCGCCCGCCCGCCGCGCCGCGATCCACGCCAGGCGCGCGCCGTTGTGGCGGCGCTGCCTGTCGAGCAGCATGCCCAGTGCGCCGATCCGCGGGTCTTGTGCATCTTCTGCCCGCACCGCCCACGCCGCGTACACAAACGGCAACCCGGTAAGCTCCTTCCATTGTGCGCCGAGGTCCAGCTCCTCCGCCCACTGCTGCTGCGCCTGTGCGCCCGTCTCCGCCTTGTCGCCGATCACCAGCAGCGCATCGTCCCCATCTTCGAGTTGCTCGCTTTGTGCGTCGATCTCCGTGATCTCGGGGCGCACACCGTAGCGCTCCGCGAGAATAATCCGCATCAGCGCGACCGATGTATGACTCTCCTTATCCACCCGCACCCGGCGCACAGATCCCGGATCTGTGCGCATCAATACCCGCACCGTGTGCGTCGGCCCGTCGCTCGCGATCACCCCGCACGGCAGCAGCACCACCGGCTCCCGCGCGCGCGCCGCATCGATAATCGAGATCAGCGCCGCATCAACGGCGCGCGCCGCCAGCATCTCCGCGAGCCCCGCCGGCGGCGAAACCACCAGCTCGACACCCGGCAGTTTTTCGACCCCCTCGATCAGCGGGCGCGTGTTCAGATAGGACACACACCCGACCCGCAAGGGGGCGGATGTGTGCGCGGGCTTGCATTCGCTGTGCGCGGCTGTCATCGTCATAGTGATAGATAGTATGCCCCGGCTGGCGCAACGGTGATCCCCTATGAAAAAACCAACCAAAAACACGATCGCGATCATCGGCGGCGGCGGGCACGCGCTGGTGGTGTTCGAGGCCGCGGGTGCGGCGGGGCTGAAAATCGCGGGGTGCTTCGACGACGATCCCAACTGCTCGCTCAAGGAGTACTGCGGGTTCCTCGGCGATCTCGAATCGGCGGGCAAACGTGGCGAGATGGCGGCGATCATCGCGGTGGGCAAGGTGTCGACCCGCAAGAAACTGATCTCGGCGCTGGACGGCGTGTTCGCGGGTGTGGTCCACCCGACATCGTGGACGAGCCCGACGTGCGCCGTCGGCGAGGGGACACTCATCGGCGCTAATGTCGTTGTACAGGGGCGGACGAACATCGGCGCGCACGGGATTATCAACACCGGCGCGATCATCGAGCACGATGTGTTGATCGGATCGAACACGCACGTCGGCCCGGGCGCGGCGATCGGCGGCGGGGTGCGGATCGGGGCGAACTGCCTGATCGGGATCGGGGCGCGGGTGTTGCCCGGCGTGAAGATTGGCGCGGGGGCGACGGTCGGCGGTGGGGCGGTGGTTGTTGAGGATGTGCCGCCCCACACGACTGTGATGGGCGTGCCCGCGCGG
The DNA here is from genome assembly GCA_029260435.1 of Phycisphaerales bacterium. Classification (GTDB taxonomy): domain Bacteria; phylum Planctomycetota; class Phycisphaerae; order Phycisphaerales; family UBA1924; genus OFTM74. The sequence goes on along the minus strand of JAJDDG010000130.1, from coordinate 17,108 downwards.
GGCTAGCAGACCGCAACTCGAATGAATAGCCCGGAGTATTTTCTGTCTTCGGGCGTGATGCGGTCGGTTCACTCACGGCGCCAGGTTTTCAGAGCAGGACCGACACTGGCGGACAAGCCGCCAGTGGCACCCGGCGTCAGGTTTTCAGAGCAGGACGGCCACTGGCGGACAAGCCGCCAGTGGCACCCGGAAGGTTAGTCCGCGGATTCGGCTTCGCCCGGTTCTAGCTGCGCGCGCAACTCGTTTGCGCGTTGGAGCAATCCTGCTTCGTCTGTATCGGCGGGCTCAAACTCGAAATGCCAGTCGATGTGCGTCTTGAGTGTTGTCGGGAGCATCATCGCGACGAGATCGATCACAGGTTGTTCGTGCAGCGGGGTTTTCGCTTCGGCGGTGGTCACGATCGGCTCGAAGCCTTCCAGACGCAGGCGGACGTCGTACACGCCGAAGTATGTGAAATCGACCTCGACGGGCGTGCGCCCGACCTCGGTGTCGTTCAAAGAAACGATCGCGCCGGTTGGTTCGCTCGTGATTGTGATGCGCCTTTCTATTCTAGCGCACCCCCCTGCTATTAACGCGACGAGACAGAACACAACCAATTGCGCAGCACGGTGATTCATGGTGTGTGCTCCGTGGGGACTGGTTTCGGCTCTGCCTTTGAAGGGGCAGAAGGGGCATTGGGGGGGAGGTCGTCGAACTCGTCACCCTTGAAGAGGGAGCCGAGGTAGGAGTTTCGGACGACCTGGTCGTTGATGAGTTCGCGGGGTGTGCCCTCGCGGAGGACGTGCCCCTCGTTGATGATGTACGCGCGGTCGCAGACGCGGAGGGTCTGCTGCACGTTGTGGTCTGTGATGAGGATGGCGATGCCGAGGTCGGTGAGGCGGCGGATCTCGCTCTGAAGATTTTCGACGGCGAGGGGGTCCACGCCCGAGAAGGGCTCGTCGAGCAGGAGGATCTTGGGGTTGGTGATGAGCGCCCGGGCGATCTCGAGTCGGCGGCGCTCGCCGCCCGAGCAGGTGCGGGCCTGCTCGTTCGCTTTTTTGTTGAGCCCGAACTGGGAGAGCAGTTCGTCTGCGCGGGCTTTCTGGTCGCGCCGCGAGATGGGGAGCGTTTCGAGGATGGCGAGGAGGTTCTGGCGGCAGGTCATCCTCGCGAAGACTGAGGGTTCCTGACTCAGGTAGCCCATGCCCATCCGCGCACGCTGGAACATCGGGAGGTTGGAGACATCGCGTCCGTCGAAGGAGACGGAGCCGGCGTCTGCATCGATCATGCCCATGACCATTCGGAAGCTGGTGGTCTTGCCCGCGCCGTTGCGCCCGAGGAGCCCGACGATCTCCGAGGCGTTTACGTCGATGGATACGCCGCAGACAACTTGTCTATTGTTGAATGATTTCTGGAGGTTGGTCGCCTGGAGGAGTGCCACGCGGGCAGTTTAGACGATGGGCCCGCCCGGGGTCACGCCAGCACGCTCGTCGCAGGCGTACTGCTTGGCCTCGTCCGGCTCGGCGATGAATCGGAGGCACATGGGGTAGCGGTAGAACTCACCCCGGTTTGCGGCCATCGCTCCGCGGATGCCGGCGACAAGCCTGACGACGAAGAGTGCGATGGTGGCGAGAATCGCGAGGGGGAGCGTGACCACACCGATGCCGATGGTGACCGCGACAAAGAGCCCCCAAAGCACCCACCCCGCGATGAGCAGCAGGGTCATTGAGATCTGGAAATTGACAGCCTCGCGCCCGTGGTCGTCGAGGAACGGGGATTCATTTGTCTTGAGCCGCCACATAACGATGGTGGCGATGAACGCGACGATGCCCATGCCATCGGCGAGCCCGAGCAGCCCGGCGAGGTGGTTGAAGGTTGCGTAAGTCTTCTCGCCGGAGTCGGCATGGTCGTCTACGAGGCGGTCATTGGATGGGTCTATTCGGGTCATGGGCGATTGCATTGCGGGGGCGGCGTACATTGTGGCTTCTCCGTGGCATTTATGTCATTGGTAAATCGGGGAGGGGCGTTTCACGGGGTCCGGGGGTTGGGGAAGATGATGCACAACAGCTCTGGGGCGGGTGGGCCTAGAATGCGGGGATGGTCCGGGAAACGGCACAACACAGCGGGGCACTGCCGAGGCTTGCGGTCTCGATGGGGGATCCCCTGGGCATCGGGCCCGAGGTGGTGGTGAAGGCGCTGGCGGACCCGGCGGTGCGGGACGGGGCGCGGTTTGTGATCTACGGCTTCTCTGGGGCGCTGCACGCGGCGGCGGAGCGGGCGGGGATCGATCCGTTCTGGTGGCGGGTACGGCGCGGGTCCGGGCTCGAGGCGAGCGCGGCGGCGCACGATGTGGTGCTTGTTGACGCAGAGCCCGAGAATGCGGAAACGGGGCTCGATCGTTCAACGGTGCGAGCGGAGGCGACGCGCGCGGGCGGGGCGGCGAGTTTTCTGTTTGTCGAGGACGCGATCAGGGCCGCCAAGGGCGAGGGGGCGATCGAGGCGGACGGGATCGTGACGGCGCCGATCTGTAAATCGGCGTGGGCGATGGCGGGCAAGGGCAAGTACCCGGGGCACACGGAATTGCTCTCGACGCGGTTCAATGCAAAGCGCACACGGATGATGTTTGAATCTCCGAGGCTGCGCGTGATGCTGGTCACGGCGCACGTGCCGCTGATGAAGCTGCGGGACATCATCACGATCGGGAGGGTGTCGGACACGATCGACATGGCGCACGAGGCGTGCGAACGGCTGGGTGTGCGCGAGCCGCGGATCGCGGTGTGTGGCTTGAACCCGCACGCGGGCGAGGGGGGACTCCTGGGGGACGAGGAGAACAGGATTATTTCGCCAGCGATCGTTGTGGCGCGGGAGCGCGGGCTCGATGCGCGCGGGCCATACCCAGCGGACACGGTGTTTCATGCTGCGGTCGCGGGGAAATTCGACATCGTGGTGGCGATGTACCACGACCAGGGGCTGATCCCGGTGAAACTGCTGGCGTTCGACAGCGCGGTGAACGCGACGGTCGGGCTGCCCACGGTGCGCACGAGCCCGGACCACGGGACGGCGTTTGACATCGCGCACAAGAACAAGGCGGACTCGGGATCGATGAAGGCTGCGGTACGTCTGGCGACGCGGCTGAGCGTTGCGAGCGCGTCAGCTGCCGGCGGGTGACAGCTTGACCCATTCCGGCGGCGCGCTGTCGCTGAGCGCGATGGTGGTGAGTTCGTGGGTCATATCGGAGATGATCGAGTTGTAGTGCATCCAGTGGAGGGTGAGCACGAACATGACACCCGCGCAGACCCACGACCAGATCTCGGCGCTGCGGTGTTTGCGGCAGCAGTAGAGGATGCCCGCGCTGAGCAGGATGGTGAGCAGCTTGAACTTGATGAGCATGCTCACGCCGCCGAGCGAGATGGCGGTTCGGGCGATGGGGTTGACCTCCATCATGCCGGGTCCGGTCATGTAGGTGAGTGTGAAGAGCAGGTCGGCGATGCCCATGATCGCTACCGCGAGGAGCACGAGTGCGACGCGCCGGTGGGCTCCCGAGGGGCGGACGGTCGGGGCGTCGAAACACGCGGCGAGTGCGTGATTGGCGGCGCTCGCGAGGGGGGGTGGGTCTCTGTGGAAGGGTCTCACAATCCTGCTCCCTGCTGCTGTGCATACGGGGGGCACCCGCCGGTGGATCCGGCGGGATTCCCGCACACAGTGGGGATATCGGCATCGAGGCGGTGTGGGGCCACCTTCCCTGTTCAGGGAGTGCGGAGAATCGTGCGGATGGAGGGGGAATGTCGGAATCCGGACGCGGGGAATGCGGTTATCCGCACCGGGGCGGTGCCGGGCGGCGGGCGTTGTGAGACCACACGCTGCGCCGAACGGTATAGGGTTAGGTGATCGGACGTGAAGCGAAGGAGCAATCGATGATGACGCGGAGCGCGATCTGGGTGTTCGCGGGGTTGTGCCTGTTGGGTGTGCGTGCGCAGAGCGATGCGCAGATCTCGAGCCCGGTGTATGTGGACGACTCGCCGAGGACTGTCGATGCGCTCTCGCGTTCGGCGGAACTCGCGGGCGCGGGCAACCTCATGGAGGCAGCGGGGATCCTGGAGGATCTGCTCCGGCTCGACTCGGAGCGGGTGGTGGCGCGGAGGGATGACGCGGATCTGTTTGTGACCGTGCGGACACGGGTACACGAGGTGTTGCTCGCGAACCCGGGGTTGCTCACGCAGTACCGCGCCCGGGCGCACGCGGCGGCGACCAACCTGCTCGAACAGGGCGCGCACCGCGCGGCGGAGCGATCTTCATTGCTGACGACACCGGGGTTCGACGCGGCGGTGCGTGTTGCGCAGGAGCAACTCGAACACGCGCAGTTCGACGCGGCGCTGCTCACCATCGCGCAGCTCGACACGCACCCGGACCGCAAGGGCGAGCGGGAAAAGCGAGCGACGACACTGGGCGGGCTGATCCTGTCGTATCTGGATCCTGAGGATAGCGGCGCGCACCACGACGCGGCTCGGGTGGTCCGGGCGTGGGGCGTGGGCGGGCTCGGGGCGGCGGAACGCCCGGCGGCGCAGCACGGAGCGGGGATGACAGACGTGTGGGGCGGGGTGCCGCACGAGGGGCTGTTGGCGCGCCCGCTCTGGCAGGAATACTTCGGGCTCGAACGCTCCGGGCGGCGGTACTCGATCTCTGATGATGATCTTATTCCGGCGGGCACACACGATCTGGATGTGTGGCCGACGGTGCTGGGCGAGGATGTGTTCATCAACGACGGGCAGACGGTCAGCGCCTGGAACCGGTTCACGCTGTCGCGCCGGTGGAGCGCTGTCTTGCCCGATCTCAGGGGGATCTCGAAAGAAATCGGCGCGAGTTCCGGCGAGGCGAACCAGGTCGCGGCGGCGGACGGGTGGGTGGTCGCGCTGTCGAGCGAGCGCCCGGTGCGTTCGAGGGACAAAGCGAAACGGAGCCTGCACGGGATCGACGCGCTCACGGGGCGGGTGGTGTGGTCCAGGCGCATCGAGGACTTCGCGGACCCATCGCTCGAGCGTGCGGATTTCGCGGGGCCCGTGGTGATCGATCAGGGCGTCGCGGTGGTCGGAGCGACGAAGAATATCTCCGAGCGTCGGCTCGACAGCACGCACGCGCTGGGGATCGACCTGCGAACCGGGCAACTGCTGTGGGCGCGGTTGTTCGCGAGCTCGGGCAAGCTGCCGTGGAACAACGGTTCGCCGCAGCACGGGCTGACGACGGTGCGCGATGGGATCGCGTACCGCGTGGACCGGGTGGGTGTGATCTCTTCGTTTGAAACGGTTTCGGGTCGGGTGCGTTGGGCGCGGCGCGTGCAGCCCGAGATGATCCGCAGCGGGCGGGGGGACCAGCAGCCCGCGTGGATCGGGCAGGCGCCGATTCTGCACGGCGGGTATGTCATCGCGTTGAGCCCGGACGGATTGCAGATTCTGGTGCTGAATGCGGCGAGCGGGCGTGGGGTGCGTGCGTTCCCGGCGAGCCTGCTCGGCGCGCCGGATTACCTGCTGTTGATGGGCGATACATTGCTGGGCGTGGGCGATACGGCGGTGTTCGGGATCCTCGCTGACGATCTGGTCGCGGGACGGAAAACCGAGGAGTGGCTCGTTGTCGGGCTGAACGGCGAGGGCCCTGGGATCCGCGGGCGGGTGGTTGTTGCGGGGAACGATCTGCTGGTGCCGGTGCGCGACGGGTTCGCGCTGGTCTCCGTGGCTCGTGGTGAAGAGGTTGCGCCGAGGCGGATCGCGCTGGATCGACCGGGGAATATCCTGCCGGTCGGTGCGCAGTTGATCGCGGTGGATGATCGCTATGTGCATTCCTATCTCGTTTGGGAATCCGCCGAACGCCTGCTGCGGGGGCAGATGGAGAGCGATGCGGACGACCCGAGCCCCGCGGTGACATACGCGGAACTGGCGTACCGCGCGGGGCGAGGGGATTCAATCGTTTCGGCGGCGGACGCCGCGCTCGCGGCGATCGAGCGTGACCCGCTGGACCCGGGCAACGAGCAGTCGCGGGCGAGGCTGTTTCGGGCGCTGCTCTCGATGGTCTCGCCCGAAGCGAGCAGCGGAGCGGATGTGCGGCTCGGCGACGGCGTGCGCGAGCAGGTGATCGAACGACTCGAACTCGCCGCCTCGGCACCGATCGAGCAGGTGCACTACCTGATGACCGCGGCGGATTTCTACGCGGCGAGCGACCGCGCGGGGCGAGCGGTCGATGCGTACCAGCGGGTGCTGCTGTCCGACGCGCTGGCCAAATCCTCCTACACGATGGACAAGCACTCGGTGCTGGCGGAAGAAGCTGCCTCTGATCGTCTGCGTGATGTGGTCCGCGCGTTCGGCAAGGAGGTGTACCAGACGTACGAGGACGAGGCGCGGTGGCAGCTCGAAGCGTTGAACGGATCGCGGGATGCCGCGGCGTTTGAGCATGTGGCACGTCGGTATCCGGTGTCGAGCGCGGCGGCGCTCGCGGTGCTCGAGGCGGCTTCGGTGTACGAGCGTCAGGGGCGCCCCAACCGCGCGGTGCGTGTGCTGGAGCGCGGGCTCGAATCGATGGAATCCGGGTGGCTCCATGACGAGGGAGTGCGTCTCGAGTTGGAGGGGCGGATCGTCCGCCAGATGGAGCGCGGCGGACGGGCGCGCGAAGCGAGCAACCGCCTCGCGGGCTTGCTCGAGGACGAGCCGGGTGTGGTGCTCACCGAACACGGCGAATCGATCGATGCGCTCGCGTTGCTCGAAACCCTGAACTCCTCTCTCGAAGCGGCGCTTGATCGCCCGGACATCGGCCCCGTGCTCACTTCCAGGGTCGATATCCCCGGGTGGCAGATCCATCAGCCCGAGGATCCGACCGGGCGGATGCCCAGCGACAGCGTGTTTATGAGGAGCGTCGAGGGCGAGATCGCGCTGTGGCGGATCCGCGAGAACGGGCTGCTGCGCGAGGCGTGGGGCGGTATTCACAACGAGATACTGCTTCGTGTTGATGGCGAGTACGCCTACACACTGCGCATCATCGGGCGGGAGCCGAAACGCGACCAGGTTGTCGTCAAACGGAGCATGGAGGGCGGGCGGGAGATCTGGGCGAGCCCACGGCTTGTCGAACAACTCCAGATCCAGATCCGAGTCGGGCAGTCCATCGATGCCATCGCGGGTGAGATGGAGCGTATTGCTGCGCGGACAATGCTGTACGTCTTCGATTCCCGGACGCTCGCGGTTGTCGGGCGGCGGGGGCAGGCGGTGGGGCTTGATCTGCTCTCGGGGCGGATCCTCTGGCAGCAGCAGCGCGTGCTGCGAGAGGTTGCGGATATCGCGTCGCGATCGGGCGTGCTCGCGGTCGGCGGGGTGGAGCATGCCCCGGCACTCGCGGGCCCGGGCGGCGCGGTGCTGACGCTCGACATCCGCACCGGCGAACAGATCAGCAGGCAGCGGACGGACGCGCGTGTTGTGTGGGTGGAGGCGAACTTGAGCGGCTCGATGCTGTGCGGCGTGGAGGGCGGGCTCGTCTCCATTGATCCGTTCCGGGCCCAGACCGTCTGGCAGCATGACTTCGAAGAGGGCGTGACCTCCGATCCGCTGTTGACGATGCCCGGATATGTTCTGGTCAAGGACAACCACAGCCGGTTGTGGCAGGTCTTTCCGGATCGAACAGACGAGCCGATGCGCGAGGTGGATGCTCACGGGCGCCTGGTGGGTGTTCGTGGGCCGGTCGCGATCGAGGATCTCGGCTCGCACATCATGCTCGGCACCTTGCAGGGCATCGTGTTGATTGACCACAAGGGGCAGACCCTGGGGATCGATATCCGAAACTCTCTGGGGGAGATTGTTCCCGCAGCAGTGGGGCAGGATCTGATCGTGACGCTGGACGCGAGCGCCGAACCGGAGAACAACATCGGGAACGCGGGGAAGCAGTTCACCGGGGTGTACACGGTGCGGATGTACTCGACGGACAGCTGCCGCCTGGAATCCACGGCACTCGTCGAACTAGGGCGACCCAACACGTTTATGCATCTGGCGCTGACAGACGGCAAAATCCTCGTCACAACGGGCACGATGACGACGGTGATCGATGCCCCGATAACTCCTTAGTGTGAGCGCGGGAAATATTTTTCGGATTTTGTTTGGTTCAATAACAACCTAAAGTCCCCAAATTGACCTCCTATTGGTCTCTAGTGAAAATTCTGTGTGTTCGTAGGGGTATTGAGGGTTGACCAGATTCGGGGGTAGGGCACACTATGGGAGTTGGACTGAGGAGAGGTGGGCACAGGGTTTCCCTGTGCTTCAGAGAAACACGTCAAGTTCTCTGAACTCACCCTCAGCTAAATTCGGCCTTGATCCCCAGGAGGGATTTTTGTGGCTTGTCTGACCGCTCGGTCTGCAAGTCGATCTTTACGTTTTTCCGTGTGCTGGCGACGGCCGGAACTTTGCACGGAGAGAAGAGTGGGCTGCCTGTTTGTTGGGCGGTTCAGAGGAAACACGTTGGGACGCACCTATAGGACGTCCCGAAGAGGAGGACTGAGATATGGTTCTTTCATCCGTAATGGTGGCGACAGTCGCCGGGCAGGCTATGGCTGCCAATCCCCAGGTCCTGCGCGACACGCAAACGCTGGCCGCGCAGCTCCCGATGTACAACGCCGAGAATCTTGTGCAGCCCCGTGGCGTTGGCTCGTTTGACGGTCTGCTTTCGGACTCTGATGTCAACCAGGGCATGATCGGTTGGGTCTTTGACGCCAACATCAACGTCTTGGCCGCAGCGTTCCTCGAAACGCTGCCCGACCTTTCCCCGATCAACGGCGGCGAGGTCTTTGGTGGCACGGGCCTCGCCTCTGGCGGTTCGTTCCTGCAGGAAGCCACCCACACCTACATGGGCCAAGATCCCAACTCCGGGCTGCACATTCACGAGTACTCGTTCACGGTTCGTGACAACTCGGGTGTCGGGTTCCTCCCCTTGGGCGTCACGCTCGGCGGCTTGCCGGTTAACTTCCTCTCGCAGGACATGGGCACCGGCAACCTCGGTGGCAACGGCATGACCTTCGACGGTGATGTTCTTGGGTTCTTCTCGGCGAGCATGGATGTCTACATCGGCGGCGCGCTTGTCACCACCGACGACTTCTTCTCTGCCGCGTCGATCAGCTTCGCGGGTATTACTTCGGAGAACACCCTCAACCCGAAGGTCACGGCGAACACCATCCTGCTGCAGGGCTTCAACCCGGCTGCGGGCCCGGATATCTCCGGCTTCAACATGGACAAGTTCGTGATGCGCGGCAGCGTCGGTGTCGATGCTGTTCCCACCCCTGGTTCGCTCGCCCTCTTCGGGCTGGCTGGGCTCGCGGGTATCCGTCGTCGCCGGTAATCCGGTTTGATGACCCCAAATCCGAGCGTTCATAAATGCTCGGTATTCGATTAGGGGCCTTGTGCCCCGCCTGAGAGATTTGGAATATCACGCGGCTCCCTTAACGGGGAGCCGCGTTCGTTTTTGGCTTTCATCGCAGCGCACCGCGGTACCATGCTCCCGTGGCAGACGACCCCGCGGACATCGCAGCGAAGATCAACGCACGGCGGAGCGAAGCTGTCGCGCCGCGGGGCGAGGTTGCACCCGACGAGCGGGCGGTGACGGATCCGCAGGGGGTGGCGTCGCGGATCGAGCGGCTGCGGGAGCACCGCGTGAAGGAGCCGCCCAGGCGTGCGCTGGGCGACCTGCTCACCGCGCGAGCGAAGCAGTTCAAGCGGGAATCGAAGGGAACGGGTGTGGTCGCGCAGGCGTGGAGCGAGTTGTGCCCGGCGGCGCTGCTGGCTCGGACGGGTGTGGTCGGTGTGTCGCGGGGCGTGCTCACGCTGGCGGCGGACGACAGCGCGGCCCGGTTCGAGGTGGACCGGGTGCTGCGGTGCGGCGTGGAGCGGAAGCTGCTCAAGCGTCTGGCGCTCGATGTGAGACGCGTGCGGGTCGTTGTTGTCGATCAAGACGCCGATAACCAAACCGAATCGTAAGGGCGGACCCCAGACGGATCGGGAATAGGCCGATAGCCAGAGCATGATCGCGCGGCGCATCAACACGGATCTCACGCCCGATCTCCGCGCGCACATGGACGCGATCAAGGCGAAAGCGATCGAGTACGGGATGGACTTCCACGAGGTGGTCTTCGAGGTTCTCGACTTCCGCACCATGAACATGATCGCCTCGCAGGGCGGCTTCCCGACGCGCTACCCGCACTGGCGCTGGGGGATGGAGTACGAAAAACTCTCGCAACGCGACGCGTACGGCATGGGGCGCATCTACGAGATGGTCATCAACAACGACCCGTGCTACGCCTACCTCCAGGAATCGAATGGCGTCGGCGATCAGAAGCTCGTCATGGCGCATGTGTACGGGCACGCGGACTTCTTCAAGTGCAACGCGTGGTTCTCCAAGACCGACCCCAAAATGATGAACACGATGGCGAACCACGCGACGCGCGTGCAGCGCCACATCGAACGCCACGGGCAGGACACCGTGGAGCGGTTCCTCGACGCCTGCCTCGGCATCGAGTTCCTGATCGACCCCTACTCCGTCTTCCAGCCCCCCACCGCCCCGTCGGGCACCGGTGGGGCGCAGAGCAACACACAGTTCGAGCCCTCGCGTCTGCCCGCCAAGCCCTACATGGACCGATTCGTCAACCCGCCGGAGACGCTCCGGGCAGAGCAGCGGGCGCACGAGGCGCACAGCGCCAGGGCGAGCGGCTCGATCCCGGCGCGCCCGACGCGCGACGTGCTCGCGTTCCTGCTCGACCGCGCACCGCTTGAAGACTGGCAGCGGGACGTGCTCTCGATCGTGCGCGACGAGTCGTACTACTTTGCGCCGCAGGCGATGACGAAAGTCATGAACGAGGGGTGGGCGACGTACTGGCACTCCAAGCTGATGACCGGGCATTTTCTCGAAGCGAAAGAGATCGTCGATTACGCCGAGCAGCACTCGGGCGTGGTCCACATGCCCGCGGGCGGGTTCAACCCGTACAAGATCGGGCTGGAGATGTTCAAGGACATCGAGAGCCGATTCAACAAGGGGCAGCACGGGTCCGAGTGGGAACGGATGACAGAGATCGGGCAGCGCGAGCGGTTCGATGACCATTCCATGCGCGGACGCGAAAAAATCTTCGAGATCCGGCGCGTGTACAACGACGTGAACTTCATCGACGAGTTCCTCACGCCCGAGTTTGTCGAACGCCACAACATGTACCGGTACAAGCGCGACCCGAACACGGGCGAGTTGCGGGTTGTCTCGCGGGACTTCGATCAGGTCAAGCAGGCCCTGCTCTTCCAGATCACGAACATGGGGCAGCCGTTTATCTATATCGTGGACGGCAACTACCTCAACCGGGGCGAGCTGTTCCTCGCCCATCGCTTCGCCGGGCTCGAGGTGGACGCCGCGAAGGCGGGCGAGGTGCTCCGGGGTGTCCGCCTTATCTGGGGCCGCCCTGTGCACCTGCAGATGCGGGTGAACGAGGAGATGCGTCTGCTCACCTGCGACGACCCCCGCGAGCCCATCACCGGCGAAAAAATCCATGAGGACACGCCCGCCCCTGCGCATATCATTGACCTCTAACCCCCCCCTCGTATTCCCCCCCCCTGGAGATAGATCTATGTCATGTGGATGCGGCAGCAAGTGCGGCCCGGAGTTCGACGCCGATCGAGAAGGCCTCAGCGCCGAAGACATGCACAAGTTCGACCACGACGGCACGCGCTGCACGGAGTGCGGGGCCGAGATGTACGACGATGTGGCGCAGTGCCCCTCTTGCGGGCATGTGGGGATCGAGCGGGGCGACAGCTCCAGCGCCAAGTGGGTGGTTGTCACCGCGGGCGTGGTGGTTGTCGCGTTCGCCCTCGCGTACGTCGTGCTGTAGCCAGCGCCCCCCTACAACGAAAAATCACCACGCCAAGATGACGTGGTGCTTCGGGGAAGATTCGGGTTGTTTTGCGCAGGTCAGGCCTTGCGCCGACGGGATACGAAGGGCAGCCCCGCGAAGCCAGCGAGCGCTAGGGTGCCCGGTGTCGGAACAAACTGGATATCGCCGACCGCACCGGAAGACGCGAAGGTCACGTCGATGCGGTTGAAATCGACGCTTGGGATCGAAACGAGCTGCAGCGAGTTGTCGTTCAGCTGCACGATCGGGGCGGAGCCGACGGACGAATTGCCCATGAAGATCTCGACCGAGCCACCAGACTCTTCGATATCGATGATGTTCAGGATCAGATCGGACGCGGTGAACGACAGATCGAAGCGGATGGTACCGCCACCGGCGTTGTCGTCCGGGTCGTTCGTGTCGCCGTCCTCGGAGATGATCAGGACGTTGCCGAAGGCGCCGTTAGTCGCGCCGGGGCCCACAGTGCCGGAGACCGGGGTAGCGAGGTCTGTGTCCCCGCCGGTGGGATTGGCGGTGTCGAAGATCATGGCCCCGAAGGTGGTGTTGGTCGAGACGCTTGAGATACCCTGACCGGCGAGTTGGTTGGTGACAACCGTGCCAGCAGTGAGGCTATCGAAATCGACGAACTCGGCGTTCGCGGAACCCGCGATACCCATGGCGATAACGCCGGTGCAGAGATACATGCTGGTCTTCATTGTTCTTCCCTCTCAGATTATTCGGATCGCTCAGCGGACTCCCTATCCACTTCGGCGACCTTCAGACGTGTTTCATCCGAAAGGTGCGCGCGCAGGACAGCGGAGCAACCAACGGATCTCTGAGAGAAATTTTTCCGCGTTAGGGGACCGGACTAACCCCACCTACACCCTTCAATGTGTGCTGGCGAGGGTCGATAACCCGCTAGGCATCCTGATCGAGCAGGTCCGCGAGGAGGCGTGCGCCGAAGCCGGTCGAGGTTCCCTTTGCGTACGGCCCCTTCTCGCCGTCGTGCGCGTGCACACCCGCGATATCGAGGTGGCACCACGGGATGCCCTCTTTGACGAAGTACGCGAGGAACGCCGCACCCTGGATGGGGTGTGCGGCGCGGACCGCGGAGGAGTTGAGGATGTCCGCGATGTCGGAGCGCATGAGGTCTTTGTATTCCTGGTGCAACGGCAGTCGCCAGACGCGCTCGCCGGATGCTTCGGCTGCGCGCTCGATCTTGGCGCGGAGTTTGTCGTCGTCGCACCACATGCCAGCGAAGGTGGAGCCCAGCGCGGTAACGACGCCGCCCGTAAGCGTCGCGGCGTCCACGATGTAGTCCGGCTTCTCCTTGTCGCACGCCCAGCACAGGGCGTCCGCGAGGACGAGCCTGCCCTCGGCGTCGGTGTTTGTGACTTCGCAGGTGACGCCGTTGCGGAAGGTGATGACATCATCGGGGCGGTATGCCTCGTCGGAGATCGAGTTCTCGGCGCTCGCGAGCAGCGCAACAACCGGTCGGCGCGGCTTGATGACGGTGGCGATCGCGTGCATCGCGCCGATCACGCCCGCGCCGCCGTCCATGTCGCGCTTCATGCCGCGCATGAACCCGCCGGTCTTGATCGAGAGCCCGCCCGAGTCGTAGGTCATGGACTTGCCGACGAGGACCGCGGGCCCGAGCCCGCGCTTGCGGGAGGCGGGTTTGTACTCGATGCGGATGAGCACGGGCGGCGACTCGCTCGCCTTGCCGACGTTGATGAGCCCTTCGAGCCCCTCGTCTTCGAGCTGCTTGCCCTGGATCAGGCGCACGCTCAGGTTCTCGGTGGTGCGAGCTATGCGCTTGGCTTCTTTAGCGAGCCACCCGGGGTTACAGATATTGGGCGGCGTCTGGCTCAGACGGCGAGCGAGGTTCGCCGACGCGCCGAGCCCGAGACCGACCTTGAGCCCGTCGGCGACTTCCGGATCGCTCGACCCGACGCGCACCGCCGGGCGTTCGGCGAGGGTTGTCGCCTTGCCTTTGAACTCGCCGGTGTCGAAGGTCATCAGCGCGAGCCCTTCGCCCAGCGCGCGAGCGGCGCGGTAGGTGTCTTTCTTCGCGCTGCTCGTCGCACCGCCGATCTCGACGGCGAGGGAGTTAGCACCCAGCCGCGAGATGTACCTGGCGATCGGGGCGGCGAGGTCGTGCAGCGAGCGCTCGCAGAAACCGGTTTTTTTGCCGAGCCCGAGGATGAGTGTGCGCCGCGTGCTCTTGGCGGTATCGGCGATGATCTCCGTCAGTTCGCCCGCCTTGCCCCTGCACTCGGGGCGCTTGAGGGCATCGCCAATCGCGCCGTCCTTGTCCATCGCTTTGGTGTATTGATCCAGACGGGGGTTGCCCGAGCCGGACGCCTCGAACACGCCAACGAGCGTGACCTCAAACATACGACCCGATCCGAACTTCACCGATTTGAGCATGACGCGCTTCTCCCGCAAGAGTGTTGATTCTTGCGGGAGTGTAGCGGTTCGCGCGGGGTTGGATGCACGGGATCAGGCGGCCTGCGCTTCATCCTGCTCGCAAGTCTCTTCGGGCTCTTCGGCATCTTCGGATTCTTCGGGCTCGTCCACCTGGCAGTATTCGTCCACACAGAAGATCTGATCGGCGCACCACCGGAGAATGTCGCGCATCGTGATGATGCCCACGCAATTGCCCTTGTCGTCCACGATCGTCAGGCATCCGATCTTGTGCTCCAGCATGGAACGGATTATGCCGCCCACGTTTGTATCTTCGCTCGCGGTGTGGATCTTGCGAGACATGATCTGGTGCGCTTTGCGGTTGAGCGTGGCGGTATCCGAAGTGCGCTCGGCCATCTTCCCGATAAAGGGCGAGAGTTCTCGAAGGATGTCTCGGTCGGAAATAATCCCGACCGGCTTATTCTTTTCGAGCACCACGAGATGATGGAAGCCGTGCACCTCGAATGTTTTCTGGATTTCCTCAAGCGTTGCGTCCATTGTCACGGACACGAGCGTTCGGGTCATCATGGTCTTAACGGTCAGCATCGGGCACCTCGGTCCCCCGGGACACTCTCGTCCATGAGCAATATCGGCTCGGAATCGGGCGGGCGTTAGACTCTGTTGATGGGCGAACGGCGCACACAGCACAACCAGACCGGCGGGCACTCCTGCCTGCACGCGCCGTGGCGGCTCAGCTACATGCAGCTGCTCGCAGCCCCCCCCACCCCGTCACCGGCGGATCGTGCCGGCGAAACCGAGCCCGCGTGCTTCCTGCGCGAGTACTGGCTCGACACCGCAAACGACGAGAAGAATTACGTGATAACCCGTACGGGTGAAGAGCGCATCAATAGCGGACGTGGCGGCATGATCCTGCTTAACCGGTACCCATACTCAAACGGGCACCTGCTTGTTGCGCTGGGCGTGGGGCGGATGCGCCTGCTGGACTACACCGAAGAGCAGCGGGCCGAGTTGTGGTCGCTCGTGGATCTCGCGGTGGACCTCGCGGAGCGGACTTTGAACTGCCAGGGGGTGAACGTGGGCATCAACCAGGGCGGGGCTGCGGGAGCAGGGATCCCCGAGCACCTGCACGCGCACGTCGTGCCGCGCTGGGCGGGGGATACGAATTTCATCACGACGGTCGGACAGATCCGCGTGATCCCCAGCGCGCTCGAGGCGATGTATCAGCGGTATACAGAATCATGGGAACAGATCAAGAGCAACCTGAAAAAGTAGGCAAGCCGAACTACGGCAATGCCCCCATGCTGGGCCAGATCCTCGTCAGGATGTTCGGCGCGGACGGGTCGCTGTGCAAGTGGACCCGGCGCGAGTTCGGGTTCAGCAAGGAAGGAGCCACGCGCGTGGTCTCCTGCATTGTGATGCGTCACGCATGGTTCATCTTGTCTTACACGATTGGGCCGTTGATCCTCTTCAGCCTTTGGTTCGTTCTGACACCGAAATTTGGTGGTTTAGGGTTCATTTTCTTTGCTATCGCCCCTCCGCTTGCCCTCGCCTTTGCGATCTACTGGTTTGCGCTTCGAGCGATGTGCTCGAAGATCCGCGATCACCTGATCACCCCGAAGTGCATCTACTGTGGTTTTGATCTCAGCGGAACCGCGCACACCGGTGATACGGCCGTCTGCACGGAGTGCGGCAGCACGACGCCAATCGTCCTTGATCAATGAACCATGCAGGGTGCCATGCTACACGCGCTCCGCGTGAAGCATGAGCGGATCGTGGTTCAGCCTGCGGCTGTACCACGGCACCCACCAATCGTGCTTGAAGTTAGCGCCCCACCCGCTTCGCGATCCGGAACGCCATCTCCAGCGCCTGCTGGTGGTTGAGGCGCGGGTCGCACGGGCTGGCGAAATTCAGGTGCAGATCCTCGTCCTTGATGTTCTGTGCGCCACCGGTGCACTCGGTGACATCTTCGCCCGTCAGCTCGAAGTGGACGCCGCCGAGGTACGTGCCCGCTTGGTCGTGGATATCGAAGCAGGCGAGCAACTCCGCGAGGATATGGTCGAAGTTCCGCGTCTTGATGCCGCTCTCGGTTTTGATGCCGTTGCCGTGCATCGGGTCGCAGATCCACAGCACCTTGCGCCCGGATTTTTTCACGCCCTCCAGAATCGGCGGGAGGTATTCCAGGCACCCCTGCACGCCCATCCGGTGGATCAGCACGATCTTGCCCGGCTCGTCTTTCGGGTTGAGCACGTCGATCAGCGCGATCACATCCTCGGGTTTCGCCTTCGGGCCGACCTTCACGCCTACCGGGTTCACGACGCCCCGGAAGTATTCGATGTGCGCGCCGTCGATCGCGCGGGTCCGCTCGCCGATCCAGGGCAGGTGCGCCGTCAGGTTGTAGTGCCCCTTGCGCCGGGGCACGCTCCGCGTCTGCGCGGATTCGTACAGCAGGTTGAGCCCTTCGTGGGAGGTGAAGAAGTCCACGCGCGTCAGATCGTCTACAGACTGATCACCAAGCGCTTCCATGAAGGTCAGCGCGCCGGACAGGTCGGTCACGAGACGCTCGTACTCGGTGCGCAGCTCGGGCGAGAGATCCGCGTGCTCCATGAACGAGAGGTCCCAGTGCTCCGGGTGGTGCAGGTCGGCGAAGCCGCCGTCGATGAGCGAGCGGATGAAGTTGAGTGTGACCGCGGCGTGCTGGTACCCGCGGACCATCAGGTGCGGGTCGGGCCTGCGCGCCTCGGCGGAGAAGTCCGCGGCGTTCACGAGATCCCCGAAGTAGGAGGGGAGGGTGACGCCGTCGATCGTTTCGGTGGAACTGGAC
>JAJDDG010000129.1 GCA_029260435.1 Phycisphaerales bacterium | reverse complement strand
GACCCCGATTCCCCCAGCTACACCATCGATACCCTGCGCCAACTCACCGAACGCTACCCCGATGCGCAACTCCGCCTCCTCATCGGCGCCGACCAGGCGCGTTCGTTCCACCGCTGGCGCGACCCCCGTGAGATCATCCATCTCGCGCCCCCCCTCGTCATGCTCCGTTCACCGACCACGCATGACGAGCTCCTCGAAGCCATGGCGCCGCACTGGTCTGAGCATGAACTGCACGGAGACGCGCAACGGGGAGTGGGTGGAGTGGGGGGGAAGTGGGGGGGGTGGGGGGATGCCGTCATCCACGTCCACCAATCCGGAGCATCCTCCACCGAAGCCCGCGCCCTCCTTTCCTCCGGCGCGCTCGACGAACAACTCCTCCCCCTCCTGCCCAAACCCGTCCTCCGCATCATCCGCCAGCGAAACCTCTATTCCCCCTGACTCATCCGCGTGGGTGGCATGCTCACCCCCTTGGTGTGAGCATGTCTTCTCTCCCGTGCCACGGAACTCCCCGAAGGGAAGGTCAGTGCTTCCGACACTTCCTTACAAAAACGCCATGCGCAGCATGGCGAAAAACCAGATCTTTCCAAGCCACGTTGCTCTCATCCCACCCTTCACCCTCGCGGTGAAGTCCTCTCTTCCCTTCCTTACAAAAATGCCACGCGCAAGCGTGGCATGAAAACAGCATCTTTTCAATGCCCGATCTCTACGGACACACACTCCCCAGCCGGAACAACACAAAGCTGATGTCATTCACATCAACCGCCCCGTCCCCGTTCGCATCGCCGTCACACGGCGGACACGCACCGCCGAGCCGAAACAGCACGTAGCTGATATCGTTCACATCGACAGTGCCGTCGCCGTTGGCATCCCCCTCGCACGTCCGAGTGATCGTCACAGAGAAGTTGTCGTAGTTCACCTCGCGCGTAAAGGTGATTGTGGTGGGACCGATATTATTTGAAGTATAGAATCCGAATGTGATGGGAGGGGCATTAGCGGAGAGATCGAGGGTGCCCGATCCGGATTTGAGAACGAAATTTGCGCTTGTAATCCCTGTCTGCAAATGAGACTGCCAGTTTGTGTTCATGCCGGTCAGGGCTCCCGCTGCAACAAAGGTGTTCGCGCCCTGATTTGCCGCGAGGCCGAATCTTTGTTCGCCGCTTACCGGAGGTGGAGGATCTGATGCAACCCATTGGTAATCGATCGCGAAGTCAATCGTTTGGATCCCGCCGGAATCCGCCGGGTCGTAGCAGGCGGGCGCGTAGGTATGAACCGCTGTCAATCCTGTATCATCCGACAAACTTTGGAAGACGCGCCAGCAGAATCCCGGGTTGCCGCCGGTTGCCAGTTGCGTTGCCGTCACGGAACCAACGAGCCCACGCGTGAGGAACAACTCTGTGCTCCATTCGCTGGCGGACATTGTGCCGTCGGAGATGGTGTCCTCGAAACAGACCTGCCCCGAGGCGACCGACGAAACGAGAAGGATGGTTCCAGCCGTGAGCAATGACGAGCGCATGGTGCTCCTCTCTTTCGGTGCTTCCCATTCGATACCCGCCCAGCCATCGCCGAGCGCTGCGCATACCACCGTATCTTCCCCCCTCCCCCCCCCCGCACAAGAGAAATCCGCAAACTCTCTTCATCGTGCTCGCCGGGTGCCACCGCAGGCGGGCGCGGGCATGCCATCTCCCCCGTCCCACCGACCGGAATACAAGTCAGTGCTCCCGCTCATCACTTCCTTATAAAAAAGTGATGCGCAGCATCACTGAAAACAGACCTCTACCTGATCTCTCTCCCACCCCCTAAACTCTCCCCCCATGCCGACCGAACCGGACCAGCCCATCCAAACCGTCGCCTTCGTCTCCCTCGGGTGCCCGAAGAACCTCGTGGACTCCGAGAAAATGCTCGGCATGCTCGCCGAGAGCGGCATCATCCCCGTCGCCCTCTCCGCGAATAACCCCGCCGACCTCGCAGACGCCAACCAGGACAAAGCAGCCGCACCAACGGGCGACTTTGCTGGCGCCGACGCCGTCGTCATCAACACATGCGGCTTCCTCGAAGCATCCAAAGACGAATCTCTCTCTGTCATCAAAGACGCGATCGAGCGCAAAGAGCGCGGCGAACTCAAACGCGTCGTCGTCGCTGGGTGCCTCGTCCAGCGCCACCGCGCCAAAATACTCGAATGGGCACCCGGCATAGACGCCATGCTCGGCGTATTCGACCGCGACAACATCGTCCGCGCAGTCCGTGGCACCACCACCGAGCGCGACACGCTCACCGCTGGCGATACCGCGCCCGCATGGATCTCGGCAAACGCCGCCGCCGCCGCGAAAGCCCGCGGCATCGTTCCCGCGAACCTCACCGCAAACGGCAAGGAAACCGCCGCCCTCGGCTACTTCGAGTCAGACGCCGCCCGTCTCCGACTCACCCCACGCCACTACGCCTACCTCCGCATCTCCGAAGGCTGCAACCAGAACTGCACCTTCTGCACCATCCCCTCCATCCGTGGAAAAATGCGCTCCAAACCGCTCGACCGCATCCGCGACGAAGCGAAAGAACTCATCGACGACGGCGTATTCGAACTCAACCTCATCGGCCAGGACACAACGTCCTTCGCAGATGATATAGGTGCAGGATTCGTCAGCGATGGAAAGGGAGGTGGGGCGGGCGGTCTGGTGGAACTCCTCGAAACACTCAACGACGTCATCGAGTCACACGCCAAAGGCAACGCATGGGCAAGACTCATGTACGCCTACCCAACCAACTTCGCTGACGCCATGATCGATGCCCTCGCGTCACTCCCCCACATCGTCAACTACATCGATATCCCACTCCAGCACGCCTCCGATCCCATCCTCGACAAAATGCGCCGCAATGTCACCGCCGCACACCAATCGCAGCTCCTCCACAAACTCCGCGACCGCGTGCCCGGCATCGCCATCCGCACAACCCTCATCACAGGCTTCCCGGGTGAAACCGAACAGGACCACGAATTGCTCCTCGATTTCGTAAGCGAGCATGCCTTCGAAGCCCTCGGCGTATTCGAATACTCCCCCGAGCCCGGCACCCCCTCCGCCCGATTGGATGCCGACCCCGATCTCCACGTCCCCGCCGAAATCAAGTCTCGCCGCAAAGCCGAGATCATGCAGCTCCAGCAGCAACTCGCCTTCGATCAGGCAGAGTTCCTCGCCAGCGCATTCGATGAAGCATCCCCCACCGAGTCGGGCCACCAGTTCGACCTGCTCATCGACAAACCCGTCCCCACCAACGACGATTCAAACTGCTACGCCGCCCGAACCTATTTCCAGGCACCCGAGATCGACCCCATCACATACGTCCACTCCCACGCCAAGCTCGCCCCCGGAGAACTCGTCCGCTGTGTCATCACCGGCGCACAAGACTACGACCTGGTCGCAACACCCATCGAAGACCTCAAGCGATCCATCTCCCTCCCCATCCTCTAACTTCTCGGGTGGCATGTTCACGCGCAGCGCGAGCATGATGTCAGGGTTGCATTTTCACTTCCCGCTCGGCACCGAGTACGCACCAAGCTGCCGGTGTATGTAATCCGGTGCGCTGATAATCAGCGACCCGCGGTAGAACCGGATCGATGCACCCTCGCCCCCGTTGTCCTCCCACTGCTCGGGCTCGATGTTCGTGATCACCAGATCGATCAACTCGCTCACTAGCTCTTCCCTGCTCTTGCCCTCCCCATCACCTGCCTCGTCATCCGAAACAATATTCCCGCCACCGCCCCCGCCCTGCCCGCTCGACTGCTGCAAAATCTGATCCAGATCCAGCGCGGGCACATTCCCGAAGTTCGGCACCTCGTACAGCATGTCCTGCACGTCGTACAGCTTCAAAGTCCGCCTGCGGTTCAACCGCGACTCGGGCCCCATCACAAACCCACCGCTCGGCGTGAGCTGCCAGTCGTTCTCTTCGAAGTCCGTCCCGGTCTTGGCAAGAACCCGCTCCAGCAGATCCAGCGCCGTCACATCCGTCACGTTGAACGAAACCGTCGCATCCTTGTCGATCCCCTCCGAATGGTCATCGTCGAGCCACATCACATCAATGTCCGCACCGCTAAGCGTGCGCACAAACTCCACGATCTCCTCCACCCGCGTCTCGTTGACCTCGATAGTGACCTTCCGCATCAACAGCTGAAGCGTCTTCGCCCGCTCCTCCGGATGCTCCGTCCCCGCAAGCGTGCTCCCGCAAAGCCCGGTGACAACACCAATCAAGATCGTTAATACGCAAAGCCGTATCCGTTTCATCGCCGAGAACCTCCGTTTCCCCAACACCCAGATCCTACCCGCCCCGATCCGTATATCGACATATACGCGCATCACCCCCCCCGGTTCCAAACAAACCCGCCCTACCTCCCGCTCCTTGCCTCTAAAGACCGCAGCGTCTCGCCCGCCGAGATCAACGCCAGACTCGCCGCATCCAGGGGCATCCGCTGATCCCAGACCGCCACCCGCACCCCGCCCCGTGCCCTCGCCGGATCCGGGTACATGTGTGATTCCTCCCGCCCAGCCTCGAGCTGCATCGCAAACCGAAGCTGCCGCCGCAGCGCGCCAACCTCCCGCACCACCTCGTCCTGCTCCGTCACCCGCTCGTCGCCGAGCATGGACGCAAGGAACGCAACCACCCGCAAAGACTGCCAGCTCGCCCCCCGCCGCCGACCCCGCGAGAACACAATCCCACCCGCAAGGTCCGCCGTGTCGCCGCTCGCGCTCTGCGCCACCTCGTTTGCGGCGCACAACCCCCGCATCTGCCGCAGCGCCTCCGCCGCTGCCACCTCCCCATCGCCAGCAACCTCCAGCGCCGCCCACCCGAGCCAAGGCATGTCCGCCGCGATACCCGCCATCCCAAGCTCCAGCATCCTCGCGCGAACAACACCCCGCGCACGCTCGCCCACATCTGAATCGTTCCCGAACCTCGCCGCCAGCGCCATCGCGTACGCGATCATCGATCGTTCTCCCCCGCCGATCGCTCCCCATGTCTCTGTGTCATTGTGGACGCCGATCAACACATCAAGCGCCGCCCGCGCCCACGGATTTTCCATCGCTTGTTCGCCTTGCACCGCAGAGACCCGCAGGTGCGCAATCAACCACGCCGCATGCACAGTCGGATCCTCGCGCAACAAAACACGCAAGTCATCCAGCACCCGCCGCGCCACCACCGCCGCCTCACCCCGTAACTCTTGATCAAGCGCCTCTGTACCAGCGAATACCGCCAGCGCATACGCTGCGACCGCCTGCTCCCGTGCGCCCGCAGCCTCCTCCTCATACCGATCCAGATGCGCAAGGTATGTCCCCCGCAATCCGCCCCCCTCCGCCTCACTCCGCTCCCGCCCAATGATGTGCCGCGCAACGCGCTCCGCATGGGCGCGCACCCCACGCCCGGTCACCTCGTTGTACCCCACCACCCGACCGCCGCGATGCAGAAACACCGCCTCTTCCCCCGGGCGCACCTGCGCAACATGCACGCTCCGGAACCTGTAAAACGCCGCGCCGTGATCTTCCCGCACCTCCGCTGGCTCAAGCGGCGGCAGGTCCAACCCGCCCATCACAACCTGCAACCCCGCGACCGGATCCCGCCCCGTCGCGAGCATCGTTCCCGGGAACTCACCGACAACCCGCTCGCCAACCCGCCCCGCGATCCCATCCAGCCCGGGCTCAAGCGTCAGCGCCGCCTCGTTCAGGCTCCCCCCGAGCCAGGGCAGCAGCTTCCCCGCGAGTTCAACCTCGAGCGTCAACATCTTCGCGATCTCGAGTTCTTTCTCTGCGCGCAGCGCGTCATCCGCGATCGGCAACTGCTCCCGAGCGCTCACTATCGCCCGCCGCGCCGCCCGCCACACACTCGTCCCGTCATCCGCGAACGACACCCCCCGACCGAGCACCCGCCCCCCAAGCCGCACCGTCACACCCGTGCCGCTCGTGCCCTCCGGATCAATCGCCGTCACATCCTCAGGATACGACCACCCCCGCACCCATCCGTCCACCGTCCGATACGCATCCATCACCCCGCCCGCGCTGGGCATCCCCCGCACCCCTGCCCCGCCGCCCACCGCCGAATCCTGCCCCACCGCGCTAAAACCAATCACCAACAAAGCAACGACCGCCGCCACGCCGCCGCGAGCCAAGCACACCGTTTTTTCTTTGTTCTCGGACCGTAATCGCCACATCCAGCCAGTAATTCCTCGCCATCCCCCCAAGACTTGGGGTTGGATCCTCCTCATCTTGGGGTACTCTGAAGGTGACAATTCTCCTTGTTGAGATCCATACCTGATGACCGCACTCCTTTCAAATGCTCAGATCGCGACCACGCTCACCCTGGCTCTCACAGACCAGCGCAAGCGCATCCTGTTCTTCTCCGCGCTGACATTCCTGGTCTTGTGCTGATGCACACCGCTCCGAGCGGATCCATCATACGCCGCCAATCCTGCTGAAATAAAAAGAGCCCCGCCAGATGGCAGGGCCCATGTCATTTTTGGTTGTCACCAGATCAGACCACACATTTTTCTGGTGCCTGATGCCTTCTTAGAGCTCGATCTTGTCCGAGCCCAGCGCACCGTGATCGTCCATGCCACCGAGCTTGGGCGCCGCCGCATCCGCAGCGTTCTCCTCACGTTCGGCGCGGGCCTCCTCGATCGCACCCCACTGGGCACGCTTGAGCGACAAGCCGATCTTTCGCTCGTCCGTATCGACGCGGAGGATCTTCACATCAACCTCCTCGTTCGCCTTCACGATGTCCTGCGGGCTCTCGACCTTGTGATCAGCTAGCTCGGAGATGTGCAGCAGCCCCTCGAGATCGTCCTCGAGTTCCACGAACACACCGAAGTTGGTGATCTTCGTCACCTTGCCGCGGACAACCATGCCCGGCTTGTACGCACCCGGGATCGCATCGACCCACGGATCCTCCGTGAGCTGCTTCACACCAAGCGCCACGCGCTGCTTCTCCTGATCCACGTCCAGCACGACGCACTTGAGCACGTCGCCCTTCTGCAGGATCTCGTTCGGGTGCGCGACCTTCTTCGTCCACGACAGATCCGAAACGTGCAGCAAGCCATCGATGCCAGGCTCGATCTCCACGAACGCGCCGTAGTTCGCAAGGTTGCGAACCGCGCCCTCGATGATCGTGCCCGACGGGTATTTCTCGGCAACGAGCTCCCAGGGGTTCACCTCGGTCTGCTTCATCCCGAGGGAGATTTCCTGCTTGTTCTTGTCGATGTCGAGAACAACAACATCGACCTCTTCGCCCTGACTCACGATGTCCGAAGGGTGGTTGATCCGCCGCGTCCAGCTCATCTCGGAGATGTGGACCAGACCCTCGATGCCGTCTTCCAGACGCACGAACGCACCGTAGGACATGAGGTTGACCACCTCGCCACGCACCCGGCTGCCAACCGGGTACCGACCCTCGATCTCTTCCCAGGGCGAAGCCTCTTTCTGCTTGAGACCAAGGGCGATCTTCTCCTTGTCCATATCGATGTTCAGGATCTTGACCTCCACCTCTTGGTCGATCTTGAGCATCTCCGACGGGTGGTTGATCCGACCCCACGACATATCCGTAATGTGCAGCAGACCGTCGATCCCGCCCAGGTCGATGAACGCGCCGAAATCGGCGATGTTCTTCACCGTGCCCTTGATCAGATCGCCCTCGGCGACCTTCTCCAGCAGGCGCGACTTGGCAGCCTCGCGCTCGTGCTCGATGAGCTTGCGCCGCGAGATGACAATGTTCCGCCGCTTCTCGTCGATCTTGAGGATCTCCGCTCGCAGGTTGCGACCGACAAACTCGCCGATGTCGCCCGGACGACGGATATCCACCTGCGAAGCAGGCAGGAACACCGGCACGCCGATATCGACGAGCAAGCCGCCCTTGATCTTCTTGAGCACGCGCCCCTCGACGATGTCACCCTCGTGCGTCGTCTCCATGATCCGGCGCCACGCGATCAGGCGATCCGCTTTCCGCTTGGAAAGCTCGACAAGCCCGCTGTCACCCTCGATCGATTCGAGCATGACCTGCATCTCTTGCCCGATCTCGATCACGCGGATGTCCTCGAACTCTTCCTTATTAATCAGCCCCTCGGATTTCAGCCCCACATCGATCACGACGTCGTCGCCGGCGAAGCCGACAACCTTCCCGTTCAGGAGCGACTCGGGTGAGAGTTCTTCCATCGCGTTTTCGAGCAGCGAATCCATATTGCCGGTGGCAACCTCTTCGCCGAGTGCCTCAAGCAGCATCGCCGCCGCGTCGTCGTCGCTCACGGAGAGCGTGCTGATCAGTACTTCGTCAACCATTTGTGTGTCTCTTGACCCGGCAGCGCCGCCCGGCGTGCGCCCGCCGCACCGCTGTCGCGGTGCGGGCCCGCCCGGGTCGGGGCGGGGTAGGGACCATCGATTGCCGCACGGGGCACGGTGCTCCGAGATCGGCTTCCGCCCGGCGCCGGGCCGAGCGGGGCGACGAGTGTAGCGGTTTGTGCGGGCGGGGGTAGCGGGTGGGCGCTCAGGGGCGGGCGGTTGCCGGTGCGATTTCCAGGAGGATTCTGCGGTGGGGGGTTGCCAGGGGTTTGGCGGCGATGGCTTCGGGGGAGAGGAATTCGCCGCGTGGGGTCCCAGGAGAGGGTTCGGCGGGGTGCGCACTGTAAATATGGAAGTGGACATCACGGTGGGTGGTCTTGAACAGGAAGTGCCCGGCCGGCTTGAGTTTGCGGACGCCGAGCTCGGCGGTGATCTGACGGGGTGTGGGCGCACGCTCGGCGGATTCGAGGGTGGGGGCCTGCCAGAGGTTGGCCCACAGGCCGCGCGCGGGGCGCTGTTCGGCGAGGATCTTGCCGGCGGCGTCGGTGACGATGACGGCGGCGTGGTGGATTGCTTTGCGGGCGGCGGGCTTTTTGGGGGCGGGGATCTGGTCCTGGAGGTTCGCTCTGCGCGCGCGGCAGGAGCGCGACAAGGGGCATTGGGCACACTTTGGTGCGCGCGGGGTGCAGATGAGTGCGCCCAGTTCCATAAGCCCCTCATTGAATAGCGCGGGTGATGTACATGCGTTGACGAGGCGCTGCGACTGCGCCCACGCGTATTGGTCGGTTGCTTTGTTTGCGGGGTCGAGATCGGCACCTTCGATGCGCATGATCACGCGCCGGACATTGCCATCGACGATCGGCGCGCGCTGATTGAAGACCATCGAGGCGATCGCGCCCGCGGTGTAGCGCCCCACGCCGGGTAGTTTGAGCAGATCATCGACGGCGGAGGGCACGTTTCCGTCGAACGAGTCGCGGATCATCTGCGCACTTTTATGGAGGTTGCGCGCACGGGAGTAGTAGCCCAGACCGCTCCAGAGTGCCAAGATGCTTTGTTCGGGCGCATGGGCGAGGTGGGTGGGCGAGGGGAAGGTCGAAAAAAGCGCCGGGATGCGCTCGGCGACGCGCGAGATCTGGGTTTGTTGCGCGAGTATTTCGCTTAGGAGCGACATCCACGGGTCGCGCGGCGACGTCCGCCATGGGAGATCGCGCGCATTTTTTGCGAACCAAGTTTCGACCCGCGCGGCGATTCTCTTAGCGCGATCGCGCGGGATGGGATTGGGAGTGACAGGGTCCGGGCGCATGGAATAGGAGGGTATCCCGTATGCGTTAGACTGGCATTATGATGGATGATTCAACACTGCCGACTGGATCGCTTGAGCCCGGCAACGATGCTGTACGCGGCGGGGGTTTGCGCGGGTCGCATGAAAAGATGCCCGAATGGATCGGGGCGTATCGGGTGCGGGAGGTGCTGGGCGAGGGCGGGTTCGGGGTTGTGTATCTGGCGGAGCAGAGCGAGCCGGTGAAGCGGCGGGTTGCGGTGAAGGTGATCAAGGCGGGGATGGATTCGAAGGCTGTGCTCGCGCGGTTCGAGGCGGAGCGGCAGGCGCTCGCTGTGATGGACCATCCTGGGATTGCGCAGATCTTTGACGGGGGGACGACAGAAAGCGGGCTCGCGTACTTTGCGATGGAGCTGGTGCGGGGGGAGTCGATCACCGCGTTCTGCGACAAGCACAAGCTGAGTATTCGGCAACGCCTTGAGCTGTTTCAGCAGGTGTGTGGTGCGGTGCAGCATGCTCATATGAAGGGTGTGATCCATCGGGATCTGAAGCCGAGCAATATATTGGTTCGATATCAGGGCGACGATGCGCAGGCGAAGGTGATCGATTTTGGTGTCGCAAAGGCACTGCACCAGAAATTGAGCGACGCGACGGTGTATACCGAGCAGGGGCAGTTGATCGGGACGCCCGCGTACATGAGCCCGGAGCAGGCGGAGATGAGTGCGCAGGATATTGATACGCGGAGTGATGTGTATTCGCTCGGCGTTGTTTTGTATGAGCTTCTATCAGGGGAGTTGCCGTTTTCGAAGGAGACGCTGCGGGAGGCGGGGGTGGGTGAGATCCAGCGGATTATCCGTGATGTGGAGCCGGCGAAGCCGAGCACGAAGGTGTCCACTGAGGTGGAGCATGCTCGGGAGATTGCGGAGCGGCGGCGGACGGAGAGCCGGACGCTCGCGGGTGTGCTCAAGCGAGATCTGGATTGGGTGGTGATGCGGTGTCTTGAGAAGGATCGGTCGCGGCGGTACGAGACGGCAAATGCGCTGGCGATGGAGTTGGAGCGGTATTTAAAGGATGAGCCGGTGCTGGCGGGGCCGCCGAGTGTGGGGTACCGGGTTGGGAAGTTCGTGAAGCGGAATCGGGCGGGGGTGATCGCGGCGGTTGTCGGGTTGACGTTGCTGGTGGGTGGTTTTGCGGGGACGGGGTATGGGCTGGTCGAGGCGGACAGCGCCGCGCAGCGGGCGGAGGAGAGGGCGGAGGAACTCGAGGCGGTGCTGCTGGCGGTGGATGAGATGCTGCTCTCGATCGGTTCCGGGCGTGGGGGGATCAACATCACCGTCAAAGAGATGATGGACTCGCAGTCGGGCTCGCTTGAGGAGTTGGAGCAGGAGTATCCTCGGGCGGCTGCACGGATGCGGCAGACGCTTGCGATAGGGTACTCATCGATTGATGAGTTCGAAGTCGGTTGGATGCACGCACGGATTGCGAGTGAGTTGCTGTGCGGAGAAGAGGGTGGTGGTTCGGCGCAGGACTGCTATGTGTCGCGGATGCTGGCTATGCGGATTATGAGGCGGTTTGGTATGTGGCGAATGGAGCACGGGGACTATCAACAGGGGCAGCCCATTTTTATGGAGGCGTTGGGGTTGGCGCAAGCGCTTGTAGAAGAAGCCAAAGAATCTAAGGAGCTAGAAAACCTATTGCCTTACGCTTGGTATCAAGTCGGACGGTCGTACGCGGGCGTGGCACGTGATGAGGACTCACTCGCGGCTTATCGAAATGCTGCTGAGTTCGTTGCGGGTAGTGAATCGGAAGAATTATCGCTTGCAATGAATGAAATTCTTGGTACGTCTCGTGGGGTGCGGATCGAAGCGGCGAGTCGGATCGCTCAGGCGGTGGTGGATCTGGATTTATACGAAGAAGGGGTGGCGGAATACAAGCGGGTTCTTGGTCTGGTGAGAGAGCGGTATGGCGTGCGGAGTCGAGAGTTTGCGGATCAGTTGCGATACACGGATTACGCGTATGCGCATGCCGGCGAGGCGGAATTGGCGCTCGCGTGTCTGTACGGGGCGGCGCGGCTGGGGCGGACGATGCGGGCGGAGAGCGACGAGTTTTTTACGAAGTGCTACGGCGGTACGACGAATCGACTCAGGGAACTTGGGCGGGTAGATGACGCGGTGTGGATGCAGGCGGAGACGTTGAGCAGGAATCTGTTTAGCCATGCACCGGACAATATGCACACAGTGCGGGGGCATCAAAGGTTGGTTTCGTGGACGAAGGGTGGGGATCTTGCCGATGTGTTTGAGCCGGTATTTCGGGCGTGGGACGCGGGGGAATACGAGGGTGTGCGCGAAGAAATTCAGGCGCTCATCCTGGCACGGTTTGGCGAAGAGGGTGTTGACGCGATTATGCGAGAGGTGACAGAGGGGGTCGCGCTGGAATCGATTATGCCGCTGGAGTGGTGGGCGGAGATTCCGAAGGAGTAACTGCGAGATGAATATGAGTCGTGTTTCTCGAACCGGTCTGTGTGCGCTGCTGTTATTCGTTGTGGTGACGGGCGGGTGCGGCGCTCCTCGGGATGAGATTGTGGTACTGGGGATGATTCATGGTGGGCATCGCACGAGTGAGGTGTACGGGATTGAATCGCTGCGGGAGATTGTTCGGCGGGTGGAGGCGGACTATGTGCTGTGCGAGATCCCGCCCGGGCGGTTGGCTATCGCGCTGCGTGAGTACGAGATAACTGGGGAGATCGCTGAGCCGCGGGTGAGGGTGTTCCCGGAGTATGTGGATGTGGTGATCCCGATGGGCGAAGAGATGGGGTATGTGATTGTTCCCTGCGCGGCGTGGACACGGGAGATGGCGGATGCGCGGCGGGCGAAACTTGGGGAGTGGGAAATAACGCGCGCGGAAGAGACGCGGGAGGTGGACCGCGCGATGGAAGGGATTGACGAACGGATCGGAGCGCTCGGGAGCGGTGATGATCCGTTTGTGATTCATACGGATGCGTATGACGAAATGGTGCGGGAGGGGATGGAGCCTTATCAGCGGCTGTTTGGTGATGAACTGGGTGCGGGGGGTTGGGATACGATTAACGCGGCGCATTACGCGCTGATCGAGGATGCGCTGGATGCGCACGGTGGGGAGGGCAAGCGGTTTTTGATCACGTTTGGCGCGTGGCACAAGTACTGGATTGTCGATCGGTTGCGGGAGCGGGGTGGAGTGGAGTTGCTGGATGCGCGAGGGTTTTTGCAATAGCTGAGTGGAAGCCTCGGGCTATTTAGAGGATCTCGACCTTCGTAGTGACCGAGTTGGCGATGAAGCAGCGTTCGTGCGCGCTGTGGTGCATGCGGGCGAGGGTATCGGGGGCCGGCGCGTCTGATGCGAATTCGATGACGGGGTGGAGCTCGACGCGGGTGATAGCAAATTTGCCGGCGTCGTTTTTTTCGAGGTGGCCGACGGCACTGTCGGTGTATGATCGGAGGGTGAGTTTTTTCTTCGACGCGATGGCGAGGAAGGTGAGCATGTGGCATGAGGCGAGGGAGGCGACGAAGGCTTCCTCGGGGTCGATGTTTGCGGCGTCGCCCTTGTACTCGGGGGTTGCGGAGGCGTTGACGACGAGGTTGTTATCGAAGGTCCAGGTGTGGTTGCGGGTGTAGGCGTCGTAGGAGGAGTCCTCTGAGTCGGCTTGCCAGTTTATGGTCGCTTTGTGTTGTGACATGGGGGAGAGGGTAGCTGAACAGGGGGCGCAGTGGTTGGTAGGGTGTGGCGACGATGGGCGGACGAATCGGATGGAAGAGATGTTGGATGGCGGGTGTGTGCGCGATAGTGTGCGTTGTCGGTTCGCGCGCGGACGGGGGGGGGGACGGCGGGCGGTATCGGGTGGAGGTGACGCGGACTGAAATGGCGCCGGAGATTGATGGATTGCTCGATGACGCGGTGTGGGGCGCGGCGGCGGTGGTGGAGGATTTCACGCAGGTGAATCCGCGGGAGGGGGAGGCGGCGAGCGAGCGGACTGAGGTGCGGGTGTTGTATGACACGGATTTTCTGTACATCGCGGTGCGGTGCTTCGATTCAGAAGCGGGGGGGATCCGGGCGACGGTTCGTCAGCGGGATGGGTCGTTTCGGTTTGATGATTTCGTATCGATCGCGGTGGATCCGTATGACTCGAAACGGAACGGGTTTCTCTTCGAGACGAATGCGCTGGGTGCGCGCCGGGATGCGCTGATCGAGAACAACGATGATCTGTCGTTCGAGTGGGACGGGATCTGGTATGCGGCGGGAACGATCGATGATGAAGGATGGAGCGCGGAGATCGCGGTGCCGTTCAAGACGCTGAGCTTTTCGCCGGACGCGGAGCGGTGGGGGTTTAACGTGCAGCGGATTATCCGGCGGAAGTTGGAGACGGTGCGGTGGTCGAGCCCGTATCAATCCCGCGGGCTGAACCAGGTTTCGGACGCGGGGGATCTGGTCGGGATCAGCGGTATCGATCAGGGGATGGGGCTGGATGTGCAGGCGTTTGGTGTGTTCAGCTTCGAGAACGACGAGGACACTGGCGAGCAGAGCACGGCGTTCGATGCGGGTTTGGATCTGTTTTACAAGGTGACGCCCGAGTTGAACTTCGCGCTGACGGTGAATACGGATTTCGCGGAGACGGAAGTTGATGATCGGCTGGTGAACCTGACGCGGTTCCCGTTGTTTTTCCCGGAGAAGCGAGATTTCTTTTTGCAGGACACGGATGTGTTTGCGTTCGGCGGGATTCGTCGGAATCCGCTGCCGTATTTCTCGAGACGGATCGGGATCAGCCCGAGGGGCAACCCGCTGGACATTTTGTATGGGGCGCGCCTGAGCGGGCGGATCGGTGAGGCGAATGTCGGGGTACTCAACGTGCAGGTGGACGAGGGGGACGGGGTTGAGGCGAAGAATCTGACGGTTGGTCGGGTGGCGTTTAATGTGTTGGAGGAATCGACGGTGGGGTTTATTACGACGGTCGGTGATCCGCAGACTAATGGTGATAATTTTTTGGTGGGGGCTGATTTTAACTATCGTAATTCGCGTGATTTCGGGAGTGATGTGCTGGAGGCGCACGCGTATATCCTGCAGAGCGAGTCGAGCGATACGGGGGGGGATTCTTCCGCGGTTGGCGGGTCGGTGCGCTATAACTCCGATGATTTCAGGTGGAGTGTGTTCTTTACGCACATCGGTCCGGAGCACAACCCGGCGCTGGGGTTTGTGCCTCGGCGCGGGATCCGGGAGTACGGGCTCACCGGGCGGAAGCGGTGGCGGCCCGAGGGGATCCGGCGGTTTGATCTCTCGTCGAATCTGTTTTTGATCACCGACACGCGCGATGCGCTGGAGACGATCAACCTTACGCCGCTGGAGTTTGATCTGGAGTTTGAGTCGGGGGACGTGGTCGGGGCGCAGATGGACTGGACGCGGGAAGAATTGGTTGCATCGTTTGAGATCGCGGAGGGCGTTGTGATCGACGCGGGTCGGCATGATTTCGTGCGGGGGCGTGCGTTTTACTCGACGAGCACGGCGCGGGAGGTGCGCGGGCGGCTCGAGGTGCGGTTCGGCGAGTTCTTCGACGGCAACCGGTTCGACACGATCGGTTCTCTGGAGTGGCGGCCTTCGGCGCTGTTTGGCGGGCGGTTGGAGTACGAGCAGAACGAGGTGGACCTTGGTGGCGGCGGGTTTATCGCGCGGATCGCGCGGGTGCGCGCGGATCTGGCGTTCTCGACGGACGTGACCACGTCGCTCAATCTGCAGTGGGACAATGTGAGCGATCGGGCGGGGCTGAACGCGCGGCTGCGGTGGATCATCGAGCCGGGCTCGGAACTTATTTTGGTCTTCAATCAGGGCGCACGGACTGTTGATGAGCGGGTGGAGTTCACGACGAGCGAGTTCACGGTGAAGGCGACGGTGACGCTCCGGTTCTGAAAAGGGTGTGCAGAGCGTGCGGTGGGGGTGGTGGGTATGCTCGGGGGATGGATCGAATACCAGTTGTCGTTGTTGTGTGTGCTCTCGGTTTGCTCGGCGCGGTGTGCCCTTGGGCGCAGGCGCAGGAGCGGGTGATGGCGTTTACAGGGGCGCACCTGATCCCGGTGGATGGGCCCGAGATTGATGACGGCGTGCTGGTTGTGCATCGGGGGAAGATCGTCGCGGTTGGCGCGGTGGGTGATGTTGATGTGCCGAGCGGGGCGGATGTGGTGGATGCGTCGGGCGGTGTGATCATGCCCGGGCTTGTTGATACGCATTCGCACGTGGGCGGGATTTCTGGTGCGGATCGGTCGGGGCCGATCCAGCCCGGTGTGCGGGTGCTGGATTCTTTGAATGTGATGGACTCTGGGTTCAAGCGCGCTGTTGCGGGCGGGATCACGACGGTGAACATCATGCCGGGGTCGGGGCACCTGAGTTCGGGGCAGACGGTGTACGCGAAGCTGCGAGTCGGGGAGGTTGCGACGACGATCGATGCGCTGTTGATCCGGGACGCGGACGGCGCGATGATGGGCGGGCTCAAGATGGCGAACGGGACGAACTCGATGCGCGATGCGCCGTTCCCGGGGACGCGGGCGCGGTCGGCGTTTCTGCTCCGCGAGCAGTTTGTGAAAGCGAGGGAGTACCGGGAGAAGATCGAGCGGGCGGGTGATGACGCGGCAAAGATCCCCGCGAGGGATCTGCACCTCGATACGTTGGTCGAAGTGCTTGAGGGGAAGCGGGTGGTGCATTTTCATACGCACCGGCACGACGACATCATGACTGTGCTGCGGTTGAAAGAAGAGTTCGGCTTCCGGGTGGTGCTGCACCATGTTTCGGAGGGGTGGAAAGTTGCGGACGAGATCGCGGCGGCGGGTGTGCCTGTGTCGGCGATCTTGATCGACTCGCCCGGCGGGAAGCTGGAGGCGAAGCACCTGCTCTACGAGACGGGGAAGGTGCTCGATGATGCTGGGGTGTTGCTCGCGTATCACACGGACGATTGGATCACGGATTCACGGTATTTCCTGCGGTCGCCCGCGCTGGGGATGCGGGCGGGGTTGAGCCGCGAGACGGCGCTGCGGAGTGTGACTTTGAACGGCGCGGAGATTTTGGATCTCGGCGATCGGGTCGGGTCGTTGGCGGTTGGAAAGGACGCGGACTTTGTGATCATGGATGGTGATCCGTTCAGCGTGTACACAAAGATCCGGGAGACTTGGGTCGAGGGGGAGAAGGTGTTTGATCGGAGCGAGGAGGGGGACTTGTTGTACGCGGTGGGCGGGTACGGCGCGGGGCACGATCAGCGGCCTTACCTGTGCTGCTATGGTCATAGTCAGACAGGAGCGCAGCAATGAAGCGTGCGATGATGATGTTGTTGGGAGTGTGTGTTGTTGCGGGCATGGTGGGCGCGGAGGTTGATCTCGCGGTTCGGGGCGGGGTTGTGCATACGATGGCGGGCGGTGCGATCAAGGATGGGGTTGTGCTGATCGAGGATGGGAAGATCAGCGCGGTCGGTCCTGCTTCGAGTATTCGGATCCCGGATGGGGTGCGGACGCTGGAGGCGGCGGTGGTGACACCGGGGTTGATCGACGGGCACGCGACGGTCGGGTTGACGGGGATCTACAACATCCCGCACGATCAGGACCAGATCGAGCGATCGGAGCCGATGCAGCCCGAACTGCGGGCGATCGATGCGTTTAATGTGCACGAGGAGCTGGTAGCGTTTGTGCGGTCGTTCGGGGTGACGACGGTGCATACGGGGCACGGGCCGGGCGAGCTGATCTCGGGGCAGACGCTGATCACGAAGACGCACGGGAACACGGTCGCGGAGGCGGTCATGGTGGAGTCGGTGGCGGTGGCTGCGACGCTGAGCCCGATTGCGCAGAAGGGGGCGAAGAAATCTCCCGGCACGCGCGCGAAAATGATGGCGATGCTGCGCGGGGAATTGCAGAGGGCGAAGGAGTATGTGGAGAAAGGGGAGCGCGTCGAGGAAGACGATGATGAAGATGATGATGAGAAAAAGGCGAAGGCGCGTGATCTCGGGATGGAGACTCTCGGGCGCGTGATCAAAGGGGAATTGCCCTTGCTTGTGACGGCGAATCGGGCGCAGGACATCGCGAGTGTGCTGCGGCTCAAGGAAGAGTTCGGGATCCGGGTGTGGCTTGATATGGCGGCGGAGAGTTACCTGCTCATCGATGAGATCAAGGCTGCGGGTGTGACGGTGTTTGTGCATCCGACGATGTACCGGGCGTACGGCGATACGGAGAACATGAGCTATGAGACGGCGGCGACGCTCGCGGATGCGGGGATCCCGATCGTGCTGCAGAGCGGGTACGAGGGGTATGTGCCCAAGGTGCGGGTGGTGTTGTATGAGGCGGCGTGGGCGGCGGCGAACGGGCTCGGGTTCCAGCGGGCGATGGGGGCGATCACGATCGACGCGGCGCGCGTGCTGGGGATTGATGACCGCGTCGGTTCACTCGAAGTCGGTAAGGACGCGGATATCGCGTTGTACGACGGGGATCCGTTTGAGTACACGACGCACTGCGTTGGTGTGCTGATCGAGGGTGAGGTGGTGAGCGAGGTGGTGCGCTAGGGGGCGGGGGAGATCGCCCAGTCGGGGACCGCGTCGGGTGATGCGCCGAGGAACCACATCACGACGGTGTAGGCGGCGGCGGTGACGATCACGATCGAGATGAAGTTGAGCCAGATGCCGGTGGATGCCATCTGTTTGATGGTGACATGCC
Source organism: Phycisphaerales bacterium (assembly GCA_029260435.1). Taxonomy (GTDB): domain Bacteria; phylum Planctomycetota; class Phycisphaerae; order Phycisphaerales; family UBA1924; genus OFTM74. Next base: position 32 of record JAJDDG010000129.1, on the reverse strand, counting down.
CGGAGGCGAAGACGATTGCGTTTGGCGGTGTG
>JAJDDG010000128.1 GCA_029260435.1 Phycisphaerales bacterium | reverse complement strand
AAGCACCAAAAATAAAAACCGCCGGCCCGGAAGACCGACGGATTGTGGTTGTTTGATTGTTGTCGCTTGTGATTACTTGCGACGACGACGGATCATCGTGAGGCCCGAGAGCCCCGCGATCGCCAGCGTGCCGGGTGTGGGAGCATCCACGAACGAGAAGTCCGAGCCCCATTCGATACGCGGCGCGGTATTGCTCAGGAACGATAAATCGCTCAACGCATTGGAAACGGTCAGCGTCGCAACCAACTCATCCTGGATAGCAGCCTGACCGCCAAGTGATCCAGCGGAAGCCGCAGAGATCAGACCCGCCTGCGGCCCGTCGAGCCCGGCTGGGCCGTCAAGGTTCGGGCCGCCGAACGCGACCATCTGCGAGGTGTTGCCCGAGATCATGTCGCCGAGCATGCCCGTCGCGAGCGCGCCACCAGCGTTGTAGCCCCACTCGCCGCCGAGGTTGGCATTCGCGCCGACGCCCGTATCGAAGTTAATCGAGAAGCTCGACCCACCGGTGACTACTGTGCCGCCGGTGATCGTGCCCGGCATATCCCAGGACAGACCCGTCAAAATAATGTCAGCGCCGGACTGCCCGGCGTTCGAAGTCGAAGTGTTCTTCAGACGCACCTCGAGCGTGTTGGCATTGATGAGTGTGAACTCGGCCTCCGCGCTGAACCCGGTGTTGACCGGATCGAGAAACGTAAAGAAATCGGCGTTCGCCTGCGAGGCGAGCGCACCACCAGCGCAGAGCGCAACAATACAGATAGCTCGGTTCATCTTTTCTTCCCTCGAAAGTGAATCTTCTGTCTCTCTCGTACAGACAAGAGGCAATAGACCCAGATACCTGGCTCCAATGCGGAATCCAGAATATGTGTGACGGTTTCCAATTTCAAGATGAACCATCCGGTTATAGATGCAAATGCACTGAAAAAATCAGAGCCGTCTGTTCCGGTGAGTCAATATGGGTAACGCGATGCTTACATGAAAAGCATGAGTGACGTGTTTTATTAGTCACGCTATCGCGTGAGGCGTTTGACGCACTCAACCACTATCCCCGCACCCGAAACAACATCGTTATCAGTCGTATATCGGCTCAGCGAGAACCGCACCGAGCCCTGCGCGAGTTGCTCGGGTACGCCCATCGCCAGCAGCACCGCCGATGGCTCAAGCGATCCCGAGGAGCACGCCGCACCCGCGCTCGCGCACACCCCCCGCTCCGAGAGCATCATCACCAGCGCCTCCGCCTGCACACCGGGAAACGCGATGTTCGCCGTCCCCCACATCCGTCGCGCCGGGTCGCCCGGCGTGTTCACGACCGCCCCCGCGCACGATTCCACTACCGTCCGCTCGAACCGATCGCGCATCGCCGCAATGTTCTGGTACCCCGAATCATCCGCGAGCCATGCCGTCGCCTCCCGCGCCGCAGCGCCCATGCCCGCGATCCCCGCCACGTTCTCTGTCCCGCCCCGCCGGTCCATCTCCTGCACACCCAACTGCTGCGGGCGCAGCGCGATACCCGGGCGCACATACAACCCGCCGCTCCCCTTGATCCCGTGAAACTTGTGCGCCGTGAAGCTCAGCAGATCGATCGTCGTCGTGCCAACATCCGTCGCCATCCGCCCGACCCACTGCGCCCCATCCACGTGGAACGTCACCCCCCGCGAGCGGCACGCCTCCCCGATCCGCCCGATCTCCTGGATCACGCCCGTCTCGTTGTTCGCCCACTGCACCGACACCAGCGCCACATCATCATCCAGCAGCCCGCCGCTCTCGAACGCCCCCGCGTCGATGATCCCGCCGGGCAGCAGCAGCGCGTGCCGGATCGTGTACCCCTCGCGCGTCAGCGCACCGCACAATTCGCGCACCGCCTCGTGTTCGATCGCACTCGTCACGATCGTCCGCTTCGTCCCACCCTGCGCCGCGAGCACCCCCCGGATCGCCATGTTGATCGACTCCGTCGCGCCGGACGTAAAAACAATCTCCCGCGCCCTGCTCCCGATCAGCGCCGCGATATCCCCCCGCGACCGATCCACAACCCGGCGCGCCCCCTGTCCCGCTCGATGCACCGATGAGGGGTTGTGCCACGATTCATCGAGCACTTCAACGACCGCGCCGATCACGCCGGGCGTGGGCTGGGTGGTGGCGTTGTTGTCGAGGTGGATCATAAGACTGAAATGAACGTGCTACCACATATACTCAACAGTGATGTACGCCGACCGGACATGGATCAGGGTGGGGGCGTGAATCATCGCAGGGGGATGGTAGCCCGCATCGTACTACCCATCGATGTCCCCGGTCGTTTCCCCGTCCCCCGGCACCTTGTGCTCCTTGAGCAGCTTGTCCTGGCGCGCCCGCGCCTTGTCCGAGAGCATCAGATACTCGATCACGGTCCGCACCCGCACACCCCGGTCATCGATCGCGTGCCCCTCAATCCCGAGCGGCGCGAGCACGCCGTACCCGAGCCCGAGGTGCATCAGCGTCCACGCGGTGATCTCAGGGCTAAACGCCTTGGAGACCTCCCCCTCTTCCTGAGCATGGATCACTTCATCCGTCACAAACCGGTGCAGTTTGCCGACGTGGTGCTGCAGCGCCGCCTTGATATCCGGATCCTCGATCTCCGTCATCGCCTGGATAATCGCGCGGTAGATCCCGCGTCCGCGATCCGAGATGGTCGGGTTCGCAGCGATCAGCCGCCGAAGCCGCTGCGCCGAGTCTTTCGCCGAGCGCAATTGGCGTTCCCACACGCCCATCGTCAGATCGCTCGTTCGCTCGATCACCGCGATAAACAGATCTTTCTTCGATTTGAAATGCCTATAGATGATCGGCTCGGTCACGCCCGCAGCCCGCGCAAGCTCAGCGGTCGTCGCGCCGGAAAAACCCTTCGTCGCGAAGAGGGTGACCGCGGTGTCGAGCAGTTGCTCGCGCCGTTGTTCTGCGGGCAGGCGGGTCATGTCTGGGCCTTCCAGGGGGTGAGCAGGGGAAGGGATCAAGCCAGTGAACGTACACTAACTTATGTCGTCATTCCTGTCCTCATCGCTCACGATGGCGCACCCGGATTTCCCTTTTTTCTCTGGCACCGGGTCGTACCCCGAGCCACCGAGCGGATGGCACCGCAGTAAACGCCAGAGCACTAAATAGCTGGCTGTAAACGGGTTACGAGTTCGATACGCCTCCAGCGCATACCGGCTGCACGTCGGCATAAACCGACAGTGTCCGCCCAACACCGGCGAGAGCGTGAACCGATACGCCCAGATCAACCCGATCGCCGGCAGATTCACCCACCGCCAGAGCGTCCGCCCATCCTGGTCCGCCGCCCTAGCCATCTGTCCGCCGCTTGTTCCACTCCCGATCCAGCGCCGCGATGCACCCGCCGAGCCATCCGCAGTACGCATCGAGTTTCTCGGGCGGGTGCTTCCGTACCGTTACCACGAAGTCGTAACCCCCGCGCGTCTCTTCGCTCATCAGGCGGAACGCCTCGCGCAACCGGCGCTTGATATACGCCCGACGCACCGCCGAACCGACCTTCCGCGACACGGACAACCCCAACCGGGCGTGCCCGAGATCGTTCGGACGCGCAAAGACTGTCAGCGCCCCGCGTGATTTGCGGCACTTGGCGTCAAAGACCGCGCGGTAGTCCTCGTTCTTTGAAAGACGATGTCGCTTGCGGAAGATAGCTCTGGCTTCGGGCACGGTGTTGATTCTCCGCGCTAGCTCTCGCTCAGCGCCTGCTGGTACCGGCGCATCAGCCGCTGGCGCGTGATCAGCCCCGCGATCCGGCGCGACGACTCACGCGACCCGTCCAGCACCCCGAGACTCGATACATCGTGCCGCGAGAACTTCTCCAGCACCATATCCAGCGTGTCGTCCGGGTGGATCGTCGGCAGCCCCCGCCGCAGCAGATCCTCCACGAGCAGGTACGGGATCGCCTCGCGCTCGATCAGCGCTGTGCGGATGTCCTGCCCGGTCACAAGCCCCACATACCCGTCCTCGTCGTCCACCACCACGAAGTCCACGATCTTGTACGAGTCCCGCAGCTCCAGCAGTTTCGAGACCGGATCCTCCGAGTGTACCTGCACGTGCGGCACATAATTAATATCCCGCGCGGTGAGCCGGCGCAAGAGCGTCAGGTCCGCCGCACTGCCCACCAGCACTCCGCGCCGGCGCAGCTTGAGCGTGTACACCGAGTCGCGCAGAAAGTACTGCGCGCTGAGCGTGCTCATCACCGCAGCGAGCATGATCGGCAGCAACACGTACGCATCCCGCGTCAACTCAAACAGGATCAGGATCGATGTCAGCGGCGCGTGCGTCGTCCCCGCCACCACCGCCGCCATCCCCACCAGCGCATACGCCGCAGGCGAACCCCCCTCGGG
>JAJDDG010000127.1 GCA_029260435.1 Phycisphaerales bacterium | reverse complement strand
CCGCCACGCATAATGAAGTTCCGCGCGTGCTGCCAGTGCCGCTGCGGCTCCGTCGAGCGCTCCGTCAGATACCCCGCCACGTAATCAGCAAGCCCCTCGTTCGCCCATGTCGGCAGCCGCTCCGACGAGCGGTACCGGTACATAAACCCGTGCACCGTCTCGTGGATCAGCACACTCTGAAAATCCTGATCCGCGCGCCGCCCCTTGAAAAACGAAACAAACACATCCTCCCCGCGCTGGTGGCACACCCCGCCAGCAAACGCCGCGTTGTACCCAAACGCCGCCGCCTCGAACCCCAGAAAATCCTCCCGCTCCTTGAAGATGAAGACCACACACCGCCCGCGGAACATCCGCGTCCCCTTCGGGATGTCCAGTGTCGTGATCAGCGTGCGGTACATCGTGTCCAGCTTCGCCGCCCACTTCTTCGTCTCGCTCACCTGGAGATCGCTGTAGAACAGAAAATGCTCCGTCTCGATCGCCTCGATCTCAATGTCCCCCATCAGCAGCATGCCCTGCGCAACCCGACGCAGCCGCGTCGTCTCCCTCGCGTGCTGCGCCTCCGTGAGCACCGCCCATCTGCGCACGCCCACCGCAGCCTCCCGCTCGTCCGGCCCCCGGCTCCCGTTCTCGGTCTTCCCCGTTTCATTCCCGTTCTTCTTGCGCGCAGGATCGCCCTCTTTGTGCTCTTGCTTGTTCTGCGTCCCCTCCGCGCCGTCGAGCACCGCGTACACATCCGCCCCGCGCGCATACACACCCCGCATCTTCAGCACCGTCCGCTTCGCTTCGTTGTCCTTTTTCTCCGCAACGCCGAACGCCCGATCCGCCAGACGCTCATCACCCATATCAAGCATCAGCGCGCCCACCCGCGCCCACCCCTTCCAATCATCCGTGTCCATCACCCGCCGCCGAACGTCGTACGCCCGCTTCGCGCCGAAGTCCGCCCACTCCACCTTCCGCTCCCCCCCCGAGCGCGTCTCGATCCACGCCCCCCCGTCGTCCCACCCCGCGACCCGCCCGCCAATGTTCTCCCCGTCCACCCGAACAGTCACCCGCACCGTCTGCCCGACACCCTGCCGTTCGATCTCACCCCGCGCCCCACCCGCCGCACCCAGCGCGAGCACAATCCCGATCGTCACCCGTCCTATCAATGACATACACCCTCCGCTTAATCTCGGGGAAAAATTATCACCCTCCCCGATACGCAGCTTTTTACCGGGTGTCGCTGCCAAATCGGCATCCAAATCCAGAAAAAGGCAGTTTCCCTCCCCCCGAAACCTGATTGTGGGTGCATCAGGGGCACCCCGCAGGCCGATGAAACCACAACTGGGCAGGCATATCCTTCGCTGGTCCAATATCACACGGGATAATCCGTGCCGTGTTCTTCTACCCGCACCCAGGCGACGAGCGTGAGCCCGTCGCCCGCGGGAAACAACCTCCCCGGAGGATTCGATGTTCGAGAGATTCACAGACCGTGCTCGCAAAGTCATGGCCCTCGCAAACCAGGAGGCCCAGCGCTTTAACCATGAATACATCGGCACCGAGCACATCCTGCTCGGGCTCGTCAAAGAGGGCTCGGGCGTCGGCGCCAATGTCCTCAAGAATCTCGATGTAGACCTCCGCAAGGTCAGGCTCGAAGTCGAGAAGCTCGTCCACTCCGGACCGGACATGGTCACGATGGGCAAGCTCCCCCAGACGCCGCGCGCGAAGAAGGTCATCGAATACGCCATCGAAGAAGCACGCAACCTCAACCACAACTACGTCGGCACCGAGCACCTCCTGCTCGGGCTCCTCCGCGAGCACGACGGCGTCGCCGCGCAGGTCCTTATGAACCTCGGGCTCAAGCTCGAAGAGGTCCGTGAGGAAGTCCTCAACCTCCTCGGCGCAGGCGTGGACAAAGAAGAAGGCGAAACATCGGGCGGCCCGCCCCAGCCAGGCTCGTCACAGCGCCAGGGCAAGAGCAAAACCCCCGCGCTCGATTCCTTCGGCCGCGACCTCACCGTCCTCGCCAAAGAAGGGCACCTCGACCCGGTCATCGGACGCGAAACCGAAATCGAACGCGTCATCCAGGTTCTCTGCCGCAGAACCAAAAATAACCCAGTCCTCCTCGGCGAAGCCGGCGTCGGCAAAACCGCCATTGTCGAAGGCCTCGCGCAGGCAATCATCAACGGCGAAGTGCCCGATCTACTCCACGGCCGCCGCCTCGTCGTGCTCGACCTCGCGCTGATGGTCGCTGGCACCAAGTACCGCGGGCAGTTCGAAGAACGCATCAAAGCCGTCATGAACGAGGTCAAGCGAGCCCAGAACCTCATCCTCTTCATCGACGAACTCCACACACTTGTCGGCGCGGGAGGCGCAGAAGGCGCGATCGACGCGTCCAATGTCCTCAAGCCCGCGCTCGCCCGCGGCGAAATCCAGTGCATCGGCGCTACAACCTTCGACGAGTACCGCAAGTACATCGAGAAGGACGCCGCCCTCGCACGCCGATTCCAGTCCATCACCGTCGAGCCGCCGAACCCCGCGCAGACCATCCTGATCCTCAAGGGACTCCGCGATTGCTACGAAAACCACCACCGCGTCAAAATCACCGACGGCGCGATCGAAGCCGCCGTCGAGCTCTCCGCCCGCTACATCACGGGCCGCGTCCAGCCGGATAAGTCCATCGACGTCATCGACGAAGCCGGCGCACGCGTCCGACTCAAGACAATGACCAAGCCACCGGATCTCGCGGATATCGAATCCGAGATCGAGCTCCTCTCGATCAAGAAGGACGACGCTGTTAAGAACGCCGACTACGAAAAAGCCGCGGAACTCCGCGACCAGGCAGAGCAGCTCCGCAAGAAGAAAGAAACCATCCAGCAGGAGTGGCGCGAAAAGGCCAAGGAAGTCGGCGGCATCGTGGACGACGAGGTCATCGACGAGGTCGTCTCCAAGATTACCGGCGTCCCCCTCACCCGCCTGGAAGACGAGGAGGCAAAGCGCCTGCTCAATCTCGAGGACGAGCTCCACAAGAAGGTCGTCTCGCAGGACGAAGCCATCAAAGCCATCTCCAAAGCGATCCGTCGCGCACGCGCCGGACTCAAAGACCCCAAAAGACCAATGGGCTCTTTCGTCTTCGTCGGCCCGTCCGGCGTCGGCAAAACCCTGCTCTCCAAGGCACTCGCGGAGTTCATGTTCGGCGACGAAGACGCACTCATCATGCTCGATATGTCCGACTACATGGAGAAGCACAATGTCTCCAGACTCGTCGGCGCACCCCCCGGATACGTCGGCTACGAAGAAGGCGGGCAGCTCACCGAAAAAATCCGACGCCGCCCATACTCCGTTGTCCTCCTCGACGAGATCGAGAAGGCCCACCCCGATGTCTTCAACATGCTCCTGCAGATCATGGAAGAAGGACGCCTCGTCGACTCCTTCGGACGCAACGTCGACTTCCGCAATGTCATCCTCATCATGACCTCGAACATCGGCGCCGACCTGATCAAGGGCGGCGGCGGGTTCGGCTTCTCCAAACGATCAGACAACTCCGCCGAGTCCGACTTCGAGGGCATCAAGACCGTGCTCATGAAGGAGATCGAGCGCTTCTTCCGTCCCGAGTTCATCAACCGACTCGATGACGTCATCGTCTTCCGCCCACTCGACAAGACAGACCTGATCATCATCGTCGAGTACGAGACCGCCAAACTCACCGAACGGCTCCTCGAGCAAGGCTGGCACCTCGAAATCGATCAGCCCGCAAGGGAATTCCTGATCGACAACGGCTACAACCCCGACTTCGGCGCACGCCCCCTCCGCAGAGCGATCTCCACCTACATGGAAGACCCGCTCTCCGAAGCAATGCTCTCTGGTGATTTTCAGGGCAAGAACAAGATCACCGTCTCCCGTGTCGCCGATTCCGAAGAACTCACCTTCAAGGCAACATGGGACGAAGCGCTCGCACCAAAGGAACCCGACCCCGAGCCGGAACCCGAAGCCGCCGAACAAGCAAAGGCGGGCGAGGCAGAAGCCGAAACGACGTAAGCGAATAACCACTAACCGGTTTTTTATCACAGCCGGATAAGAACCCTTCGACCAACTACCCCGCTGCAATGGCGGGGTAGCTTGTTTTTGTGTTGTTCGCCGGACCAATTGCCCGATATCCCCGCATCGCAACTCGTGGTGCTAGAACGAATTGCCGATGAATGGTCGTCGATTTTATTTGTACCGATAGTCCGGATCATGCGAATTATGCCCAGAAAAACGTTGCTTCCGGCTGTGATGCATGTAGTTTTTAAGCGTTGAAAGAAGCGGCACGCCATCCGACAGTGTGCCCAAGGAGCGAAACACGTCACGCATCGGAGGAGAGATGCCCGCGGTCGGGAAGCCGCGAGCTCTTGAGAGAACCGCCGATGTCGCCTGATGTCCGAGGACGCCAGCGTTTTGTTGGCCGCCTCCGCAGCGCAGGCACGCACTTCGTTCCTACATCTGAATAGTCGCACCCGTTCAGCTTGTTGCTGCGCGGTTGCTCGTTGTCTTTGCCCGCGCCACTCGGGTGATTCGCATGTTGCGACGTAGTGGCTGTCTGTTTTTTGTGAGCTTTGTTTTTTCAGCTTGAGTACTGAGGGAGTATCAACACAATGAAGAATTCCACGAAGATCGTTCTCGCCGCCGGTACGGCCATGGCTGCTACGTCAATGGCTTCCGCCCAGCACCTCGCCACCTTCAACACTGTCCTCTCGGATGTCCCCGGTGACACCCGCACGACCCTCGCCCCTGCCTTCACCGCTGGCTCCCTGAGCTGGACAGGCGATGTCAACTCCGCTGGCTCCGGGTCATTCCTCTCCGAGCTGACCATTAGCGCCACAAGCCCCACCTCGGGCCCCATCGGCATCCAGGCCGGTCTGTCCGGTTCTTGGTCCGGTTCCCGCACCGTCTCCGGCTGGGCCGCCGCCTTCGGTGGTGAAGCCGCCGCCGGCACATGGTCCTTCGAGTTCACAGAGTCCTTCGATGACACCGGCGTCGATGCCACATGGGGCACCGCCAACATCCTCATCGATAACTCCGTCCTCCCCTCCTTCGCCGCTTCGCAGTCTGCTGGCTCCACCGCCAGCTACCCCATGGCTGCCGGTGAACTCACATGGGTCACCTTCTCCCACACAGGCGGTCCTCTTTCCCTGACCACCGCTGGCTCCACCAACACTGGCGGCACCTTCGGTGCCAACGACACCGAGATCGGCCTCTTCGACTCCTCCGGCCTCCTCGTCGGCTCCAACGATGACGAGGACTTCGTCAACAACATCCTTACTTCCCGCCTCGATTTCGCCAACCTCGCCGCAGGCACCTACGGCGTCGCGATCGGCGGCTTCAACACCGCTTACGCCGCCGGCTTCGTGGTCACCGACCACACCGCTTCCGGTCAGAACACCCTGACCATCATTCCCACGCCCGCAACCGCGGCGCTCTTCGGGATGGCCGGGCTCGTCGGCATCCGCCGTCGTCGCTAATCACTTCATGTGATATCCACTCGTCCGCCACGCGAAAGCGTGGCGGACGCTTTACTTCCTCCTCGGTGTTTCTGATCTTGACATCCCCGCGTGATGAACACCCGCGGATGCCGGAAAAAACCCGGTCCTAAGACCGGGCTTTTTCTTTGCGCAATCCACCCGCCCAATACCGCGCAATGCACACCACAGCCCACATCCCGTCCTTCCACCCGATCTTCTTTCCCTCCTCATACGTCCGCCCCGCGTACGTCACCGCAACCTCATACACCCGCGCACACCCCTCACCAACCCGCGCCCGCGCGATCTTTGCCACCAACTCGGGTTCAACACCAAACCCCCGCTCCCGCACCGTGATCTGCGATGCAACCTCCCGCGTCATCACCTTCGTGCAGCACTCGATGTCCGTCAGATTCAGGTTCGTCGCCATGTTGCTCGCTGTTGTGATCAACCGGTTCGCTACCGCGTGCCAGTAATACAACACCCTGTGCGACCGACCTATGAACCGCGACCCGATCACCGCGTCCGCCCGCCCCTCCAGGATGGGCGCAAGCACGCCCCCATGATCCGCAACGTCGTACTCCAGATCCGCGTCATGCACGAGCACAATATCCGCGCCCCCTTCCCCCAAAGCCCAGGCAAACCCCGCCCGCAGCGCGTCGCCCTTCCCCCCGTTCGCCGACCGCCGGATCACCCAAACCCAATCCCGCCCGCCCGCAAACCCCTCCGCGATCTCACCCGTCCCGTCCGTCGATCCATCATCCACCACCACCACCACGCGCTCGACACCCACCGCCGCATCCACCTCCTCGAACCGCTCCAGTGCGCGCTCGATCAGCGCCGCCTCGTTATACGCGGGCATCACCACAACTAACCGCACCATCTTCTCTCGCTCTTCCATCGCCCCGGATCCTCATGCGTACTAGAACGGCGGGAGCGTTGACACATCCTCGCCCGATGAATCCGACCCGCCACCATCACGGAAGTTCTCAACCGGCCCGCTGTGCCCGCCCGGCGCAAACTGCACCTTCTTTGTCTGCACTTCGCCACCACCTCCATACGATCTGCCGCCGCCGTACCCCACCGCGCGATCCTTAAACCGCGTCGTCCGCCCGTCCCATGTCAGCTCCACCGTCCCCGTCGGCCCGTTCCGCTGCTTCGCGATGATCACCTCCGCAAGCCCCACCTTCTCAGGATTATCGAGTTTCCAATCTTCATCCTTGAGGTGGTAATACTCCTCGCGGTGCAGCAGCATGATCACATCCGCGTCCTGCTCGATCGACCCCGACTCGCGCAGGTCCGCCATGCGCGGCGTGTGCCCCTCGCGCTGCTCCGCACCACGGTTCAGCTGCGCAAGGCAGATCACCGGAACATTCAACTCCCGCGCCAGCGCCTTCACATTCCGCGACATCGTGGACACCTCCTGCTGCCGACCCTCCCGCGCCGCGTGCGGTGCAGTCATCAGCTGCAGGTAATCAACAAGCAAACACTTCACCCCGTGCTGCGCAACCATCCGTCGTGCTTTCGCGCGAAGCTGTAGCACCGTCAGCCCGGGAGTGTCGTCGATAAAAATCGGTGCCTCGCTCAATACCGAGCAGCTCTCTACAAGCAGCTCGAAGTCCGAGTGCTGCAGCATGTTCTTCCGCATCTTCTGTGAATCAACACCAGAGTGCGCACTCAACATACGCTGCGTCACCGACTGTCGGCTCATCTCAAGACTGAAAAACGCCACCGGCACATGCCGCCCCCCACCAGAACCAGTCCCCTCGCCCGCCGCGCCGCCGCCGAGCGAGATCTGCTCCGCCAGGTTCAACGCAAACGCCGTCTTCCCCATCGAAGGACGCGCCGCAACAATAATCAATTCGCCCGGCTGCAACCCGTTCGTGATGTCGTCCAGCTCATGAAAACCAGTGGATAACCCCGTCAGCGTCCGCCCGTGCTTGAAGTTCGCATCCAGAATGTCCAGTGTCTGCCGGCACAGCGTCGCAAGATCCTCGCTGTCGCCGCCGATCGTCTGGTCAACGATCCGGAAAATCATCTGCTCCGCGTTGTCCAGCACCATCCGCGCCTGCTCGCCGATCGCGTTGCCCGAGTCGTACGCCTGAAACAGAATCTCCCCCGCCGCCTCGATCAGCTCCCGCAGCTGCGCCTTATCACGCACGATCTTCGCGTAGTGCGGCGCGTTCACCGAGCTCGGCACACTCTCCGCAAGCTCGACCAGGTACCCCTTCCCGCCGACATCCTCCAAGGAATCCGCGTCCTGCAAATACTGCAGGATCTGCACGATGTCCCCGGAGTTCCGCTCGTTGTACACCTTCAGGATCGCGTCGAAGACCGCCGCATGCGCTTCCCTGTAAAACGCCTCCGCCTTCCCAACCAAACCCAACACATCCGGGATCACCCGGTAATCCAGAAGCATCGACCCCAGCAGACTCTTCTCCGCCTCCTCCGAGTGCGGCGGCACGCGATCGAACAACCCCTGCAGCCGAGGCGACAGCGCAAACCGCTCCCGATCCTTCCACACGTCCTTCCCTCGCTCGCCTCCGAATCCTTCCATCGCCGCTTCGCCTCCTGTTCCCAGCAGGATACCCCCCCACACCCTCGGGCTCCCATCAATGACAAGTTCCCCACGCCCCGTCCCGGATATCCTCCTCTATATGTCCGACCCCACTGATCCCACCGAAATCTACGACCCAGAGGAACTCCTCCCAGAGCCCCTCCCGCTCGATCCCATGCCCCTCGTCACCGCCTGGTTCAACCAGGCGATCGAGCGCCAGCATCAGCCAAACCCAAACGCCGTCACCCTCGCCACGATCGATCCCACCGGGCTGCCCTCCGCCCGCGTCGTTCTCTGCAAACAGATCGAGCCCGACCCCGCCTGCTTCGTCTTCTACACCAACAAGCAATCCAGAAAATCCCGCGCCCTCGCCGAAAACCCAAACGCAGCCCTCGTCTTCCACTGGGATCACGCCGAACGCCAGATCCGCGTCGAGGGCCCCGTCACCCACACCTCAGACGCCGAGTCCGACGAATACTTCGCCTCCCGCGCCGTCGAGTCGCGCATCGGTGCATGGGCCTCCGACCAATCCGAGCCCATCGATTCCCGTGAAGACCTCATCCTCAAGGTCGGCGCCACCCTCGCAAAGCTCGGCGTCCAGTTCGACGACCCCGATGCAATCATCCCCCGACCGCCGCACTGGGGCGGCTACCGACTCTGGGCCCGGCGCATCGAGTGCTGGATATGCGCGCCGGGGCGCATCCACGAACGCGCCCGCTGGA
>JAJDDG010000126.1 GCA_029260435.1 Phycisphaerales bacterium | reverse complement strand
CGGCAATGCGTACACATAGTCGCTTCCGGGCATAAGGCGGAGTCTGTGTAGCTGTGTATGAGTTCGCGTTTAGCCTCGGGGTGACCATGCGAGCCCGTCCGGCTCGTTTCCTGCGTGGAGGCGCTTCACGATCTTCCAGGTATTGAGATCGATGACTGAGATGATGTCGGCGTTGGTATTGGCGACGTACGCGCGCGAGCCATCGGGGTCGATGAGGATGCCGACGGGGACAGGGGAGTCTTCGAACTGATCGCCGAAGAGGCGTTTGTCCTTCTCGGGCTCGGCGACCGCCTGCTCGTTCATCGGGATACGGCGGAGTTCCTTGCGGGTGGCGACATCGAATACGACAACATCGCCTGAGCGTGCGCAGGAGACGAGGGCGTGTTCGCCGTCGGGTGTGATCGCGATACGGATGGGGAAGGCTGGGGCATCGAGCTCGTCGGTGATGGCGAGGCTTTTGGTATCGATGATCGTCACGGTGTTGGCGGATCGGTTGGTGATCCAGACTTCTCCGCGGGTCGGGTGAGCAAAGACGCCTTCGGCTCCTGGGGCGGTCGGGATCACCTTGGTGAGTTTCTGCTTCTGGAGATCAATAACCGAGACGGATCCCGAGCGGATGTTTGCGACAAATGCGAGCCCGGAATCCGGCGTTACGGCGACCATGTGGGAGGCTTCCTGGTCGGTATCGATGGCGGCTTTTACGATGCCTTCGCGGATGTCGATGATGCAGAGCTTTTTCTGGCGTTCGGCGGTGACGCAGATTGTGTCGTTGGTGAGGAAGAGGATGCCGTGGGGGCGCTGGTATTCGGCGAGGTCGATGGTCTTGGTCACTGTGCGTGAAAGAACATCGATGACGCTGATGGTGTTGCCGTGGGTTTCGGTGCCGTAATTCGCAACGACGATGGTGCGCGCGTCCGGGGATGTGGCGGCTTCGTGGGGCCCGTCGCCGACTTTGATGACGGCTTCTTCGAGATCGTTGAGCGGATCAACGACCGATACTGTCGCGTCGGATTTGTTGAGTACGTAGAGACGGGGCTCGGCGATCGCTATGGATGCGATGGCAAGCAGGAAGGCGATGGGGGTGAGCATTCTGAGCTTGTGCATTGTGTACCTCGGTGATCGAATGTGCGGGTGGAGTGCATTACGGGGTCCGGCGTAGATGCGGTTTACGTTGATGGGCATGGGCAGATGATAGTGGGGGGGATTCGGGTTCGGCGTAATCGGTACCGATGGACCCCGGTGGGAATTTTACTCGAGGGCAGGGCTGGACAGGGGGGGGGGTGTGAAAGTGAGTGTTGATGTAGAACCGGCAAAGAGTTCAGGGTCGGTTTCGAACAAACTAGAAAGGGAAATAATGAATATAGGGTATGCAGAAAGAATGTGCTGTGACATCATTCATGTGTTGGCGTTCTGTAGTGACGTGTGCCATCGCGTTTGGGACGGTCATTGGTTTATCGGCGCGTATGGGGTTCGCTTCGGATTCGCTCGCGTCCATGATTCCGCAAACGGCGGAGGTGCCGATGAACGGATCATTGTCTTTGGATGATCGGCCGACGCTTGACACCTGGACGATCGGCCCGGGTGGATACGATCCGGCGACGGCTGGGCCTGCACCGGAAATCGTCAGCGGTGCTGCGATTGAGATGCCGGGTCTGCCGGCGATCGGGGGCAGGATGCGCGGTGAGGTGCTGTACGACGGGGCAGGGACTACGGTGTTCGACGAGAGTGTGCGCTGTGAGAAGTTCCTGGTCCGTTCGTATCGAGTGCTACGTGTGAGCGGTGATGTTGTGGTGTACGCGAGCGAAGAGTTTAAGATCGAGAACCACGCATCGGTTGTGCTGGATGATGGCGCTACACTGACGGTATACATCGGTAAGGATGCGACGGTGCAGGACGAGGCCGAGGTGAATATGGAGTCTTGGGATCCGCGTCGGGTGACGTTTGTGAACCTCGGCGACAAGGAGTTCAACATCCAGAACAACTCGCAGGTGTGTGCCTCATTGATCTCGCCCGATGGCGGGGGGATGATCCAGAACGGGTCTGATATGTATGGTTGGTATGTTGGTTCTGATCTGCTGATCAAGAACGGCGGCGGGCTTCATGTTCCTGAGGGCGGTGTGACGGCGGTAGTGCTTCCCACGGCTGCGGTGCTGTATGACTGAGTGATCCGGCGTTCGACAATATTAATTATCTGATACAGCCTTCGGGCGGTTTTTTTTATGCGCGGAGTGGGGGAAGCGGCATAAGTTCAGTTCTGCCTGCCTTCGATGGCGCTGACAAGCACCCCGATGGCGAGGAGCATGAGGTCGTCGATGTCGTCGAGGAGCATGCTTTCGTCGGTGTTCTGGTGGTCGGTGTGGATGGTGATGCCGAGTTTGTAGATGAAGATGTTGAAGTGGGTGCGGTAGGTTGCGAGAACGGTGTTGTCGGCAGCGCGGAGGGTGAAGGACTGGGGGAGGAGCGAGGCGTAGTCGCCCATGAATCGGCGGAAGAGGGCTTTGGCCTGGGAGTCTTCCTCGATCTTCGCTATCTCGACGCCTTTGGGGTCGAAGACGAGCCACGAGTCTCGGATGAGGGACTTCATGCCTTTACGGCGGAGGGAGCCGAGTGATTCGCCGGTGGGGAGTGTGATTTCGTAGGCGGCACCGAAGTCGATGATGGAGCGCGTGCCGATGCGGATGAGTTCGGTTGATTTGGAGTCGTCTGTATAAATGCGGATGTCTTCGCGGAGCTTGAAGGCTTTTTGTTTGCAGTAGCCGACGACGTTGCCATCCGGGTCGTAGATATGGAAGCCGGCGCCGAAGAGCTTGAAGACCTGGCGGCGGATGGTGAACTGCTCGGTGGGTTTATTGGTTGGCATGGGGGGATGGTACGGGAGGGGATGGTGTGGTGAAATCAGGAGAGCAGCAGGGTTACTTCTTCGCATTCCCGGAAGCGGTCGGATGGCGGGGCGTGGCGGTGGGCGGTGATGACGAAGCCGTTGCGCTCGAGGGCTCGGATTGAAGCGGTGTTGTGGCGGGCTGCCTGGGCGTGGAG
>JAJDDG010000125.1 GCA_029260435.1 Phycisphaerales bacterium | reverse complement strand
CTGAATAAGTCATAGACCGTTAGGCGGGGACCACTAGGTCGGATGCCTGGTTGTTCGGGAGCGAGGTTAAACATACCCTTGCTTGAGAGTCGCGCGATGGCGGTGACGACGGACTCTCTGCAGTTCTCGTAAGCGAAGTATGGATGCTCACGTTCCTCGGTGACGGCCTCATCTCGCCACCAGCAGTACAGCGCAGGCCGTGCCAGGTAAACAACGGTGCCGACCAGGATGGAGAGTAGAATCATGTGTGCATCCATGCCTCGGGGGAATAGCACAAATCAAGTATTTGATGAAGTAGTGCGATGACGATGTGCCCGTCTACGCGGCGCGATGCAGTGACGGACAGCGCTGCACGGCATTTTTGATCGCGTTCCGCAGTACCGCCACGTCGTATGACGAAGCAGCCACAACTCGAAGCAGAGGTACACCTGCAGCTCGCATGGCGTTGTCGAGAAACTCGTCTCGTTCGCGCCTGTCGGCCAGGCCGTGAGTCTCGTCATCGAGCTCGATTGCTAGCACAATACGGGTGCTGTGTGGTTCACAAAGCACGAAGTCGAGTTGCTTGGAGCTGATGAGCGGGCCATATCCCTTGCTCCATGATTCCCTGGAGCAGTTGATCACGTCAGCGAGACGCACGCTCATTGCGATGGTGAAACGCCCATCAACGGCAGCTTGTAGCGCCTGGTAGAACTCTCGCTCACTCTTGGTGAGCAAGCACTTCTTGGCGTAGTACGGGTATTCACCTTCACGGATAGCCACCCGATGTCGCCAACGGTGAACGGGCGGCACGCGACTCCTTGATCGAGCTGCGCTTTGGCGTCGCCACAGGACAAGAGAGCCAACGACAACAATCAGAACGACGACAAGCAATACACGGATGTCCATATCCTGGTGATAGCACAGCGAGCGTGCAGAGTGAATGAGATATGCCCCGTATCGCGGCTACATGGTGGCGCGCTCTACGACTGCCGGGTACAATGCAAACACCAAGCACTTGGCGGCACAGTATCCGCCGTGCTGCAGGACGACACCACGAAAGGAGTGTCCCATGCAGCTACGAGTCTCATTCCGTGAGCAGCATGATTCGGGCGAGTCCACTTTCGGCATGAGCACATCGCTTCGTGCCAGACACTCGACACCTGTTCAAGAAGTGGTCGCACTCGGCGTGAATGCTGTGCGGCAGTTCCGGCAAGAGGTCACCAGCGGCTCCCGACCGGAGCGCTCGTTCCTTCGCGGCCGAGTCGAAACCCCTGAGATGGACGCACTGCTCCAGGAGCTCGAATCCACCGAGGGACTCGAAGAGCCCACGGTGCGCATCCACCGGCCCCACTACATCTCCCAAGGCCTGTGGCCGATTCGAGAGCTTCTCGGGTTCGAATCACAGGACGTGCTTTCCAGAGTGCAAATAAAGCCCACCCCGGCGGAAGAGTGCATCCACATGCACGAGCAGTCGGATCGCCTGGTGATGTTGACCAAGGGCTCAGGGATGCTGAACGTCGCACCGGGCAGGCCAGAGATGTTTCCCCGCAACCTCACTCGCTTTGAGCTCCATGCCGGAGATGTCGTCTTCCTTTCTCGCGGCCTGGGGCATCTGTTCTTTGCCGGTCCAGATTCGGCAGAGGCTCTCGTCTGGCACTGCCCCTATGTGGCTCACGGCGACCCGTCGTATCAGTCGTTGATGCGGGCAACATCGCTCATGAAGCTCGCTCCGCTCAAGGACGTGCTCTTCGACCCGTTGCTGCTCTCTGTGGTCTACAGCGTGCATCACGGTTGCACGAAGACCACTGCCCTGTGCCAACAGCTCCACGCTGACCGCCAAACGATCGAAGCGGCCCTTCGAGGACTTGAAGCGACGAAGATGCTCACTCTCAACGACGCAACACACTGGAATCTCCACCCGACCCTTCGCATCGAAGAAACCGACGGCAGGATTCATCTCATCCGCGATGAAGACGGAGTGACCGCCAAGGTATCGGCCAAGCTGCGCACATAGTTGTTGTCGGCTCGGCCATCATCGTCGGGGTTCGCCCCGCCCGTGGCCCCGAGGATGATGGCCAGAGCCGACTCTGCTCCCCTCACCCTTCCCCGTTGATGCCGCAAAGCGAGCATCTGTCGGACGGATCGGATTCCGAGGGGTCCAAGCCCAAGCCTCGGATTCGCAATGCCCTGCGAATCCGTATCAACTGGCCTGCATCTGTGCTGCGAAAGAGTGGATGCAGTTCGTCTTCGCCGCAGTCCATGCGGTGAATACCCCCTGTAATCACCGCAAGCGGCCATTATTCGGACGTGGAAGGCCGAAACTGGTGCTCACGCTGGACTTTAGCCGAAAGGCGTGACATGATTGTCTCGATTATTGAGACATTTGTGCCATGACCTACCAAAGCGGAAAACCCATTCAGCGTGAGATCTCAGCCCTCGCAGCCCAACAGGGCGGCTACTTCACCGCCAAGCAGGCCAAGGCCCTGGGCTACGAAAGGCGGAGGCTCGCCTACCATGTCGATGCGGGCAATTTCGAGCGCGTGGATCATGGACTCTACCGGCTCCCGGTGCTGCCGATCTCAGAGCACGATGACCTTGTGCGGGCCACCTTCTGGAGCCGAAACCGCGCCGATGCGCCACGAGCGACCGTGTCACACCGAACCGCCCTGGCACTCCATGGGCTGAGTGATCTGTTCGCGGGGGCCATTCATCTCACTGTGCCGCCGGGTTTCCGCAAGCGTCCTCCGTCGGGGTGGGTTCTCCATCGAGCGACTCTTGATCCAGGCGAACGCGAGGAGCGTGAAGGATTCTGGGTCACGACCCCTGTTCGCACTCTTCTGGATGTGTCAAGGTCGGACGATGTAGGCGACGATGAACTCGGCAAAGCAGTCCAAGACGTTCTGGATCAAGGGCTCGTGAGCCGTAAGAGGCTCGCGCAAGCGGCATCGAAGGCATCCACCGAACGGCTGTGCCGCATCCTCGAACAAGAACTCAAGCGAGGCACATGAGCAAGCACTACGCGACAGCGGCGGGTTTCCGCCAAGCCTTGGAAGACCGGCTCCGCACGGAGGCGGGGAAGCGCAGCGTGCCCATCAACGACCTCCGGCAGAAGCTGGTGATGGAGCGGTTACTCGCCCGGCTGTTCGCGGCACCCGATGCGCCGTGGTTGCTCAAAGGCGGTTATGCGATGGACCTTCGCTACAGGCCCAATGCGAGAACGACGCGCGACCTTGATCTGAGCGCGAGTGCGGACGACTCAGAACTCGCTGTACGGCTTGAGACACTGCGCGAACGACTTCAGGAAGCAGCCGAGATAGACACCGGTGACTATCTGGTGTTTCGCATCGGCGCATCCAAGGGAGAGCTTCCCGGCCCGCCACTCGGCGGGTCCCGATTCCCCGTCATCGCCCTGCTTGCGGGCAAGGAATACGCGAGGTTTCACATTGACGCAGGCTTCGGTGACGCCGTCACTGGAGAGCCGGAGACACTCACCGGCGAGGACTTCTTTGATTTCGCGGGGCTTGCCCGTGCACAGGCGGTCGCGATTCCGAAGGCACAGCAGTTCGCCGAAAAGATCCACGCGCTGACATATCCCTGGACCGACCGAACCAACACGCGCGTCAAGGACCTGGTCGATCTCCTGGTACTGGTCAATCGGGGTGGGCTGGAACCCGAGGAAGTGCAAGTCGCGGTCAGAGCGACATTTGATGCGCGCAAGACACATCCGATCCCGACGCAGCTCCCAGACGCCCCGGAATCATGGCAACGCGAGTTCGCATCGCTGGCCCAGGAGGCCGGGCTGTCCGTTACGGACCCAGCAGCAGCAATGACGGTCCTCCGTGCCTGCTGGGATTCGCACGGCATTGCGATGTGACCAACGGTCGAGAAACAATCAGGTACATAAAACCCCGCGAGCATGAGCCCGCGGGGCCACTTCCCGAGTTGCCCGAGGGTCTCACTCGGCCTGGAGCTCGTAGATGCGGGAATGGGCAGCACTGAGCACCTTGGCGGCGAGCAGCAGATCATCGCGACCCAAGCTGTCCGTGGATTTCCACGAGTCACCGTCGCGGTAGAGGCGAGAGAGCGTGACATTGAAGAACGTGCCGTTCTCGGTTTCGTTCTTCCAGATGGCGGCCTTGATGTGACCGATGCGGACTTCGCTGACTGGCTTCTGCTTCGACATTGGAGTTTCTCCTGTAAAAAGGGATTGGGTTTGTTCACTCACCCCGTGGCGGTGAACAACCAATCCCGTGTGGAGAAACAGCCGGGCGACTCCCGAGTGCGTCTCGGGGCCGACTGCGGCAACGGTGCGTGACAGATCCTCTGGCACAAGCGTTGCGAGGCCACGGGCTGTACACAGAGCACTCGGGTAAGACGCCCGGCCACGTCGAAGCGGAAAGCACAAAAGCGGAGAGTCTCAGAAAGTCTCATGGCGTCTCTGGAGCACGCATCCTCTGAGAACGGACACTCCCTGGTCACGCTGCCGCAACCGAGCGGTATGATCGTGCGTAGAATCCAGTGGCGCGATACTGCGCCGTCTCTTTGCCAAGTGAAAATCCCTCTCCCCCCGCCACGAGACTAAACAGGCGGAACTCTTGGGGCCGTAGTGGCCCAACGGACGGATGCCTGCGGGCACTCGTCCTCTCTGACAACCGTTCTCCCCTTTCCATTCAATCTGCTGCGCTCAGTGCTGCGGCTCCAAGTGGAGCAGATTGGACAAACAAGTGATCACGCTCCGTTCAGCGGACAGTCCGTTGGAGGATCACTGGAATGAAGAGAGGACAGTCATGGGTAGACTCATGTTCTGTGAGAACGGAAAGTGGCTCATCAGGAACTACAGCGGCACGACGAAGTTCAACAAGGTTGGTGAACGGCGTCGGTATGTGGATCCCAGTGAGCTGATCGTCTTGGACCGTTCGAGTCGTCCGAACGGTCAACTGCCGGACCTGGAGATTCACGAATCTCCTGACAAGCGGCAGAAAAAAGGCCCTGTCCCCGCGTGGCTCAAAGAGTCTCGCATGGTCAAGGCCGTGTTGGTGGCGTTCGCATTGGGTGCATGGTCGATATGGACCGCAATCACCCTGGCAATGCTCTCCACCTAAACAGATCCGTCTTCGGACGGGAGAAGGCCATGTTCGCGCATGGTCTTTTTTCTTTACCGCATCAGCAAGGTGCATTCAAGGGCTACCCGAGATCGGCGATGCAGCCCCGGCTCATCGAGAACACGCACCACAAGTGCTTGGGCTCAGCAAGCGTCTTCGGGCCGAACATCATGTTGAAGACCACAAACGTCAAGAATCCAAGAACGAACATGACCAGCATGTCGCTGAGCGTGTCGGGGCTCGGTGGTTGTGCGGATGGAGACGCTTGCTGCGCCTCCCGACGCCATCTCTCAATGAGTCGATCCTTGAACTCGTGCTCGGGGCATCCACCTTCAGGGAAATCGAACTCGACAATAACGCCATCGTCATCTTCGAAGGAAACCCCGGTCACCCACGAGTCTCTTGAAGTCTCAGTGGAGACATCGGAGTCGTCTGACGGCTCCTCGTCGAGCTCGTCGTCGTCGTCGTCATCACTGGGCATCACTTCGGGAATCAGAGCTTCCATGGAGCGAATGTACCACAGCGCGATTGGCGTTATCAACCGGAGTCGAGAACAGTGCGTATGATGGGTAGACGCGATGAGAACCTTTTGCTCCCCCCGTCACGAGCCTAAACCGACGGAGACGCATCAAACTGAGCCTTGTGCTCGAAACGATGCAGATTGAACGCAGCAGCGAAAGGAGGGCACACAGCACGAACCGAGATTTCCGCGTGAGACATCGGATACTCGTGCCAGCCCTCAAATGATTGCTGTAGGAGAACAGAGCCCTGCGGGGCTTTGTTCTTTTTTGGCGAGCTGTTGCCACTTTCTGAGGGCGCAATGCACCACCTTGACGGCGAGAGTCCATAACACGGGCACAGGTTGAACTAATTCAGAATGTTGAGGAAATACAGATATGGACAGGTTGTTACTGTTGGCGATGTTGATTCTGGGAACTGCATCGACCGCCGTTGCAGAGCTGCGGAGTGCTGCACAAGAAGCAGTGGCGTCGTTGGCAGAGTGCACCGCAACAACAAACAACGGTTGTACTTGTAAGGGAACAAAAAAGTGCACAATCTCTGAAGGCGTCCCGAGTGAGGGCAATCCTCCCGGCTACATGGTCAGTTGCGTATCGTACGAGGGAACGGACACATCGACTATTGAGGTCGAGGTGTGTGTCGATCTGATCGATGGAATAGAAGGCTCCTGCTACTGCACCTAACGGAGAGATGGACCGGTCGGCCCTTGGAGGCGTAGGTTCACAGCTTGGGTGAGGAGCGGAACAGAACTAGCGTGCTTCAGTAGGCACGACACTAGAGGGCGACGCTCTGCCCACAAGGCAAGCTCCTTTGCCTGTCCTCTATCAAATACCAAGTACGAGATTGAGAACCCGCCGTTGGCAGCGAGGTAGGCCCATGTGCGAAACCCATCGCTCTCCACGAAGCTCTGGAGCCTGCCAAGCTCGCGATTCAGGTCGAGCTCCTGGCTGTCTCGGAGCATCGGCTGCACCCGAAGAAGCGAGAGACGCTTGTTGCGGTCGATGACGCAGCGTGCAGCCTTGGGTGCAGGTGCATCGAGATGCTCAAGAATCGGCGAGAGCACTCCCTGTAGTTGATCGAACGACAAGAGCGAGCGAAGCCTCGTGCCGTGGCAGCAATGAACGAGAACAGCATGGTCACGGTGAAGGCTGCCTGCTGTTGGTCGGCGTTTGGACTGAGAGAGCACGGAACCATGGCGAAAGAGCGTGTTTTCCTCGATGAGCGTGCGAACGACTCTGTTTGCGAGCGCACCGTCGCTACCGAACACAACCCGCTTCAAGGCCCGGTGCGTAGTGATCCCATGGAGCGAGACGTGTTCAATCGCCTTGCGCTTCCATTTGTTCAACGAGTTCTTGGAACTTTCCGTAGGCACGTTCGGCGACTTCCCTTTCTCGCTCGGCTTCGTGGTCTCGTGGTGATTTTGTTGGCGCAACCATCGCTGTAGTAAGTTTGGGCCACGGTTCGTTGCGGCGCTGTTCATACAGGTCGCGGGTGAGTGGGTAGGTGGTGCGAACGGGAATCGGCATTCCGCCAAACTGCGTAAACCCGGAGCCACGAGATACCTTGAGGATGAACTCAAGCGGGTGGTCGCTGACTGACATGACATCGTTTCGCGTGAGCCGTGGTTTGAGAGACTGGCTCCACTGGACACTCGTGCTGGGGTGTTCTCCGAAGTGGGCGGACCCAGACTCCAGCATCGCCAGTTCTTGCCCTGAAGCTTCAGACAGGTCGCGTTCTTCGTCCGGGTCTGTGACGGAGAAGAACATCTTGGTTCGGGTATTGGCGCGAATCGTGGGCCGCAAGTCGATGTCGTGGGTGTGCAGGTCGCTCTGCGTCTGATTGGCAAGAATGGCGGAGATGCCGAAGCTTCGCGCTTGTTCGAGAATGATCTTGAAGTTCTCACCAGCGATGCGTTGGAACTCATCGATCACCAGATAGACCTGGCGGGAGCCCCCTTCCCCGTCGGTGTTGTCCTGGCGTTGGCGGTCGATGGCGGCGGTGAGCAGTGAGAAGAGCGCGAGCTTGCCGATCTCGCGCACGCTGATGCTTTCGAGCGCGGCAGGGAGCCAGAAGTATGCGACCTGGCGTTGCTCGATGACTTCCGGCATGTGAATCGAGAGCGACGGATTATCAAGATTTGCCGTGGTGGCAAGCATCTCATAGCGACAGAGCGAGTGAATCGTAGCCATGAGTTCAAACGTGTCGTTTCGGTAATCGAAGTCACCCATGAGACGATCGCCGTCTTCCCTGCCCTTGGTGAACTGTTTGAGTCGTTCGTAAAGCTCTTCAATGGAGCGTGGTTTCCGGTCGCCCTTGGTGAGCGCATCAAAGAGCATCATCCGGCTCTTCCTGGAGTAGTACGAGCGCCCGTAGCCCTCGCCGTGATTGAGAGAGAGCGAATCGAGGAGCAAGTGGCAGAGCTGTATCTCTGTTCGTGATTCGGAGTCGAGGCTGTGAAACGGATTGAAGAAGTGCGACGCCTTGCCTTTCTCGGGTGTGAAGAATCGGAAGGCGTATCGCGGGTCATCCGGGTCGGTGATGCCAAGGGCCTTGCGCCTAGCTTCGGCCTCAGCACGAACCGTATGAAAGAGTGCCGGGTCGCCCTTGAGGTCGAGGATGACCATGGGTGGCGGAGGCGACGGGTCGCCACCCGGTTGGTTCTGACCGCGAATGAGCTGCATGAGCAGCGGCATGATGCCGAGCGCCGTCTTCCCGCTACCCGTGTCTCCGACCATGTAGCAGTGCTCCGCGAGAATCTGCTTGTCGAGGAGCACGGGGAACTGCGCGTTGGGCTCAACCCCAAGAAACAGGTGTTCGGCCTCGCGCATGGTCCCATCGAGCGGCCCCTTGCACTGTTGGTCGGATTCGCGCAGTCGATCGACGTACCACTGCCACTCGGGCCGCTCGGGGTCATAGTCGATGGTCGGGTCAGAATCCTCGGTGCCTTCGATCTGCTGGTGAAGCTCGTAGGCGGCAACAAGCGGCTTGCGAAAGACTGCCGCAAGCACCAAGAACGGGACGACGATGGCCAGCCCAAGTGCAGCGGGGAAGATCCAGAGATAGGCAGCTTGTGCGTCATAGAGCCCTTGCAGGACCGGGAAGACCCAATCAAACGCTGATCCGAAGAGCGGCGCGAGAACATCCTCACCGTAGTCGGACTTGATCTTCCAACGAAGCACATCCCAGGGAGCGAACAGACTCAGGCCCACCGAGAGCGTGACGAAGAGCCACGCCGAGAGCAACCACATGACAGCGCTACGTTGTCGCCAAGTTTGTTGTGGAATCCAGACGCCGGGAGCGTCGGTGCTCGTCGCGCCGTAGGAAAGGTATTGGCCAAATACTGTCTTGAGCTTGCGGATGAATGCCAGTGGGTTGAGGTCCGAGCGAAGTGTGGCAAGGCACAGCGCAATCACGACCGCGAGAGCAATCGTCGGGGAGACGATTGGCACGACGATAACGATGCCGACGATCGCGGCAAGAAGCGGCATGTTGGGACTGAGTGCGATGCACTTGGGATTGGCGCGGGTCTCTGGAGTCAGCCTCGGATTGGTGTAGAGCCAATCGCGGTAGAAAACGAACGGCTTCTTCCCGTGAAGGTAGAACACGATCAGTGTGAGAGCGCCAAAGACAATGGAGGCGAATGTGCGGTGAACGACAACGAAGCCCGCAAACTGCAGGAGCATTAGAGCGAGCCCAGGCCCGATGAGGTAGAGCAGAATCTTGGCGGTGTTGGCGTTGCGGCGAACAACGGCGTTGAGGGCAAGGAAGAATGAGATGCCGCCGACCAGCGGTGCGGCAACGGCCCAGGGAATGAGTGGACCAACGATGACAACGGCGATGGCCATGGCAAGACTTGCCCAGAAGATCTGGTTGAGCTTGATAAGGGCAATGCTCCCGAGCTCCTCGTCGGAGAAGAACTTCTCGCGGTAGGCGAGATTCATCTGGGCCAACTTGTCACGACTGGGAAGCCTCGCGGCGTTGATCTCGGTGGCAGAAACGGGGCCATAAACGAGTTGTGCTCGCTGGACGCTTATGCCGGAGGCTTCTCCACGTCTATTACCTGGAGTCTTGAGATACTCGGTGCTCATGCAATGCTCTCGTAAGTGTTTGAGGACTCGGGACGGGTTCAACAAGAATGGAAGCGTATCGGTTGAGACCGTGCTTGGCGACAGCCGCACGGAGTTCGGGCACGCGCTCGGCTTCGGCGAGAATGGCAAAGCCGTAGCGCCGGTCTTTCGCCCAGCGCTTGATGACAGCGTGCGTGAAGCTCTCTTCGAGATGGTCTTTCAGCGCGTTGATAACACCTGCTGTCTTGGTGCGACCACTCGGGATCTGAACACGGAAGAGCTTGAGCGGGTCGCCCGGCTGGGCGCAGTGTTTACCGGCAGGCAAGTCAGCGTCAAGGATGTCTCGAAGCTCCCATGTCTCCAGCCGAAGCCGAGGCGTTTCGTTCATCGCACAGAACCAGAGGATGGCAAGTGCCGAGCGAAGTGACTGCGCCCGCATCGGCTTGGTTCGGCCAAGCGGAACTCGACCCTCCGCGCCTACGGCGGTGAGCTGGTAGTAGCGGCGCTTCGCGGGCAGCCCTTCCCGTGCGGTGATGTATCCAGAAGCGAGGAGTCGCTTGATGACATTCCCGCAGCCGCTGCTCTCATCACAGAAGAACAGATGGTCGAGCACCGGGCGAAGCGTGACGCGGTAGCGCCCGATGTGGTCGAGCATCTTCTCATCGCGAGGCTGGAGGTTGATCTCACCAAAGCTCATAGGCGAGTCCCCTCCCCTGGCAGTGGCGGTGGAAGTCAGCGAGCTTCTGGCGGGAATAGGCCCCTCCGAATTCAATGGCTGTCTTGTGCTTGCCGTCTCGCACCATGGCGTCGGGCACCTTGATCCCCTGGCCCTTCTTGAGTGTCGCTTCGGGAATCCAGGAGGAGGCTCGCGTGGGGAGCTCCTGAACCATGCGGAGGTACACGGCGGAGAGGTGGATGTCGTGAGTCGCCTCGCTCTCGCGGGGCGGTCTGCCCCCGTTGCCACCAAAGCGGGCGGCGGCCTCATCGGTGGCGACAGCGCAGTGGGTCTCCCGCTCCGGCTCGGTCCATCGCCGAGCGAGGGCCGAGGCAAGCTCGGAAGCGTCGGGTTCTGGGAATCTTCTTTGCCAGGTCACGACTGGGCCTGGCAGAGTGATCTCCGGGTGTGCGATGAGGGAAAGGCTGGTGATGAGCCCAGCGTGTTCGAGAGACCGAAGACGCCTTCGGGCATTTACTTCCGGCGAAGCGGTCGCGGCCCACCATGTCCGGCCAACCTGGGAGACGGTAAGAACGCGGACGCTGTGGGTGAGCGTAGAGACGATTTCCTGGTCACGGGCGGTGAGTTCGATCAGACGATTGGCCACGGTGAGGATGGTATCCGCAACGTGGGCCGAGGTGCAGTTTCCGACGGTCTTGGGTAGGTTGATAATTTGACCATGGATTTCGTCGCAAATCCCTTTCTCTAGACCATTTTAGTGTGATTGTTGGCATTGCATCCCCCACCCGATGAGAGCACCTGCATCGGATGGGGCAAGTTGTGTCAGAAGTCCTCGTGTGAATGGGTCTGCCCGGCGAGCCAGCAGGAAATGATCAGCAGTGACACAAAGATGTGGTCTTCTCTCTGCTCTGGAGGTGAGCCGAGAAAGTGCGCCCGCTGGTCGCAGTAGAGGTAGTCCAGAACCTCGGCGATGGCCTGGACGACGGCGGGCGATGGTGGCGAAACGGGAGGGCTCATGCCGAGCCCTCCTCGTCGCTGATGGCGGAGATGATATCAGAAGCGGTCTTCTGAATGCGGTCGAGTGAAGTGGCGAGCGTTGCGGAGTCACCCTCGTAGAGCTGGATGTAATCGGCGGCGGCGGTGCCGTTTTGGAGGCCGATGGCCTCGTTCACCACGAAGGCGACTGCCTCGGCTTCGGTCTCACGAACGACCTTCGAGGGTCGTTCCCCGGTGCGGTGAAGCAGCTCGTGAGCCACTTCGTGGACCAGAACGGAGAACTGCTTGGCGGGTGAGAGTCCGGTGAGAAGGACGATCGTCCCGCCTTTGGAGACGCCATCGGCACCATCCAGGAACTCGGCTTCTGAAAGCTCGATGTTTCGCTCGCCGACGAATGACTTCAGCCGTTCGGTGAACGGGCCGGGGTCACCAGCGACGCTGGTCGGCTTGGGCAGCGGCTCGCCATCGGTCTGGCTGACATCGAAGACGTAGACCGCTCGGAACCTGAGTTGTGGGCCAGCTTCAGCATCAGCGGAGCCGTTGTCCTTCGAGCGAAACACCATCGGGGCGATGATGACGATGCCCTTCTCGCCCTTCTGGACGAAGCGACCGAGCTTCTTCCAGGTGCGGAAGCCCGCGACCCGTGTGGCGTCTGGGCGCTGCGAGGCGATGAGCATGATGTTGCCGAAGCTGTAGTCGTGGAACGTAGCGACGGCTCTGAGATACGCGGTGAGCGCTTCACTCTTGCCCTCGGCCAGTGCCCGACTCAGTCGTTCAAGTGCATCGCTGCTGAGTTTCTTTGCTTGTTCGGCCTTCATGATTTGGTCCTCCGTTGTTCCGGGTTTCGTGTTCCTTCACCCCGTGATGAGGAACCGAAACCACGAACAGGAGGACCTGCGCGCAGCGACCGACGGAGCGCCGCCGAGAGCGCCCGCAAGGCGAGTGACACGGACGAAGGACGTGGCCGCGAGCGTTGCAGCGAAGGCAAGTGGAGGACCGAGCGGAGCGCTCAGCGGGGCCGAACAAGACCTCAAGAATTCAGGTTAGTGAGGTAAGGACGGCGACTCGCCAGGTGATGGCGTGTGAATCAGGGAAGTGCTGCGCGTATGCTTGCCGCAAGCTTCTCGACAACATCGATCAACTCAATGACATGCTGGGGTCTGATGACAAGACGCTGCCCTGCGCAGTAGTTCGTGTCGCCAGACTTGGCGATGTATTTGTCGTCAACAATGCCCTGTTGATGACCGAGGACATGGCGTTGTTGAACGAAGCGAGTGAGTGCAGCGACTTCTGCGCTGGTAAGCACGTCGTCGTAGCCCTTGCCGACTGCCGCTTTCCACAGAGCAGAGGCATCGGGAATGCGTTGGAAAACATTGCCCTTTGCCGGGAATGCCGAGGCGTTTGGGAGTTCGCTGAAGAGCGCCGCGCTGTAGCGTTCAAAGGCACCCACGATGCGGCCAAACTGATCCTCGGCCAGTTGCCTCAGCGTGGTCTCTGCTGAATCTGGCCCAGCAGCTTCCTCAAGAGTGCGCTGAAGAGCCGGAAAGGTATGGATGAAGTCGCGGACAGTCGTGAGCGTGGTGTTGAAGGCAGATGGAGCGGAGTTGTGACCGCAAGCGGGGCAGAAGTAGGACGCGCCCAGCGATGACCAATGGCACTGGCAGGAGTCGCAGGCAAACTCCTGCCGGAGTGATTCGGCGGCATCTGGCGGCACCGCGATGATCGGTGCGCCGGGCTTGAACTCCATCGACATCGAAATGTCGATGAGGCCGTTTTTTGGACGTGCTCGCTCTTTACGATTATGTCGTTGAGCGTCGGAAACCAATGCTTTGTCGATGATGCCCGATACGTGCTGAAGGCCCACGTCGTGGATGTACTCCTCCTGGGCTGGAGTACTCATCTCGTGAGGATGATCCGTATGACCGCAAAGCGGGCAGAACGCGCTCTCGTCTGGCACCTTGTCAGTCCAGTCGTCAAAGAGCACTTTGAACTGGTGCTGGCAAGGCTTGCTTGGACATTGTCGGTCTAGAAATCCCTTCTCATCGAGTGGCACCTCAATGGAGATCTCGACCCCTTGCTCCAACCGCTCAAGTTCACGCAGCACATCATCAAACATCGTCATGCCCTCCTTGAGCATGCAATCTGGCATTGTTTGTATTCTACGCCGGTGGCTTCACCGAGCGAACAAGTGTTGCCGCATGCGGCGTTGTGGCTACATGGCCATATGGCGTTCTAGCGATGGCTTGCTTCTCAGCCACACGCCACTACTGATCCCGTGGCATTGATTCGATCACGCTATTCATCCACTCCCGGATCTCTGCGATGCGCCGGTCAAGCTCTCGCATATGTCTCTCTTCGGCATAAAAGAGTGTGGCGAACATCTCGTGCTTCGCAAAGAGTTCGGCATTGAAGATCTGCATCACCAGCGCAGATAGGTCGTCGAGGCTGACAGGTTGAGCGTGGACCACCTCTCCATTCTTATCCTTGAAATTCAGTTCGCAGCCATCCGAATGGGTGATGAGTTCAATTGCCAGTTCTTTCTTTGTCGTCTCGGGCATTCTGTCTATCCTCCGCGTGTTAGTCGTCATATGTGGCCACTTGGCTTTGTGACCACATTGCCATATACCCATGTGGCAATCTAGCGCGGAACCCTGCGCCTCCTCATCGCTCGCTCCAGGATGTTTCCCCACGCCTCCTCGAACTCCCCATACGCGAGCGCATCGTTCTTTGGTGGCTGACGAATCGGCCCGTGGTTATCGATCTCGGTGAGAAGCTCCGGAAGTGCCTGCATCAAGATGCCGTTGGTGACGCGGTTGAGCATCCCCAGACTAACCTTGGTGTTGGAGCGACGGCGAAGCTGCAACACGAAGTTCTCAAGCTCGTAGTCCTCCTCCTCGGTGACCCGATACCGCTTGGTCGGTCCTGGCGTAGATGACCGAGATGCTTGAGGATTGCGCCCACGTGTGAGCCTGTCGGCCATGTTTGGGTGCTCCGGCTCTTGAGTCGCGATCTCCTCCTCGGGCGGCACCGCCTGAACACGCTTGAGGGGTTCAATGTCGATGACTTTCTCGGGCGCATCCTCCGGCTGAGACTTGGCACTCCCCTTCCCTCGCTTCCTCGCCTGAATGGTCGCATCTCGGAGCAGTTCGGCAGAGAGAGGGTTGTACGGCTCTTCCTCGAACTTCTTCTTACCCATTGGCTACGTCCTCCTGGTCTTCGGAGGCCGGTTCGTAGTCTTCCGCGCTGAGGTGAGCAATTCGCCTTTCAACTTCCTCTGCAAGCTCCAGATACTGTGCCGCCACGTCATGACCTGGGGCATACTGGAAAATGGTCTGCCCAGTCTGGGTCGCCTCCTGGAGCACCACGGTTCGACTGATCTCGGTGTCGAACTTGATGGGCACCCCGGTATCGATCTCACCTGCCTGGGCCAATGACTCGATGAGCGCCCGCGCGAGGCGAGTCTTGGGCTTCGGTATTGAGCAGAGAATCACACCGAGGAGCACCAAGTCAGGGTGCGGCCCATTCTGGGCGGTGATGATCTGCTGAATCGCCTCCCCCAGCGCTTCAATCGCGAGGCGATCGGGCATGGCCGAGAGGATGACAAAATCCGACGCTTTTAGTGCTGGAATTGTGGTCTTTGTACTCTGCGGCGGCGTGTCCAGAAAGATCAGGTCGTAGTAATTTCGCAGTTGATCGACCGGTCCGAGGAGCATGTCCTGGTGAACAATCCACTCATGCTCGTGCAGGTATTGGTCTAAGTCTCTCAGACGCGCAGAGCCTGGCACCAGATGCAGGTTCGGTGGAAGCTGTACGTCAGGGTCGTCGTTGCCGATCACAGCATCACGGGCGTTCTCCGGCCCCGTGATGAGGTCGAACGAATCGTTCCATCCCTGGGTCGGCGCTTTGAGCGACTTCGTAGCCCCGGCAGTCATGTCGAGATCGATGATCAGACACTTCTTCCCCTGCTCTGTAAATGCTGCTGCAAGCTGCACACAGTTGGTGGTCTTCCCTACCCCGCCTTTCTGATTGCCGACGCAGATAACGTGGGCCTTTCGCCCTTCCCGTAGTTCTTTCATCGCTCCCCCGCGTGATTCACGATTGTCCAGTTGTCGCCATGAGGCGTTGTGGCTACATGGCCAAGAGGTCAAGTAGCGCTGCGCTCATGAGGCGATGTGGCCATAATGGATGGTTCAACCCAATGCCACAACAGAAAAAAGCGATGAGGCCCAATGGCGTTGTGGCGACCGAGCGTTGTAGCCGCTGCGCCATGTGGCGTTGTGGCCACATGGCCTCAATACCACATGGCGAAAAAGTACCTTGCGCGATAGTTTCAGCTTTTTATAGTTGTGTACGAATCGTGTAACTGCCCGCGCTTAGTACGAGTGTACACAGGCATCGGTGAGTGGGGCCATCAAGGAGGAGCTGCAACAAGGAGCGCATCGGCAAATCACCGGGCATAAAAAAACCGACTCGCGAAAGTCGGTTTTTGAATCCGCCGGAAGCTTGAGGCGACCGGGGAACGTTTGAAATCTGATACCTCAACCGTACCCCGCATCGCTCTCAAACGTCAAGTTGTTCCTCGCCTGAAGGTGAACGTGATTCGTTTGCCTTGCAGGCGATGGCTGCGCGCTCAGCAGCAACGGGATACGTATGCCCAGAGTCGGGACAGAAAAGGGGACAGAAGTCTGGAGGGAACGGATAGAAGGCGGCTATCGGCGCATCTCGGTGATGCAGCTCTGCATGAGCTGGTCGCTCTACATCCGAGGGCGCATCAGTCGGCGGGACCTCCGCGTGTGGTTTGCCTGCCACGAGCTTGAAGAGCGCCGATGCATGGTAGAGCGGGGAGGGAAGGTGTCGTTTACCGCCGAGGAGATTGGCGTTGTGACCGGCGGCCTCTCGCCTCGTGATGTTCGCGCCTCGCTTCGCTCACTCGAATCTGTGCAACTCGTGCAAGCTCGCAAGTCACGGATGCGATTTGCAAAGACCCCGTCAGACCTCCGCAATGAGGATGCGGCTGCCGCAACCGAGATGGTCTCTCGCATCGTGAACCGGCGTCGCATCATCCGAGTCCCGCGAAGGCTGGTGCGGGAGCTTGCGGCGGGGATGTCCAAAGCGGTGATGGCGACCGTGTATGCGCATCTGATTCGCTGCGTGTACTTCCGAGCCGCCAAGAGCCGATACCGCACTGACGGGCGCTGCAAGGCGTCCTGGATTGCCAAGACGTTCTCGGTGAGCGAACGCGCAGTCGTCACAGCACGACGCAAGCTCGTCGAGCGTGGCTGGCTGACGGTTCTTGAGAGCAGCCAGTGGCAGCTCAATCGGTATGGGCTCAGGCTCTCGGTGGAACTCGACTGGAGCAGTGTGCCACTGAAGGTGCGGCCACAATCTTCATGCCCACCCCCCGAAACTGCAGGGCTAACTTCATGCCCTAGAGCAAACAGTACCCTTCTTCGAAAGAACAGAAACCTCGCTTCGCGAGGAAAAGGAATTGGTGTCCGGGAGCGGACGAAAAGGGCGGGGACATGGTGGCCTGGGAGGTTGGATGTTCGAGACTTGGTGGAACCAGAACGACTCGAACGGCTCTGCAGACGGCTAGCTGCGAAGGGGACGATCGGTGAGGGGCTTGCCGAGAAGCAGCGAGTTGCGGCAGCCGCAGCTCGTGCAATCCGGAAGGCTAATCGGAACCCGTGCGGCCTGTTCTGCACAATCATCCGCGATGAGCTATGGCATCACATTGCCGAGCGGGATGATCGACGAGGCATCAAGATGCTGAATTCCCAGGCGAAGGGAGGTTCAGATGAGCCGTTGATACACCGTACCAGAGGCGGTGGAGGGCCGCTGAGGAGCGAACCGCTTATACAGGCTCTCGTAGGCAAGAAAATCAGCTTCCGAGAAGACAGGGGGCTTCGTCTTCTTGGCGTTGGTAGATGACGGATACCGTCCGGCCCAGATGATGCACTCAGTGGCTACCCAAAGGTAGAACCCTTCGACTGGGGATAGCTCGGTATCGGCGAGGCGAGCCAGCTTCGTCAGGTCATGTATCTTTAGGCTCTTGTTGATTCGACCGTCCACGACAAGACTAGGCTCCCGTTGGATTATGGACCCCTTGAGCAGATTCTCTATGGCTAATCCCGCGTTGAGCCAGAACGTTCCACCGAGATTCACTCGACGAACTTCAGATCCAACTGGGAGCTTGGACATGGCGATGAAGTCGGTCTCGCACGCTTGCCAAATGAGGTGTGCCGCGCGGTCCAATTCTTCGGCCTGCCGAAACCAGAACTCGGGTTCATGAGCATGTAGATTTTTCATGTCCATCGTCCAGACTCTATCGCAGGTCTAGACACAGAATCAACAAGCGTCAGTTGCCGCGTCTCTTGCGAATCGCCTTTACCCAGTTCTCCAGCGCCGTGATGTCGTCGAGGAGGTCGCTTGGTTCCGGAAAGGGCGCATTCTGCGCTGCTGCCTGGTCGTGACCAGTAAGCCACATCGAACTCTTCGTCATTCCAGCATCCAGGGCTCTGCAATCGTCGTCGCAGATGTCGGCGAGGTGCTTTGCCTGCTGGGTTTGAACGCTGTTTCGGAAGCGCTCCACCACTCCCACAAGCAGGACTTCTTCAACTGCTCGCTCCCAAGTCTCGCGTAGGGCCCCGTAAATGTAGGACGCTTCCTTCTCGTATCTGGTCTGGTCGCCATCGCGATGTAGCTTGTCCGCATCTTGAAAAAGCGCCTTCAGTTGGCCGATGCGGTCCTTGACCTTCATGACTGCCCACGGCAGGCGTTGCGAGGATAGGCCAGCCGTCGTCGAGTCTCTCCGAAGGTGTTGATGCTTGAGGTCTACGCCATGCTTTTCCGCCTTTTCCGCGATTGCAAGTAGGAACACGATGTCGTGTGTGAACACGACCACTTGTCGAGACTCGGCTTCGACCACCAATCGCTCGGCTACGTTCCCACGCCACACATGGTCGAGTGATGACACAGGGTCATCGAAGAGGATCGCAGAGTGTTCTGCCGCCGTACTAAGTTCGGCGAAGAAAGATGCAATCGAAAGACATCGTGCTTCACCCTCACTGACGACACTTGGCACAGATACGCCAGGTGCACGTCTTAGTTGAAGCTTGTGAAACAGAGACCCACGTGAGCCCCTAGCTGGCACCATCTCGACTTCAATGTGTCGGAAGCTGAGCGCGGACAGATTGTCCTTGAAGCTTTTGGCAAGGTGATCGGTTACAGCCTGCTTTGTGACTTCTGTACTCTTCTTCGTAATTGCATTCGTAGTCGTGTCCTTGATGCATAGTTCGTAGGCAGCGATCTTCTTCTTCCGCTCAATCTCATTTAGCACCGCTTCCAAGTTGTCGGCCAAGACCTGGCGAGCTTCGAGCTCTCGTAATTCGCCTTGAAACTTGGCAATTACCTCTTGATGGTTCGCTTTCTTCAGCTCTGTCGCCCGCTCATTGAGTTTGGCAACAAGGTCAAGCAACGGCTGTGCGTTGAGTGCAGAATCGGGCAGATCGGATGGACAAGGGGAGCCGTCACTGAGTGCAGTCATCACCGCTTGCCTGCGTGCATCGGATGAACCCAAAGCGGCCCTCAGGGCATCGGCCAAGGCAGAGTCTTCAAGCTCCAGCTCCTCCAATCCCTCCTCGGTTGACTCATCATTCACAACCAGATCGGTG
This sequence comes from Phycisphaerales bacterium, assembly GCA_029260435.1. GTDB lineage: Bacteria > Planctomycetota > Phycisphaerae > Phycisphaerales > UBA1924 > OFTM74. The sequence continues at coordinate 18,270 of JAJDDG010000125.1, read as the reverse complement.
AGCCGCTTCTGATCGTCTCGATACTTCGCGGTGGCTTCATCGCGCTGACGTTGCACTGTAGAAGTCAGGAATTCATGGAACTGCCGAAGTCGTTGAGCGGCCTCTTCCTTGAGTTCCTGCTGGCAGAGGACACAGCGCGAGTCCTTTAGTGTGACTGGGAAGGACTCATCTGGATATGCATTCGTTGAAGAGAATCGTTCGGCGGCGTCCCACAATGCACGCCATGCGGCAGAGCCGGTGTCGGGGAGCGGTTGGTGTTCGAAAGCGCCGCGATGCAAGTCGGCGGCGGCACGTCCGAGTTCGATCACACGGTCACGGGCTGAGAAGATCTCGGCTAGTGCCCCATCGGACAGGAGTTCTGCAACAGCTTTGATCTTCGCCGCTAGCGCACCCGTTCGCTTGGCTCGAAGTTCCAGAGCTCGGGCGGTCTTTTGCGGATCGTCTGATTGTAGCTCGTGTAGTCGCTTCCTGAGATCGGCGATCTGAGTCCTGTCCGCATCTGACAGGGCAGCCAAGTTCCTCACAGCGTCAGGATTAGTCAGTGACGTCAGGTGCGACAGGAGTTCGTGAACCTGGGTACCATCAGGCACACCAGAGAGTTCAAGCGTTTCGGCAGCGAGAATCTTGCGTTCCTTGTCTAGAACCTGCTTTACCGTCTCGCATACACCGGAAAGCTTGTCGAACAAATCCAAGCCGAGAGGTCGGAAAGCAACGTCGGTTTGTTGCGCGACGTAAACACTGGCGCAATGACGGTCAAACACGCTAACTCGTGAAAGCGAGATGTCTGGAGGCTGATCATCATCCCAAACAAGGTCACGCGCCTCGCCGTCAATGGCGTACTTGATTGTCGCGGACGGTCGATTTGGAGCGTTTCCTGCAACGACATTCCCGAGGATCTCTTCTGCCCCACGGGCGCGACAGGCTCGCTTCAGAATTCGAGTGTATCCCGACTTTCCTGCGGCGTTCTCCCCATACACGACGGTCAATGCCGGGCCGAATTCGATTGTCTGGTCCTGCCCAAGTGCGTTGACCCCTCTGTGATGTGTGAGTGATGTCAGCGAAACCGGCTTGATCCCGGGCCCCGAGTCCGGGAGGTGTTTCGACTCAAGTGGTGTGGGAGTGCGCTTCTCAGCCAACCCATGGCGAGCTTTGCATAGGTCCGCCAAGTCGGCAACATCAGCTTCCTCAAGATCGCCCTGCGTGACGAGTCGGCGTAGAGCGTCGCGCTGCCACGGCGGTCGGTCGGAAGACCAGGAAAGAATCTCTTTGAGGACATTGATCGTCGGCACCTGTACCTCCAGCTTGGGCCATCAGATGCAATTCTACGTCAGGTATTCAGAGAGCACCTCGGCGCAGTAGTGCCCTCAATGCCTTACGCGAATCGGTCGATGGCATCAACCTGAATGGGTCTGCGCCGCCAGCCCAATCCTCTGAGAGACTGGAGGGGATTGGCCTACGTTGCCGCTGCCTCCGCAGCAGCAACCAAGGCCTTCCGAACTGCTTCCGGCAACCGATCCCAGGTCTCCACAAGTCTCATCAAGTCGCTATCGTGTGGCCCAGAAGCGCCAAGCAATCCGCCGAGACACGGTTCTGGCCCCGCGCCCTCAGAGCCGTAAGTGCTTACCATATCAGGCGCTTGGGCCCGTGGCGGAATTGGCAGACGCGACGGACTTAAAATCCGTTTTGGGGAAACCCAAGTGTGGGTTCAAGTCCCACCGGGCCCATTTATCTATCCCGTTACAGACCGCCACGCATCCGCGTACAACCCGCTCCGCACAGGCAGATACCCCGGATACGCCCGTTTCGCTCTCGCGATCTCACCCGGATCGATCTCAACCACCGCAACCGGATCACTCGTCTCAACAAGCACCCGCGCATCGGGCCCCACGGCGATCGTCGCCCCACCCATCCCGACCCCATCCGGCCCCGGGCGGTTCACCGAGATCAGGTATACGCAGCTCGTCCATGCGTTCGCAATGAACACATGTCGCCACTTATCGTAAGACGCAGCTTCCGTCGCCCTCGGGTTGATGACAACCATCGCCCCGCTCGCCGCAAGCGCATGCGTCCCCTCGGGGCGATTAATGTCAGAGCAGATCTGCACACCAAATGGAACCCCCATCCCGCGGATCACCCGCGCCGCTTCCTCCCCCGCGTCGTAATGGCTCGTCTCCCAGAACCCCGTTTCCTCCGGGATGTGCAGTTTGCAGAACGTATCAACCAGATCCCCCGATGAATTGAATACAAGCGCCGTATTCCGCCGCTCCCCCGTCGCCTGATCCTGCACGATCGCCCCGCCCACAATCCCGATCCCAATCGTCCTCGCTGCCTCACGCAGTGTCCGCGCGCGAATCCCGCTGGGAGCCTCGCAATCCTCCTCGCGCCGCTCCTTCGTCGCCGGCACCCAACTGTTCAGCGGAATCTCAGGCAGCACCGCAATCGATGCGCCCAATCGCTTCGCCTCAGCAAGCCGCTCGTGCAATCGACCAAAGTCCTCCCCCGTCGGGAACACATCAGTAATCAGCCCAACCCCGCAGATCCCATCATCGCCAGCCATACGCTTTGACCCTCAAAGACAAAAGAATCACACACCCGCGCTCGTGTACTCCGACCAAGACCGAATCTCCAGCGCCCCAGGCTCGCACTGCACCAGCGCCTCTGCAAGACGCATCGCAATCTGCCGATTCGTAACCAGCGGCACCCCATGATCCACCGCCGTCCGCCGAACGATATACCCATTCGTCAGCTCGTCCTCCCGATCCGCACGCGGGATGTTGATCACCAGATCAAATGCGCCCTCGCGGATCAGATCCGCCGCACTCTTTTCCGCATCGTCCAGCGGCCGCCCGACATGCTCCACCGGGATCCCATGCTCTTCTAAAAACACAGCCGTCCCGCCAGTCGCGCTGAGCTTCGTCCCATGCTCCGAGAGAGACCGCATGCTCTCAAGCAGCTCAGTCTTCGCACGCAGAGGCCCGACCGAGAGCAGCACTCGCTCGATCGGGAAATGAAACCCCACCGAAATCAATGACTTGAGAAACGCTTCAGAAAAGTCGAGCCCGAGACATCCCACCTCGCCCGTGGATGCCATCTCCACCCCGAGCGTCGGGTCCGCCCCGTCCAGCCGTGTAAACGAAAACTGCGGCGCTTTCACACCCACATAATTCAGATCAAACGCGCTCTTGTCGGGCCGCGCAACCTCCTCGCCCATCATCGCACACGTCGCCATATCGATGAAATTCTGTCGGATCACCTTCGATACAAACGGGAACGACCGCGACGCCCGCAGGTTGCACTCGATCACCCGCACCCGGTTGTCCTTCGCGATGAACTGGATATTAAACGGCCCATTGATCCCGAGCTTCTGCGCGATCCGGCGCGAAGCCTTTCGAATCTGGCGGATGGTTTCGAGATACGTCCGCTGCGCGGGGAACACCAGCGTCGCATCCCCCGAATGCACCCCAGCGTTCTCCACATGCTCAGAGATCGCGTACACCACAATCTCACCATCCTTCGCAACCGCGTCGAACTCGATCTCCTTCGCGTTCTCGATGTACTTGCTGATCACCGTCGGATGCTCGGGCGAAACCAGCGCCGCCTGCTCTAGGTACCGGCTCAGTTCCTTGTCATTGCTCGCCACCGCCATCGCCGCACCGCTCAATACATACGAAGGTCGCACCAGCACCGGGTACCCGACATCCCCCGCAAACCGCCGCGCTTCCCCGAGCGTGCTCAACTCCGCCCACTCCGGCTGATCGATCTTCAGTTCATCAAGCAGACTCGAGAAACGGTGCCGGTTTTCCGCCGCATCAATCGAATCGGCGCTAGTGCCAAGCAGCGGGATACCCGCCCGATCGAGACGCATCGCAAGGTTGTTCGAGATCTGCCCGCCCACCGACACAATCACCCCGGTCGGTGCAACCTTCTCCGCGATCTCCCGCACACTCTCAAAACTGATCTCATCGAAAAACAACTGGTGAAACTCGTCGTAATCCGTAGACACCGTCTCCGGGTTGTAGTTCACCATCACAGCCTTATACCCAAGACGCTTGAGCGTCCGCCCCGCGTTCACGCAGCACCAGTCAAACTCCACCGAGCACCCGATCCGGTACGACCCGGACCCGAGCAGCATCACCGCGTTCTCGAGCGGGAACGCCGCATCATCCCCCGTCCCGTTGTACGTCATGTACAGGTAGTTCGTCTGCGCAGGAAACTCCGCCGCGAGCGTGTCGATCTGCCGGACCACCGGCTTGATGCCCAGCGCCGCGCGCAGTTGCCAAACCGCCTCTTCCTCGCATCCCACAAGGATCGAGACCCCCTTGTCCGAGAAGCCGCGCTGCTTCGCAATACGCAAGAGCCCCTCGTCAACCCCGTCGAGCGAACCGCACCCGCCGAGCATCGCTCCCAAACGCACGATCGAATGAATCCGATCCAGGAACCACGGATCGATGTGCGTCAATTCGTGTATCCGATCAACGCCCATCCCCTCCCGCAGCGCCGCAGCGACCGCAAACATCCTGTGTTCTGTCGGCCGGACAAGCTCCCCTTCCAGATCCTCGATCCCCATCGAATCATTCCCGGCGAGCCCGTGCGCACCGATGTCCAGCATCCGCGTCGCCTTCTGCACCGCCTCCTCGAAGTTCCGACCGATCGCCATCACCTCGCCTACCGATTTCATCGCCGAGCCGATCCGCTTGCTCACACGCTTGAACTTCCCGAGGTCCCACCGCGGCATCTTCACAACGACATAATCCAGCGCGGGCTCGAAAAACGCCTTCGTCACTTGTGTAATCGAGTTAGGCAGCTCGTGCAGCCCATACCCCAGCGAGAGCTTGCTCGCCACAAACGCGAGCGGGTACTCCGTCGCCTTGCTCGCCAGCGCCGAACTCCGCGAGAGCCGCGCGTTGACCTCGATCACGCGGTACTCCTCCGAATCAGGCGCGAGCGCGTACTGCACATTGCATTCGCCCACCACGCCGAGGTGCCGAACAATCCGGATCGCGAGCTCCCGCAGCATGTGATACTCGCTGTTGCTCAGCGTCTGGCTCGGCGCAACAACAATCGATTCCCCCGTATGAATCCCAAGTGGATCCACGTTCTCCATATTGCACACCGTCACGCAGTTGTTGTGCCGATCCCGCACAACCTCGTACTCCACCTCTTTCCACCCCGTCAGATACTCCTCGATCAATATCTGGTCCGTATGCGCAAACGCCTTCTCCGCGCGCTCCCGCAGATCCTTCTCATCACGGCACAACCCCGACCCCAGCCCGCCCAACGCATACGCGATCCGCAACATCACCGGGAACCCAAGCTGCTGCGCAACCACAACCGCCTCGTCCGTGTTCCCCACCGCTTTGCTCTCTGGAGTGAGCACACCGATCTCATCGAGCCGCGCCGTGAACCGATCCCGATCCTCCGTATCCACGATCGTCGAAACGGGAGTGCCAAGCACCCGCACCCCGAGCCGTTCGAGTACACCGCCGCGCTCAAGCTCCAGCCCGCAGTTCAGCGCCGTCTGACCGCCGAACCCCAGCAGGATCCCGTCCGGCCGCTCCCGCTCGATCACCTGCTCCACGAATCGTGCCGTTACCGGCAAAAAGTACACCCGATCCGCCAGATCTTCGCTCGTCTGAATCGTCGCGATGTTCGGATTGATCAGAACCGTCTCGATCCCCTCCTCGCGCAGCGCCTTGATCGCCTGACTCCCCGAATAATCAAACTCCCCGGCCTCGCCGATCTTCAGCGCGCTCGACCCGAGCACGACAACCTTCCGCACTCCGTGTTCATTCACCTGATTCATGCCGTCACCATCCGTGCAAAGTCATCAAACAAGTACGCCGTATCCGTCGGCCCGGGGCACGCCTCGGGGTGGAACTGCACGCTCCGAAACCGCCCGCTCTCGTGCATCAACCCCTCGTTCGTCCCGTCGTTGAGATTCTCAAACCACGGTTTCCATGCACTCCCCAGCGTGGACGTCGCCACCGCGAACCCATGATTCTGGCTCGTCAGACAGCACCGATCCGTGCCCACCTCAATCACCGGCTGATTCTGACTCCGGTGCCCGTACTTGAGTTTGTACGTGCTCCCGCCCGCCGCCAGCGCAAGCAACTGATGCCCGAGGCAGATCCCCATCACGGGCTTGTCCTGCCCCAGCGCCCACCGCACCTGTTCGATTGTCTTCTTGAAAAACCGTGGGTTCCCCGGCCCGTTCGACAGAAACACCCCGTCGTACTCCTGCCCGCCGAGATCCGCATCCCAAGGCAACCGGATCACCTGGAGCCCACGCGATACAAGACTCATGATGATGTTGTGCTTCGCGCCGCAGTCGAGCAGCGCGATCCGCTTCGTCCCCGTCCCATACGTCTTCGCCTCCGGGATGCTCACATACCCGCCGAGGTTCTCGATGTTCGGATCGTAATAGTCGATCTCTTCATCGTCGATCACGATCTTCCCCAGCATGCTCCCCCGTTTGCGCAGCCGCTGCGTCAGCGCACGTGTATCGATCCCCGTCAGCGCGGACACGCCCTGTTCTTCGAGCCAACTCCCAAGGCTCCGCTCCGCATCCCAATGGCTGAACGTCTCAGAGTAGTCCGCAACAATCACCCCCCGAACATGGATCTTGTGCGACTCCAAAGCCGCATCAATACCCTCGACCTCCCGCGCCCGCGGCACGCCGTAGTTCCCAATGAGCGGATACGTAAACGTCACCACCTGCCCGCAAAACGAAGGGTCGGTCAAAGTCTCCGGGTACCCGACCATCCCGGTGGTAAACACCACCTCCCCCGCGCTCGAACGAGGCGCGCCGAACGACGTCCCCTCGAAGACCGAGCCATCCTCAAGCACAAGCCGCCCGCCAACGACTTCCCGTTGTCCGCCAGCATCGTCACAAGATCCAACCGCTACCTGTTTCACCATGATCCGCTCCGTCGCTCTCCGAATCGTCGTCATGACTTCCTCCGTGCCCCGTCCAACCTGGAACTACCGGGCTGCTCCGCAGTCCCACCCGCCGCGCACATCGGGCATCCGTCCGCCTCAAACATATCGAACTCAACCTGCGCGAGCGCAAACACCTCTCGCCCCGGATCAAACACCCCCTTGCTCCGATCCACAATCGTCGCAAACCCCACAACCGCCGCTCCCGCCCGCTCAACCAGCGGCACCAGTTGCATCACCGATCCGCCCGTCGTAATCACATCCTCCGCAAGCAACACCCGCTCCCCCTCGCGCAATGCAAACCCGCGCCGCAGCGTAAATGCCGCCCCATCCGCCCGCTCCGCAAAGACCGATCTCGCCCCGATCTCACCCGCTAACGCATACCCCCACACAATCCCCCCCAGCGCCGGCGCGAGCACAACATCCGCCTCCACCGCGCCGCCGATCAACCGCTTCATCAGCCCCGCAAGCAACGCCGCATCCTTCGGGTCCTCCAGCGCCCGTGCGCACTGGCAGTACCGATCGCTGTGCTTCCCCGAACTGAGCACAAAATGCCCCTCCCGCAGCGCACCGCACCGCTCCAGCACCCCCCGCGCCTCCCGATCAATCGACGTATCAACCCGCATGCGCATCCTCCATCGCCCGCTGGCACGCATCAACCAATCTCTGAGTCTTCTCCCGGATCACCCGCGCTACATCTCCCCGCTCCTCCTTGCCCACCAGAATCTCCCGCGTTGAATGAATCACCAACCCACTCCACCCGAGCGTTGCATCCGCCCGCGCAGCTGTAATCGCGCCCGCAAGATCCCCGCCCTGTGCGCCCACACCCGGCATCAGGAACACACACCGAGGTGCCGCCTCCCGCATCTTCCGGATCGCATCACCCCGCGTCGCCCCGACCACCAACCCGCAGTTCCCGTGCGTGTTCCACTCTCCGTTTGCCTTCCGTGCGATCCGCAGGCACAGATCATCAACACCAAGAAAATCCGAAGCCCCGGGATTCGAAGTAAGCCCCAGCACAAACGTCAGCCGGTCTGCCCACCCAAGGAACGCCCCAACACTATCGCTGCCCATGAGAGGATTAACTGTCGCGCTCTCCGCGCCGAGCCATCCGTAAACCGCCTCCGCGTACTTCGCAGAAGAAGACCCGATGTCGCCGCGCTTCCCGTCCGCGATTACCAGCGCCCCCGCGGGCACCGCCCCGCGCACCCGCTGCATCATCGCAACGCCTTCCGCGCCCAGCGCCTCGAAGAACGCCAGGTTGAGCTTGTACGCGCACGCCAAACCCCGCGTCGCATCGAGCACAAGATGTAAAAACGCCTCGTGCCCCTCGATCGAATCCGCAAACCCCTCGGGCAACCGTTCCCCCGCCGGCTCAAGCCCGACACACACAAGACTCCCCGTGGTTTCCTGCGCGTCTCTGAGTTTCTCAACCGCCGTGCTCAACGCACACCTCCCACACGTCGCCCGTCTACGAAAAAGGCACCGCTAATCACGGTGCCTCCGTCAGCGGACATAGCCCGAAGATGCATGATAAAGACGCTATCCCCGCCGCCCTCGGGCCCGTAAGCCCAGGCGTCCAGCAGCAAGCCCGCTTGCGCCAGAATCATGCGTCTCATCAAAGGGCAGAGTCTACCGTCACCCGCTCTCCCTGTCCCCACGCCCACACCTGATGTGCATCAATATGCACCCGCCACAGCACCATCCGCATACGCCACCCGCCCGCCGCAGATCGTCCCGACGCACCGTGCCCCAAACACCTCACCCAACCACGGGCTGTTCCGGCTCTTCGACCCCAGATGCTCCTCCCCGAGCGTGTACACACCGCCGATTTCCCACACCGCCAGATCCGCCCGCGCCCCCGCCCGCACCGTTGCGCACTCCCACCCGACTACCCGCGCTGGTGCCGAGCTCATCTTCTCGACCACGAAACCCAGAGACCACCGCCCAGTCTCGACAAACGCCCGATGCACCACCGCCATCGCCGTCTCCAGCCCGATGATCCCGAACGGCGCAGCATCCATCCCCCTCGCCTTCAGTTCCCGGGCATGCGGCGCGTGATCCGTCGCGATGCAGTCGATCGTCCCGTCCTCCACCCCCGCGATCAGCGCCTCTCGATCCACCCCGCCGCACAAAGGCGGCTTCATCTTCGCCCGCGTCCCAAGCCGCTCCACCGCCTCATCCGTCAACGTCAGATGATGCGGGCTCACCTCCGCCGTCACCGGTGCCCCCATCCCCTTCAGTGCGCGCACCACCTCGACCGTCTCCCAGTTCGAGACATGACACACATGCAACCGGCACCCCGTCTCCAGCGCAAGCAGCCCGTCCCGCGCCGCGATCGTGGACTCCGAACTCCGCGGGATCCCCGCAAGCCCCAGCCGCATCGCCGCTTCGCCCTCGTGGACCACCCCATCCCCCGTGATCGAAAGATCCTCGCAGTGATCGAAGATCACCCCACCCAGATCACCGATGTGCTGCATCGCCCGCCGCATCATCTCCGCGCTCTCAACCGGACGCCCGTCATCGCTGAACGCCCCAGCCCCCGCAACCACCAGCGCACCGAACTCGCTCAGTTTCTCCCCGCGCATCCCGCGCGTCACCGAGGCAATCGGCACCACCCGCACCCCACACCCCTCCCTCGCACGATCCAGCACATACCGCACGCCCATCGCGCTGTCACACACCGGATCCGTGTTCGGCATGCACCACACGCATGTAAACCCGCCCCGTGCCGCAGCTTCGCACCCACTCCCGATCGTCTCGCTCGTCTCACCGCCCGGCTCACGCAAATGCACATGGATATCCATCAGCCCCGCCGTCACCACCAACCCGCAACCATCAATCTCCCTCGCTCCCTCCGGTATGTCCAGTCCTGTCCCAACGTCCGAAATCTCCTCGCCGATCACACACACATCTGTCTGCTTGTCCAACCCCTGAGCGGGATCAACCACCCGCGCACCGCGAATCACAAACGCCTGCTCACCCATCGCACCGCTCCCTCTCTAGCATCCGCAGCACCGCCATCCGCGCGAACACACCCATCGCAACCTGTTGATGGACAAGGCACCGCGGGTCATCTAACAGTTCACCAGCCAGCTCAACCCCCGGATTCACGGGCCCAGGATGCATCACCACCGCCCCCTCGTTCGCCCACCCGAGCCGCTCCCGCGTGATCCCAAACAAGCGGTGATACTCGCCGAGCGACGGAACAGCCCCGCCGCGCTGCCGTTCGAGTTGCAACCGAAGTGTGTACACCACATCCGCGCCCGCGATTCCCTTCCGCAGATCGTGGCTCACCTCAACCCCCAGCGTGCCGGACCAATCAGGCGTCATCGCACTAGGACCCACAAACACCACGCTCGCGCCAAGCCTCGTTAGAAGCGCCGCGTTCGACCGCGCAACCCTGCTGTGCATCGTGTCTCCCACGATCGCCACACGCACCCCCCGGATCTGTCCCAGCGCACCCCGGATCGTCGCAGCATCCAGCAGCGCCTGCGTCGGGTGCCGCCGCCACCCATCCCCAGCATTGATGACCGAAGCCCCCCGCACCGCCATCGCCGCACGCTCCGCCGAGCCGCTCCCGTTGTGCCGTATGACAAGGTAGTCCGCCCCGATCGCCTCAACAGTCCGCACCGTCTCCGCGAGGGTCTCACCCTTCACCATGCTGCTCGTCCCCGCATCGAATCGCGTCACCGTCGTCCCACACCCGCGCGCAGCAGCCTCAAACGAGAGCCGGGTCCTCGTCGAAGCCTCAAAGAACACCATCGCAACAGACCGCCCCACCAGCCCGCCAGTGCCCCCGCCCTCCGAGAGCGCCACTACTTCATCAACCAACGCACCAACCTCGTCATCGCCGAGGTGATCCAGGTCGATCAGGTGTCGCGCCGAATCGAATCCCATCGGCGCGGATCATCGTGGCTCCGCGTGCAGTTGTCCAACCGCCGTCCCCCGCCCTCCACCAGATCTCCAAAAAACAACGCCCCGGACCTTGCGATCCGGGGCGTCAATTGCCTTTTCAGACACCCCGAAGAGTGTCAGGCATCGTCATCAACCCGTGAGCGGATTACTGACGATTGTTGATGGTGTTGAAACCGAAGGAGCTGATGGCGTCACGCAGTTCCTGCATGGTGCCGCGCCCGTTGTCGCCAACGGTGTCGTCACCGTTGCCGCCGTCAGCCTGGGTGTCAGCCAACGTGCCGTAGACGGAGAACGCGAAGTCCTTCGCGGTACCGACTTCGTAGGACACGGGCGACCAGTAATCAGCGGGGTGGTTGTAGAACTGACCTTCAGCGATCTTGATGAGGCAGTGCTCTTTGCAGTTCTGACGGAACGCGAAGAACGCACGCTCACCGAAGGTGCCGGTGCCCTTACCGATGGGAGCGACCCAGTAGTTGGCGCAACCCGTGAGGGCCAGACCGTTCTCGATGCACCATGTCAGGCGCCAGACGGGATCGCCGCCGGGGTAGCCGTTGAAGCCGGTCGAGTAGAGAGGCTGGCCCCAGCTGTCAAGAGCGTGCTGCACGATCGGATCGAAGTACGTCGCAACGACGTTCATCGGGTAGCAATCGCCATCGTAGATCTCGACGAACGAGCGATGGGGATCACAGTTGTTGATGAGGCACACCTCGACGATGGAAAGGTTCGCATCGCGACGGAGGTGGAACTGATCAGCAGAGCGAGTCGAGGGGAGCGAGGTGTCCAGAGCGGACGGGCTGCCCATCGTGTCACAGTTGCCGTTGTCGCACAGGATGTCCGAAGACTCGCCGATCACGCAGAACGCGAAGTCCCGCTTGCCGGTGTTGGTCTCGGAGATCTTCGTGCACGGGGCAATCATGAAGTCTTCCGACTCAGTTGTGGGCTCAGCGGCCTTGATCCGGTACTCGCGGTACTCGGTCGTGCACCACCACCCACGATCCGTCCAGCTGCCGTCACCCTTATGGACGACGGAGATCCAGTAGCAACCCGCATCAAGAACGATCTCGTCAAGAAGCTGATCCCAGCCGTTGTTCAGGTAGAAGTCGCTGAACGTGTGGGTGATCTTACGGGGCTGCGAACCGGGGTTCGCGTTGTCATCACCGTTGTTCGAGTTGTACGCCGTCGCAACGAGGCGATCGGGGCAACCATCACAGTCGGTGTAGATGTACAGGCAAGCCGAGGCGCCAGCCCAGGTACCGAACATCGAGGTCGTCAGGAAGTCGGCCGAGATCTCGTCCAACTTCAGGCAGGTACACGCATCGACGCAAAAATCGTCGTATACAGCCGACCAGCCAACCGCGGTGTCCTGCTCAGAGGAGTGACCGAACGGTGTGGAGCCAGCGGCCCCGTTGTCCCAGTAGCAGAGCGTGGTAGCAGCGGCAATCCCGGGAACCGTATCGGTCGCCGAAATCTGCACGTTGATATCAAGAGCAGCTTTCTGGGTGTCAATGATCTGCTCGCCATAAGCGGCAGAAGCGGCGCCAGCAACGAACGTGGCGCACACAAGCTTGAGAGTTTCACTACGACACATAACACATCTCCCTTCCGGTGCGGCGCCCGCCACGCAGCGGGACAACCCAACGGTTGAGTATCTTCTGTGCTGTCCAAGGAGCACGATGCTCCCGAAACACCACAGACCAAGACGATCAAAAAACACAGGCTGAATGGAGAATCAGAATATTAGATATTTCGTAGAACGAAGGAGCGTTGCCCGAACAGCCAACGGGCGAACATTGTGATAACACCTTGTCATTTCTAATGCAAGCGATTTTCCGCTCTCTTTCCGAATGCCGGAAAATAACCCGCCTCGACGCTCTGGTTTATGTCCGATTAGCACATTATCGACCCAGCCAATAACGCCCGGATATATCAAATGCACCCGCCCATCTCCGCCGCTCCAATGCGAAATAAGATCTCGCACAAGAGAACTCCTCGCAGCGTGATGCAGAACGCTCGCGCAACGATAAGAATCGATTATCAACTAATGTCCAATAACACACATCTCTGACTCTCTGCCCCCATCCCCTCCATCCGATAATACTAAGATTCTAACGCCAATGCCACGCCGTCCAAACCACAATCTTGGCAATAAACCTCTTCCGAAAGATCCCCCGTGCACCTCGCGCGAACTCTTCGATGCGCTCCCCCATTGCATGCTCGCAGACCAGCGCAGACTCCAGCGACGCATCCGCCGTACGAAAATGCGTGCGAACATCGGCTCACCAATAGACCACGCTATCTCAAAGCTCCAGCAGGAGATACGCGATTCTCAGGCATTGCGAGCCCTCCGCGAAGGCCTCCGACCCAAAATCACCTACCCAGAAGACCTCCCCGTCTCCGCACGCCGCGATGAAATCTCCCAAACCATCCGTGAGCACCAGGTTGTCGTCATCTGTGGCGAAACCGGTTCCGGCAAAACCACCCAGCTCCCCAAAGTCTGCCTCGAACTCGGGCGAGGCATCGCCGGAGCCATCGCTCACACCCAGCCCCGACGCATCGCCGCACGCTCCGTCGCAGCACGAATCGCCGAAGAACTCGCGGTCCCACTCGCCCAGCAGGTCGGCTGCAAGGTGCGTTTTTCGGATCAATCCTCACCAAAGACACTCGTAAAGCTCCTCACCGACGGGATGCTCCTTGCCGAAACCGCCACAGACCGCCGACTCGAGCGCTACGACACCATCATCATCGACGAAGCGCACGAGCGCTCGCTCAACATCGATTTCTTATTGGGCTACCTCAAGCATCTCCTCCCCAAACGCCCCGACCTCAAGCTCATCATCACCTCCGCCACAATCGATCCCAAGCGATTCGCCGACCATTTCGACAACGCACCAATCATCGAAGTCTCGGGCCGCACCTACCCCGTCGAAACCCGTTTCCGCCCACTCGAGACCCCCCTCGTCGAGCCCATCTCGCCCGGCCTCTCCCAGCCAATGGAGCGAGCACTCCGCAGCGCAGTCGATGAACTGGAAAACCACACCGCCAAGGGGAGTGGTGGGGGCAGCGGTGGGGGGGGTGGCGGGGGGGGGATACTTATCTTCTTCCCCGGCGAACGCGAGATCCGCCAGGCACACAAGATCCTCCGCAAGCACTGCCCCCCGCAAACCGAAATCCTCCCCCTCTACGCCCGTCTCTCCAACACAGAACAAAAGCGCATCTTCGCGCCGCACAAGGGCCGCCGCATCATCCTCGCGACAAACGTCGCCGAAACCTCCCTCACCGTCCCCGGCATCCGCTACGTCATCGACACAGGCGTAGCACGCATCTCACGCTACTCACCCCGCAAAAAAATCCAGCGCCTCCCCATCGAACCCATCGCCCAGGACGCCGCCAACCAGCGCGCCGGCCGCTGCGGCCGCACCGCGCCCGGGATCTGTATCCGCCTCTACGATGATTCCGAGTTCCGCGCCCGCGACGAGCACACCACTCCCGAAATCCTCCGAACCAACCTCGCCGGCGCACTCCTCCAGATGCTCTCCTTAGGGCTGGGCCGTATGGAAGACTTCCCCTTCCTCGACCCGCCCCGCCCATCGATGATCCGCGATGCCATCCAGACCCTCGAAGAACTCGCCGCGATAGACCACGCAGCAACCCTCACACCCCTGGGCCGTGAGATCGCCCGTCTCCCGACCGACCCCCGCCTCGCCCGCATGATCCTCGCCGGCGCAGAGCAAGACTGTCTCGCAGAGATCCTCGTCATCGCCGCAGCCCTGGAAATCCAGGACCCCCGCGATCGCCCCGCCGACAAGCAGGACGCCGCCGACGCAGCCCACGAGAAATGGGCAAGCGAAGACGATAGCTCCGACTTCCTCGCACTCCTCCGTCTCTGGCGCGCATACCACGCCCAGCGCGAAAAGCTGGGCCGCTCCGCACTCCGCCGCTGGTGCATCGCCGAGTTCCTCTCCGAAGCCCGTCTCCGCGAATGGTGGGACACCCGCCGACAGCTCGAGCAGCTCGTCCGCGAGTCCGGTCTCAAAACGTCAACCCGCAAAGCCCACCCAGAAGCGATCCACCGCGCCCTGCTCACCGGCCTCCTCTCAAACACCGCAAAGCGCACCGACGACCGCGACTACGCCGGCGCACGCGGCTCCCGCTTCCTCATCCATCCCGGCTCCACCGCCCGAGGCTCCAACCCCAAGTGGCTCATGGCAGCCGAGATCGCAGAGACAACAAGGCTCTACGCCCGCACCGTCGCGCCCATCCAGCCCGCATGGATCGAAGACGCCGCCGCGCACCTCATCCGTCGCGCCCACGCAGATCCCATCTGGGACGCCCGCGCGGGGCGCGCACAGATCCGCGAACGTGTCTCACTCTGGGATCTTGAGCTGCACAAGGGCCGCCTCGTCGATCTCGCACCGATCGACCCCACCCTTGCCCGGGAGATGTTCATCCACAACGCCCTCGTCGAATGCGACTCCACGCTCGACGCACCATTCATCCGACACAACGCCGAACTCATCGAGCAGGTCAAGCTCCGCCAGATCAAAGAGCGCCGCTACGACCTCATCGCGGACGCCGCTGCTCTCTTTGCATTCTTCGACGCCCGCATCCCAAAGACCGTCGCCACCCTCACGGATTTCATCACATGGCGCAAGCAGGCCGAGCACGAAAACCCGCACATCCTCTTCCTCCAGGAGCAGGACGCACAACTCGCAGACTCTGTAGCAGACGAAACATTCCCCGATGAAGTCCAATCCGCCGGCGAGTCCATCGAACTGACATATGTCTTCGACCCCGCCCGCCCGGACGACGGCCCAACCGCCAAAGTCCCAGTCCGCGCCCTCCAATCCGTCGAACCCGCCAAAGTCGAATCGGTCATGCCGGGCCTCGTGAAATCCAAAGTCACCGAGGCGATGCGCGCGCTCCCCAAGGCCCTCCGTCTCCAGCTCGGGCCCGTTCCTAATGTCCTTTCTAAAGTCCTCGACGAAATAACCCCCATCAAGCCGTCCTTCATGGAAGACGCCCGCGCCGCGATCCAGCACACCACTGGGGTCGAAGTACCCAAAGCCGTCTGGAACTCCGCCGATCTCCCCGATCACCTCTCGCTCAGGCTCAACGTGGTGGATGAGCGTGGGAAATCCCTCGGCACCTCGCGTGACATCACCGCCCTCCGCCGCAAGCTCGCCCACGAAGTCCGCGCAACACTCTCCGCCGCTCAGCACAAGGACTGGCACAAAGACTCCATCACCGACTGGTCATTCCCCGACATCCCCGACAAACTTGTTGTCACCCTCCCCGATGCGTCAACCTCCCGCGCGTTCCCCGCGCTGGTAGACAAGGGCGAGGCAGTCTCCCTCCGCCTCCTCGAATCCCGCGCCGCCGCCCGCAAAGCGACCCTCCTCGGCGTCCGCCGCCTCTTCGCCATCCGTCTCACTTCCGAGTTCAAGCTCCGCCCCCAGGACATCCCATCGTTCGAGTCAATGCTCCCCCGCTTCGCGTTGCTCGATGACCCCGCAACGCTCGCCCATCAGCTCACCACCCTCATCGCGCAGATCCTCTTCATGCAGGGCGTTGTCCGGGGCGACGAAATCCGCACGCTCGCCGAGTTCACCCGCCGCCTCGACCTCGGGTGGAACACCCTCCTGCCCGCAACTGAAGCCGCAGCCGCGCTCGTCAACGCAATCCTCGCCGAGCACCATAGCCTCGCTCTCGCGCTGGACACCCGTCCGCTCGCCGCCGCAGACGCCGGGCAGGACATCCGCGCCCAACTCACCGAATTGCTCCCCAAAGGATTCCTCACGAGCACGCCCTACGAATGGCTTACCCACATCCCGCGCTACCTCCGCGCCGCGCGCCTGCGCATCGAGAAAGCCGCGCGCACCCCCGAAGCCCAATCCATCGAATCCACCGCCAACATCGCCCCCTTCGCCGACGCCGCAAAGCGCCAGCGCGAATACCACGAGCACATGGGCATCACCGACCCGCAGCTCGATCGCTTCCGCTGGATGATCGAGGAACTCCGCGTCTCCCTCTTCGCGCAGGAACTCGGCACCTCCCTCCCCGTCTCCCCACAACGCCTGCAAAAACAGTGGGCAAAGGTCCGCCAGGAATAGCGTGGATGGGCATGTCTTCTCTGCCCCCTCTCCCCTTGAGCAACAAATTGCATCATTGGTGGAAATCGTTTTGAGATCAGGACTTACGAGATCAACATATTCTTGAAAAAGTATGATCGACGGAACAGTCTGACACTGTAGTTTTAAGCTGATCAGAGCGTGTGCTTGGCGTCGGAGGAGTTTGATGCAATTTGTTGCCTTGAGGGAGAGGGCAAGCCCGCGCAGCTGGCGCGGGTGAAGGGGTCTCCCTGTCTTACTCGACCACTTTCCCGATCACATAAAACGAACCCCGCGCGCCCGTGGCAAACCACACCCGCACCTCGCCGATCAATAGCCCCGGCGCCGAACGTGTCGCGGTGATCCCGAACCCGACCTCGGGTCCTTCTTTCGCGCTCTGCGCGCCCATCACCACCGCCTCGATCCCGCCCACACACTCCACCGATTCCACCGCGTACAGCGCCTCGCCGCCCGGCAGCAGGGCGATATTGCTCACCCGCACCGTTTCGCCCGCACGCACCGCGCCGAGATACACACGCTCAAACCTAAAAGCAGTTGGGGGGCGCTTCGCTGCCGAGCCGCCGCGGTTCTGCAGATTGAGATCCACGACCGCAACATCTTCCCGATCCGTCTCGATCCCGACCCATGTATTCAGGTACCCGCCGCTCGTCATCGGCGCGGGCACCCGCACCGTGTATTCACTCCGCGCCGCGTCAGTCTCCGGATCAAAACCACCCGCGAATACCGGCGCACCGCCCAGTTCGCCGAGCACCGATGTGTTCCCAACACTCAACACGCTGAATGTTTCACCATCAACGCTCTCCAGGTGCGCAAGCACATACTCGGCTCCACCCGGAGCCGCCTCCGTTCGCACCCGTATCCCACGGCTCACCTCGCCCCTGATCGGAATCCCGATCGGCTGCGAATACCCCTCCACAAACAGATACACATGCCGCTCCAGCATCCCCAACTCGTCCGGCGCCTCCACCTCGCCGACCAGCTTCACCGACTCCCCCGCCAAGACAGACTTATCCGTCAACTCCGTCACCGCGCACCAGCACGTGCTCCGTGTCTCACCGATCACAATCATCTCATCCCCTGTGTTCCGGATCATGATCTCCACCGGATACTTCTCGCCGGGGCGCACATCCCCCAACTCGATCGAGGCCGGCTCCAAAACAAGCGGCGCAGGAGTCGTCTTGGGCGGCGTGCGCATCTCCCACGTCCGCCCGCTCTTCTTCTCCTGCCCGAACACCCCGCTCGCGCAAACAAGCACCCCAACCGCCGCAACACCCAATGCAACCCATCC
>JAJDDG010000124.1 GCA_029260435.1 Phycisphaerales bacterium | reverse complement strand
ATGGCATTCGTCAACAAAATCGCCGAACTCGCCGAGTCCCGCGCCCACCACCCCGACATCCTCATCCGCTGGAACAAAGTCACACTCACCCTCTCCACCCACGACGCCAACGGCATCACCGACAAAGACTTCGACTTCGCCCAACAAGCCGATCAGCTCTGAACCTCCTCGTTCATCTCATCCACTCGCTCCTGCAACCAGCGTGTAGCCTCTTTCGCCACTTTCTCATCCCACGAGAACGATACACAATAACTGGCCCAATCCCCATTCTGCTTCAGCACATCGACATGGTGCGTCGTACGACGCCGGGTGCCACTGGCGGCTTGCCCGCCAGTGCCTCCTTCACAGCCGGATGCCTTCCTACACGCGCCAGCGTGAAACATGGCATTCCTTTTCCCCCCTCACCCAACCCCAGCAATCCGCCTGATCATCTCCGGAGATTCCGCCTGACCAGTCCGCGCACTCAACAGCGCAGCCTCCGCCATCAACACCACCGCCACCCCATCCGTCGGGCGCGCCGTCCCCGTCACCCCCTCCAGCGCGCGCCGCATCCCCCGCGACATCGCGCCCACCGCCGCATCCATCTCCCCATCCTCCTCGCCCGCCCCCGCCGCCCGCACATACATCCGTTCCCCGTCCGCGCTCACCCGCTCCACTCCCTCGTCCGTGATGCGCACACTCCCCGTCTCACCAACAACAACAACCTCCCGGCTCCACGCCCCCGCCCGATCGCTCGCGTGAATCGTCGCGCCCATCAACCCCGCGTACCGCAAACTCGCGTGCATATCCCCCGTCAGCCGATCGAGCCGCTCCGCCGCCGCCGCCCGCACCCCGCCACCACCCCCAACCGTGCTCGTCACCACACCCGCATCAACCGAATCCGCAACACCCAGCACCCGGTGTACAACATCCATCGCATCGAGCACCCGCCCGCCAAGCCCGCCCTGCTCCCCCGCGCTCAGCATCAGCACACTCACACACTTCGCAACCCCGAGCCCGCCGATCTCCTCCATCGCCTCGCCAAACGCGCTCCCCCGCGACATCAACCCGACCAACCCGTCGCCGAACCGACCACCCCGCTCCATCAACTCCGCTCCGCGCAGCGAGCCCGGCACCGCGCACAAACTCACGATCCGCTTCCCGCTCTCGCGCGCAAGCCCGATCAATTCCACATCATCCGCATACCCGCCGCCACCCATCCCGCCGCCCACCCGCATCGTCCCCAGCACCACCACCGACCCGTCCCCGCCAGTCACCCCGCTCCGCAGATCATCAACAACCGCCGCCCCCGCAAACAACTCCCCCCCGATCCGCCCCGCATCACCATCAACAACCCCAAGCCCCACAACCTCCAACCCGCTCTCCTCCATCACCCGCCGCGCAAACTCCCCCTGCCGACCCTCGATCCACAAGAACACACCCTGTCCTGCGATTCCATTCACACCCCCAATATACATCCCTCCCACCTTCCCCCGTGCCACTGATCCGCCGCAGCGGATTAGTCCTCTTTCCTCTACCCCCTCTCGGGTGCCACGCCTTGATCCGCAGGACAAGGCGTGCTCCTCTCGTCTACTCTCCCACTCTTTCTCGGGTGGCATGCTCAAACGCAGCTTGAGCATGTCTTCTTCCCCCCTCTTCCTGATCCCTGATGCCTGATGCCTTCTTTCGCTCCCTGATGCCTTCCCCCCATCCACCCGACTACAATGACCACGAGCGTGAACAGGCGATCGCCGACGTATTGATCTCGATCAGGCACGTCGGAGGAAAGTCCGAGCACGATAGGACAAGGCGGTGGGTAACCCCCACACATCCCTCCGCGGCCGCGGGGTGATGGAAAGTGAGAAGAAAACAACCGCCCCGTCTTCGACGGGGTAAGGGTGAGAAGGTGCGGTAAGAGCGCACCAGGCGTCTGGTGACAGACGTGCTGTCAAACCCCGCCTCGTGCAAGCTCATGCAGGGGTCCGCTGCGCAAGCAGCACCGTCGGTCCGACGGTTGACCCCGGGTAGAGTGCTGGGACGTCCCGGTCCCCACCGCGTCGGCAACGCCGCGGGTAGAGAAATGGTCGCCGTCCCGATTCTGTCGGGACACAGAACTCGGCTTACCGTTCACGTGCGGCCCATATCGCGGGCCCGGGCAACCACCTGGGTCCGCGCCCTTTTTTGCCCAACGCATCACTCCCCCTGCCTCTCCCTCTGGGAGAGGATGTCGTCGTTGTCTTCAGCGACGACAGGTGAGGGCTCCCCCCACTACTCTTCCCTCCTCAACCTCTGTCCTTATCTTCTATTCCTGAATGCCTGATACCGGATCCCTGGTCCCCGATGCCTGCTGCCTCCTCCCAGTTGCCTCCCCCATGAAACCACCCGACCCATCCAAATCCTCCCTCACTCGCGTCACCTGCTCGCCCTACGCCACGCCCTTCCTCCGCGCAGAACTCGAAGCGATGGGGCACACCATCCAGGAAGAGGACCACGTCTCGCTCTCCATCGGCGCCTCCCTCGAAGACTGCATGGCGCTCAACCTCCGCCTCCGCACCGCGCTCCATGTCATGTGGATGCTCGCCCGCTTCCGCTGCCCAACCCCCAAAGCCCTCTACAACCACACCGCCGCGTTCCCTTGGGAAACCCTCATCCCAAACAACGCCTACTTCTCCATCACGTCAAACGTCGAGAACCCCAAGATAAACAACTCGATGTACCCGAACCTCGTGATGAAAGACGCCATCGTCGACCGCATCGCAAAGCACACCGGCTCCCGCCCCGACTCAGGCCCGGAAAAAGACAAACTCATCATCCACCTCTATTGGAAAACCGACCGCGCCTGGATCTACCTCAATACAACAGGCAAGTGGCTCGCCGACCGGGGCTACCGCCGCCTCCCCCACACCGCACCCATGCGCGAAACACTCGCCGCCGCCGTCCTCATGGGCGCAGGCTACGACGGCTCAACCCCACTCCTCAACCCCATGTGCGGCTCGGGAACCCTCGCCATCGAAGCCGCGCTCATCGCAACCAACCGCGCGCCGGGCCTCCTCAGGTCCAACTACTCCCTCCTCCACACCGCGCTCGATATCACCGACCAGTGGGAAGCCGCACGCCGCGGCGCCAAAAAACTACCCGCGCCAAAGTCCATCCCGCCAATCATCGCAACAGATAACGATCCCTACGCCATCGACGCCGCACAGCGCAACGCCAAAGTCGCCGGCGTAGACCACCTCATCACATTCAAAGTCTGCGACTTCGCCGACACACCACTCCCCGACCAACCCGGGCACATCATCCTCAACCCCGAATACGGCCAGCGCCTGGGCGAAGAAGCACAGCTCATCCCCGTCTACAAATCCATCGGCGATTTCTTCAAGCAGCGCTGCGCAGGCTGGCAGGGCCACGTCTTCACCGCATCCCGCGAACTCGCAGCCGCGGTCTCCCTCCGCCCCGCAAAGCGCACCCCGTTCATGAACGCGCAGCTCGAGTGCCGCCTGCTCTCCTACGAACTCTACGCGGGCACCAAAGACCCCGCCCCCGCCGCCCAGCCCTAGCGCCGATCGCCCACATGAACCTCGCCGATCTGCTCCTGCAGCACCGCAAGAATGCTGTCGATCGATGTCACCGTCTTCGAGGACGCCTCTTTCATCGTCTTGGCGTTCTTCTGGATGTCCTTCGTCGCCTCCGCGGACTGGCTCGCCAGCTTCTTCACCTCGTCCGCCACAACCGCAAACCCGCGACCAGCCTCGCCGACGCGCGCCGCCTCGATGCTCGCGTTCAGCGCAAGCAGGTTCGTCTGCCCCGCGATCGTCTCGATCGTGTGCGACATATTCTCGATATCGATCGTGGACTGCGCAAGCAATCCAGACACTTCCTTCGCCGTCGAGATATCACCAACGAGCGACTGCCGCTGCAACTCCGCGGCCTTCAAGCTTGAAGACTCCGCACCCATCTGCGTCGTCGCCTCGCTGATCACACTCGCCGCACGACCAAACGATCCCAGCAAACCCATCGGCAGCACGCGACGGAAAAACTTCCCCTCCTTCGCAAAGCTCAGCGTCGCGCTCGCCTCCCGCACAAACGCATCCGTCATGTCCAGCAGGTGATTGACTGAATGCAGCAACTGCGCAATCTCGTCATCACCCTCGATGTGCAGCACCCGCTCCTCAAGATTCCCTATAGCAGCAGCCTCGCAAACACGCCGCGCCTCAGAGATCCGCTCACTCACCGCCGCCGTTCCAACCGCGCCCGCAGGTTCCATCACATCCTCCTCATGCCGTGCACAGGCTGAACATCAACTCGTCGTACGTCACACCAAGCTCTTCCAGTTTCCCAACAAGAATCGGGAGCGACGCCTGCCACTGCTCGTTCGGCGACCTGTGCTTCCGCTCTTCCTCCACCAGACCCTGATAAATCGGCACCACCGTGTCGATCGCCGACCGGCTCGGCACCCTCCGGTTCGAGTGGTACCCGATAATCCGTCCACCAGCATCAAACGTCGGCGTCACATGCGCAAACACCCAGTAGTGATCGCCGCTCTTACAACGGTTGATCACATACGCAAAGATCTCGTTGCCCGACCGGATCGTGTCCCACAAAAACCGAAACACACACCGCGGCATGTCCGGATGCCGGATGATGTTGTGCGCCATGCCCAGCACCTCCCGCTCCTCGTACTGCGCAATCTTCAAAAACACCCGATTCGCATACGTGATCCGCCCCTTCGTATCCGTCTTCGAAACGATGATCTCGTCCTCGTCGAAGAAACGCTCCACGCCTGTCAGTGTTACTCGCTCATGCATCACCGCGCTCCGCCAGCGCATCATGCGCCTCACTACTTGCGATCGGCTGCACCCTACGCGCACTTGACCGACAACTCCGCCGCATTCCCCAACTCCGGGCGGAGAATATATATCTAGATGTCTATTCTCTGTTTCCCCGCGCGCCCTATCGCGCCTCGTACAACACCGCCCCGCTGTGCCCCTCAAGCTCCACCGCCCCCCCCGCCTCGCGCGTCCCATCCTCGTGCGCACCATGCAACACCGCCACCCGCCATGCCCCCGCCGGTAATGCCATCCGCGTACCCGCCCGCCCGCCGTTCATCACCACCGCCACCCGCGCCCAACTGTTCGTCCCCGTCACATCATCAATCAACAGCCCGATCGTCCCCTCCCCAACGCCAACCGCAGGTGTCAGATCCTCGAAGAACCGGAGCCCCCGCTCGATCTCCTCCTTCGTCCCCATCCGGAACACCGTGTGCTCGCGCACCATCCGCACCATCCCCCTGTAAAACTCGAATAAATCCAACGATTCTGCCTTCTCGCCCCACCGTATGTTGTTCAGATCATCACCGAGGTTGTACGAGTTCTTCTCCCCCTGCTTCGTCCGCGCAAAGTCTTGCCCCGCGTGCAAAAACGGGATCCCCTGGCTCGTCAGCACCGCCATCGCGCCGAGCTTGTGCATCGCCAGCTTCTCCCCCTCGTCCGCCCTCCAATCGCCCACCCGAACCATGTCCAGCCGATCGTGCAGCGTGTGATCATCATGACACTCGATGTAGTTGATCGTCTCCAGCGGCGAATCCGCAAACGAACCCACCCCGCCCAGCAGCCCGATCTTCACCGCCTCCGCATTCCGTCCATCCGACAAAAAACCAAGATCCTCAACATCAAACACCTCGCCCCGCAAGCTATCCCGCAGCTCATCGCTGAACACCCCCCATCCCTTCCCGCGCTGCTTGCCCTTCCCGTTGATCTCGATCCCCGTGGGCCCGCCCGCCCAGGGCTCCCCATAAATCAACAGCGTCTCATCAATCTCGTGCACCTCGCGCGCCACCCGCTCCATCGTCTCCTCATCAATCAACCCCATCAGGTCAAACCGAAACCCGTCAACCCCGTACTCCCGCACCCAGTGCTTGCACGCCTCAACGATATACCGACGCCCCTCCGGTGATTCACTCCGGAACTCATTCCCGCACGCGCTCCCGTCCCAAGGCTCCCCGTCATCCTTCCACCTGTAGTACTCCCGCGGCGCAAGCGCCATGAAGTTCCGCCGTGTGTCGGGCCACAACTCCGCCGTGTGGTTGAACACCACATCAAGCGTCACACGCAACCCCGCCGCGTGCAGCGCGCCCACCATCTGCTTCATCTCGCGCACCGGCGCAAACAAATCCGTCCCGCTCGCGTACCCCGCGTGAGGCGACATAAACTCGTTCGGCATATATCCCCACTCATACACCGGGTGGTACGGCAGACTGAAACTCTGCACCGGCATGATCTGCACCACGTTCGCGCCCAACTCCAGAATGTGATCGAGCCCCGTCGCCACCTCAACCCCGTCGTGCGCACACACCGTCCCCCGCTCCGTCAGCCCCATATACCGCCCCCGCCAAAGCTCCCGCACCCCGCTCGAACGATCCCGCGTGAAATCCCGCACGTGCAGCTCATAAATCACCGCGTCCTTCGCCTCAAGCGCAGGCCGCGGATGCACCGCCGTCGTCTCATCCACCACATACGCCCGATCCCCATGCACCAGCTCCGCCCACGGATCCAACACCCCGCCCAACACCTCCCCATCCCGCTCCACCTCGAAGCCGTACGACCACCCCTTCCAGTCCCCCTCCACCTCCGCCTTCCACACCCCCTCGTCCTCACCCCCCCCAAGCGCCATATCCCGCACCACCACCCGCCGCGTCCCCGTATGTAATAGCCGCACCCGCACCGAGTCCGCCTCCGCAAAAACACGAAAAACACTCCCCACACCGCTGTAGGCAACACCCAACCGCCCTGTCCGCTCTGTCTGAACCATGCCTGCCCTCGAACTTCCCGTCCTGTGATCCCTGATCGCCCCCTACCATATACATTCATCCCACCACCGATCCCAAACCCCATCCTGAAGCATCGGCACGATCCCGACCGATCTCCCATACCGTGACAGACCAACACTCCCAAGCCAACGATCCTCTCCCCCCCCCTCTCCCTTTCCGGGGAGAGGGTGTCGAGCGCAGCGAGACGGGTGAGGGCTCCTCAATTTCTGACCCCGCCTCCCGACCCCCGACGAGAAGAGACGCCCTCCGCCGTGCCCTCCTCGCCGCGCCCGCGCTCCTCATCGCGCCCGCACTCCTCGCCGCCTGCGCCGGTGCCCCAACCCGCACCGCCCGCCACGACCCCTTCGACCACCCCGCCCCCACCGTCAAACCCTACAAACCAAAGTGGCACCCCCTCCCCGAATCCTCCCTCGCCGACCTCCCCAGATCGGTCATCCCACGCCAAACATGGGCCAAGGGCGACCCCGTCCCCCGCCTCATGAACCGCATGCTCCCCATCAAACGCATCACCCTCCACCACGACGGCATGACCACCTTCACCTCAACCAACTACAGCGCCGCCAAATCCCGCGTCGAGCGCATCCGCACATCACACCGATCACAAAACTGGGGCGATGTCGGCTACCACTTCCTCATCGACCCCGCGGGCCGAGTCTGGCAGGGCAGACCCCTCTCCTGGCAAGGCGCCCATGTCCGCGCACAAAACGAAGGCAACATCGGCATCTGCGTCATGGGCAACTACATGAACCAGCGCCCAACCCAGGCCCAGCTCCGCCAGATCGAAAACTTCACCGCAACACTCATGCGCATGTACCGCATCCCCCTCCGCGAGATCCACACACACCTGGAACTCGCCCAGACCGCCTGCCCCGGCAAACACCTCCAGCCGCGCCTCGTCTCCATGCGCAACGCCTCAGGCACACTCGCCCGCGTCGGCTGAAAAATCCCAGCCACCCCTTTCCCTCATATGCAGTTGTTTCCCAATCTGAACAGCACATAGCTGATGTCGTTCACATCAATCACCCCATCACTATTCGCATCACCCTCGGGCGGAGCCCCGCCGAGGCGGAACAACACATAGCTGATGTCGTTCACATCAACCACCCCATCCGAGTTCGCATCCGCAGCGCACCCGCCCGGCACAGTGATCTCGATCGTCCCGCTCTGGTCGAGCCCAACAAGCGACACAACGCCTCCAACTTCAGACCACGTGCCCGTAATACCCGTCAGCGATACACCAAGCACTCCACCAACCGCAGACAGATCAACATCCATGAACCCGCCGCCGTTCCATCCCGCACCAGTGATCCGCAGGATGTCCGTCGTTCCCTGACGAATGACCTCCACATTGTGCAGCCGGAACCGCCCCATCCTGTGACACGTCATCCGCGCAAGATCAAACGCCGCACGCTCGCCCGGGATCCCCTCCACCGGCAGCGACCGCACGTACGTCAACGGGTTGCTGTACACCACCTCCGTCCGCGCCGACTGCCCCTCAACAAACGGCACACCGTCCGGATCCCACACCTCTACCCGCGTAAACGTCCCGAGTGTCGGTTCAATACTCACATCCCATGTATGCGGCACGCTCGCCGACGTGATCGGAATCGTTTCAACGACCGTCCCATACTCCACGATCCGCAACTCGTCCCCAACCCGCGCTCCTTCCAAATACAAGTGAACCCTGTCCGTCGCCTTGTCCGTCAACACGATGTGCCCCATCCGGTACCCATCGTCCGTCGTCAGATCCATCCCGCCGTCGAACAGCATGATCTCACCGAAATACACGCGCCCGCTCGCCAGCGCCGCCAGCATGTCCGCCGGACTGTCCGATGCAGACCACGCCCACGAATCAAACGTATTTTCAATATGCCCGATCCAGAAACTTGTTGTGATCGTCCCCCAGGGACCGTGGGTATCCCGAACACCAACCCCTGTCGGCATCATCCCGCTCTTGTACAACTCATCCAATAACCACAGGAAGTCCGGAAGCAACGCCTCGCGTTTCCGATACCCAACCTCAATCAGATCACACTCGTGCAGTCGAACCTGCTGCATCTTCGCCAATACCGCCTCTTTCGTCGGCGTCGTGATCCTCGGATCCACGCGCGTCCCGAACGGGTGCGCCCACGACACAAGATTCCCCCGCACATGCGCCGTATCAACCATGTAGTCCCCAACCCAGTCGTGCATCGCCTGGGAATCCGTAATCGTCCCATCGGGCAATGTCTGCGGCGCCAGCGCCTTCACAACCTGGTGATCATGCAGCACGATATCCCCGTACTCGCACATATGCCGGGGAGTCAGCGACAGCTCGACGCCCTGCAACTGCCGAACACTCGGCACATCCGTTTCGAGCCGAGTAAACATATCCCGCTGGATCGCCGACAGCGCCTCCATCGAGTGGACATGCAGGATCTCGAAAGAATCGTAATAGACAACACACGTCGCCCAGTTGCGTGACTCAACTCCCAGGTACATGAAACGAAGATGGTTGTCCCTGGCATCGAACTGCGGGAACCCGAGCGCCAGATCGTCCGTCGGACGAAACTCCATGACATTCCACTGCCCCACCGTGTACGCAACCGGGATCCGCAGTGTGAGCCCCACGAGCTGCCGCTGTGTCGTTGTATTATCAAGGTAATACTCGATCTGATAGTGCGTGTGCGTGTTGTTCGCTGTCGGCTTTGCGCTCACCCTGAACTGGATCACCGGACGCGCATCCGCCGACACCTGCTCTGGAAACATCCCGATCCGGTACGCCGTCTCCGCCGCCGTCGTCCGCAATGTCCGCTCACCCTGCGAGTTGAGGTACCAATAGTACGCCTTCATATTCGTCGCGGGCCACGACGCCTCAACCCTGAAACTCCCCGTCCCCTGAAAGACATTGGTATTGCTGATCGATCCAGTCGCCACATCGAACGCGCTCGGCGATGTGTATTCCACCAACTGGTTCAACAGCGCAGCCTCCGAGTTCCCATAAGGCTGCCAGGTCGTCTCGTTCGCCCAGACCGGTTCCTCCAACACATCCAGACTCAACAGGCTCGTCTTCTCCTGGATCCCGAGATGGTTGTCGTGATCCGTCCACCAGATCGCGTCCACACCCGCCTCCGCCGCCGCCACTGAGTGCGACAACATACTCCCGCCCCCCTCGCTGAACGACCCGTGCGTATGCAACTGCACCGAGATCGGGCTCAACCCCACAGGCGGCGCGACGACACCCCGCACCGCCGCACCACTCGCCCACCCAGCACGCGCGCCCTCAACCGAGCGACCGGAATCTTCGCCCTCTACATCTCGTGGATGTGACCACGCAACTCCCCCACAAAAAATCATCACCGCAAACAACGCGACCACTCCATGCCCACGCCTATAAATGCGCTGCATAGCACTCTCCTTCCTATATCCTGATCCTCACCGCCCGACTCTACCACCCGACAGATCCTGCACAAAGCCGCGATTGACCCAAAATAAACGTATTCTTTGGCAATCAACCAAATCCGCCAATAATCTGCCATATCAGCCACCAATCGGCGCATATCAGCATATTTGCAATATCTAAAACCCCTACCTCCACCCCCTCAACATCCCTCCCCTCACCGCCTGCCCATTCCAACTCACGAAGTCCACCCGCACCACCCGCCACACATCCTCTTCCTCCTCACTCCACGTCAGATCAACAACCGCGAACCCGAAGCTCGCCTCGCGCACACGCATCCGCACCCGACCTGTCCGCGCGCCATCCATCCCACTCGCCTTCACGCCCGACCCCCAGTCACGCGCAAACTCATCCCCGTACTCGCGCACCCGCCCCACAACATACGCCCACCCGATCGCCGCCTCGCTCTCCCCCCCTGCGCTCACCACCAGCCGCTCACTCAACATCCTCTCCACACCATCCACATCCCCTGCAAAGAACACCTCCACCAGCGCCCCGCTCCGCCGCTCGATCAACTCCCGATCCGTCTCAATAAACGAAGCCGCCCCAACCGCCACCCCAACCAAGACCCCCACCACCGCCGCGATCGCGCCCTTCTTCCCCTCCCCCCGCGCTCCAAGCACGTACCCAACCCCCAGCCCCAAGCCCAACACCATCGCCCCCGTCAGCACCCCGCCACCCACCACCCACCGCTCGAATAACCCGACCTCCCCAAACCCCGCGCGACCAACCAGCACCGAAATCCACTCCAGCATCACCGCTCCTTCCGATCCCATTTACGCTATTTTCTCTAGATTAACTCGCGCACCAGCAACATCACAACGAACTATGTAAAAAATAAAAAAAACACTGTAAACAGAGGTCTTGTCCACATATCTTGGTGCTGGAGAATACGTCACCGAGCCGCGTAGGACCGGCTCAAGTTAGAGAGAGGGAAGACGCCATGTCACCGAAAATACTCGGTATTGGTGCTGCGCTTCTGTGTTCCGCGGCAACAGTTCAAGCCGGGATGATCAACCT
>JAJDDG010000123.1 GCA_029260435.1 Phycisphaerales bacterium | reverse complement strand
TTGCCGAAGAACCCCGGCTGATCCGCGTGCCCGCGCAGCTGGGGCGACAACCCGACAAACGCGATGCCCAGCACACCCAGCAACAGTGCGCCGGTGACCGGCTTCGCGATCGGGTGGATCTTCATGCGGTCGTAGAGATCCTCCGTCCAGTAGAGCATTTTTACGAATAAAAACGCAGCAACGCCGCAGACAAGCCCCAGCGCGATATACGAGGGTAGTTCTGCGAACCGGAACTGGTAGTCCGTGAGCGACCCGCTCACCGCGAAGATCGCGTCGTTCTGCCCGTAGTACGCCTGCGTCGTCGCCGTCGAAAACACACTCGCCACCACGATCGGCGTGAACGTCCGCAGCGAGAAGTCCCGCAGCAGGATCTCCAGCACGAAAAACACACCCGCGATCGGCGCGTTGAAGACCGACGCGATCCCCGCCGCCGCCCCGCACCCCAGCAGCGTCGCCGTCTGCTCGCGCGGGATCCGCAGCAGCTGCGCAATCCCCGACCCCAGCGCAGAACCGATCTGCACAATCGGCCCCTCCGCACCCGCCGACCCGCCCGACCCGATCGTGAACACAGACGCCACCGCCTTCGCCAGCGCCACCCGCGGGCGGATCTTCGCCTTCTTCCGGTACACCGCGTCCATCACTTCCGGCACGCCATGCCCCTTCGCTTCGCTCGCGAAGAAATACACGATCGCGCCGGTCACCAGCGCGCCGATCATCGGCACCAGCGGCAAAAGCCACGGCACCGGGTCCGTCGGCGCCTGCTCGATGAACCGATCCGCGTAGTGCAGCGCCAAATGCAGCGCTTCCATAAACAGGATGGCGCCGACCGCCGTTACCGTCCCGATCCCCGCCGCAACAACGATCAGGTACCAGTCGCGCCGAAGTCCGAGGCGGACGCCGATGCGAGAGAGACGTTGCTTGAATCTGTCGATCATGGCGAAGCTGTGCGCCGCTCACCGACATGGCGAGCATCATCCTGTCCTGCGCAATCCGCAGAGCATACCGCCCCTACGCCGCTCCGCTCATCGCCTTCGCCTCGAACGCCGCCGGGTCTTCGATGAGCAATTCCTCGACCTTCGGAGCCTCCGCGAGCGGCTTGCCTTCCTTGTCCGTGAGCGGCCGCCCGTCGAGCGTCTGGATAATGTCCACCGGGTTTGCCTCCAAACAAGCATCAAGCTCCGCCTGGAGTTTCTCCTTGGTCTTCTCGTCCAGCTCGGTCCACTTCCCGCGCCCCTTGCACTTGGGGAACCCCGAGCACCCGAGCCATGGACCGCGGAAGCCCTTCCGCAGGTTCAGCGGCTTCTCGCAGCTCTTGCAGGGCAGTTCTGTCGTCACCGCGGGGGGCGACGGCGCCTTCACAAACCCCTTCTTGTCGATATTCAGGATGAGACCGAAGTCCTGCGCCTCGCCGTCTTCGAGCAGCGTCGTGACGAACGGCCCGAACCGCCCCGTCTTGCGGATCATCGGACGCCCCGTCTTCGGACACCGGATGTTCACGTACTCCGCCGGGCGGGGCTTGCCCTCCCGATCCACCGGGCAGGCAAAGCTGCAATCCGGGTACTTCGAACAACTGAGAAAACGACCATTCTTGCCGAACCGATACACAAGATCCGAATCGCAATCCTTGCACCGGTACTCCTTCGGCGCGGGCTGGATCTCCGCTTTCGCGTGCTTCAGGTTCTCCTCCGCGATGGCAAGCCGCTTCACAAACGGCTCGTAGAACCGCTTGAGCACCGTCACCCAGTCGTGGTGCTCCTCCTCGATCTTGTCGAGTTCGCCCTCCATCTCCCGCGTGTACCCCAGCCCCATGATGTCCGGGAACGCCTCGATCAGCTTGTCCGATACCACCATCCCGAGGTCCGTCGCGTAGAACCGGCGCTCCATCAGCTCGACGTACTTCCGGTCCTGGATCGTCTGCGTGATCGATGCATACGTCGAAGGCCTGCCGATCCCCTCGGATTCCAGCACCTTGATCAAAGACGCCTCGGTGTACCGCGCCGGGGGCGGCGAGAACCGCTGGTCCGGATCAATCGAGAACGGCACCATCTTGTGCGCCTCCTCAAGCTGCGGCAAAGTCTGCTCGTCGCTCGCCGTCGGCACGCCGCTCGCCCGGTAGAACCCGTCAAACGCCAGCGCCCGACCCGTCGCCTTGAATGTCACTGGGGTATTCGGATCCGTCCCGCCCGAGACAAGCACCGTCGTCGCGTCCCACTTCGCCGGTGTCATCTGGCACGACACAAACCGCTCCCAGATCAGTTTGTACAGCTTGTACTCGTCCGCCTTGAGTGCGCCCTTGATGCTCTCCGGATCAAGCGCAACATTCGTCGGGCGGATCGCCTCGTGCGCCTCCTGCGCCGCTTTGTTTGAGCTCGAATAGAAGTTTGGTTTCTCTGGCAGATAGTCCTTGCCGTACCGCTCGTCGATGTAATGGCGTGCGCTGTCGATCGCCTCGCCGCTCAGGTGCGTCGAGTCCGTACGCATGTAGGTGATCAGCCCGGTCGATCCTTCGCCCTTGACCGTCACACCCTCGTAGAGCGATTGCGCCGTCCGCATCGTCCGCTGCGCTCCGAAGCTCAGGCGCGTGCTCGCAGCCTGCTGGAGCGTGGAGGTAATAAACGGCGCGCTCGGGCGGCTCGTCGTCCGCTTCGTCTCGATGCTCTTCACCGCGTACGGGGTACCCGTACCCACCTCGCCCGTGAGCGACATCTTGTACCGAGCCGGACCCTTGCCGTCCGGGTTCTCATCGACCAGCGTCTCGATCCCCGAGAGCCCCGCGAGCCCCGCGATCCGCGAGATCTCCACCGATAAATCCTTGACGTCCCCGCCCGCGCTGCCCTTCTGCGAAACGTTGAAAGACGTGCCGCCCACATCCACTAGCTCCGCCTTCAGCCCGCCGTGCTCCGCGAGCCACGCGTTCTGCACCTTGAGCGTCGGCGTGTGCTTCTTCTCGTCCAATGTCGTAATAAAGGAGGCCCACTCCCCCGCAAGCTTCGGTGCCTTGTCCGGTTGCAGCGCGAACCGTGCTGTCAGCTTCCAACTCTCGTCCGGCACATGCGCAAGAATCTCCCGCTCCCGCTCAACAACCAGCCGCACCGCGACCGACTGCACTCGCCCCGCGCTTAAACCCCGCGCAACCTTCTTCCACAGCAGGGGCGACACCTGGTACCCCACGATCCGATCCAGCACCCGACGCGCCTGCTGCGCGTCCACACGGTTCATATCGATCGTCCGAGGCGATTCAAACGCCCGCTCGATCTCCTTCTTCGTGATCGCGTTGAACACAACACGCTTGGCAACGCCCTCGTGGATCCCCAGCACCTGCGCGAGGTGCCACGCGATCGCTTCCCCTTCGCGATCGAGGTCCGTTGCGAACCAGACCTCGTCCGCCTGCTTCGCCAGCTTCTTCAACTCACTAATAGTCTTGGTCTTGCCGCTCAGCACCTCGTACGTCGGCTTGAACCCGTCTTCCAGATCCACGCCCGGCACCGGGTTCTTCACACCCTTAGGGTTCCGCGAGGGCAGATCCCGCACATGCCCAACCGATGCCCTCACGACGTAATCCGTCCCCAGGTATTTATTGATAGTCCGCGCCTTGGCGGGGGATTCGACGATCACCAGCTTCTTGCCCGTCGCGTTCTCGTTCGACGAGCCGCCACCCTTCTTCGCCGTTGTCTTCTTGGATGTTTTTTTCTTCGCCATGGGATCCCGGATCTGTGTTCGGTGCCGTGTTTCGTTCGTTCCTCATCGCCCCGCGTTCGCCGTCCGCCCCTTTGCCTCCCGCATTACCGCAGTATCGGGCGACACAGATGGGAAAGGGGGCGCGGGAGTTGAGGGAGGTTTTTGCGGAATGTCAAGCGCCCGATCCGGAGATTCCCCTCCGGAGGGTGCCGGTAGGGGGTGTCGGCTCGTCTCCCATCCCCCTCCAATATGCACTCCGGGTTTTTCTCTCCAACCCAGGCGGTCTGAGCTACGTAAATAGCTTGTCTATAACGGCTTGTGCGATTTTGTCGGGTGCCATCTCACCCACCTCGAACCACAGCGATCCGGGGGTCGTCCGCAGCCTGCGGAGCCACGTTCGCTGATTTTTTGCAAATCGTCTCGTCTCCACCTTGATCCGCTCCACCGCGTCATCAAGCGAGCACCCCCCCTCCAGGTGCTCGATCAGCTGTTTGTACCCCAGCCCCTCGCGTGCCTGCCCCACCAGTTTCCCCGTCTCCCACAGCCGCGTGGTCTCCTCGACGAGCCCTTGTTCGAGCATCAGTTTCACCCGTGCGTTGATCCGCCGGTTGATCGCATCAGGCTCCCAACCCAGCCCGACAAGCAGGGCATCCTCCCTCGATCCTCCCCGGTCCCACTGCGCCTGCAGCTCGGAGATCGCCGTCCCCGTAAGGCGGAACACCTCCAGCGCCCGCACCGTCCGTCTCGTGTCGTTCGGATGGATCCGCTCCGCCGCCGACGGATCCACCCGCTCAAGCTCCGCCCGCAGCGCATCGGTGCCCATCGCGCGAAGCGCTTCCCGCAGCGCCTCGTCCGCCTCGGGCCCATCGAAGAGCCCCTCCAAAAGCGCCTTGATATACAGCAGCGTCCCCCCGACAACGATCGGCAGATGCCCTCGCGAACGGATGCCCGCGATCGCTTCCTCTGTCAGCGCGAGCCACCGGTCCACCGTGAACGATTCACCCGGCTCCGCAACACCGATCAGATGGTGCACAACCGCAGCAAGCTCCTCCGCGCTGGGTTTCGCCGACCCGATATCCATCCCCCGGTACACCTGCATCGAGTCCGCCGAAATGATCTCCGCGTCTATACCGTGAGCGCGCGAAACCGCCCGCGCAAGCTCGATCGCCAGAGCCGTCTTGCCCCCCGCCGTTGCCCCCACGATCACCGGGAATCTCTGTAGCATGCGTCCTCGCTGAGTGGGCACAATTCATCCCCTGCCGACCGGGCACACGCCCCGTCTGCGACAGGAGTCTAAAGCGTGGCGAAGCGCACGATCGATCAGGTGGATGTCCAGGGGCAGCGCATCTTCATGCGCGTGGATTTCAATGTCCCCCTCCAGGGCGACCAGATCACCGACGACCGGCGCATCCGCAGCGCCCTGCCCTCCATCGAGAGCGTCCTGGAGCGGGGCGGACGCGTCATCCTCGCCTCCCACCTCGGGCGTCCCGGCGGCAACGGCTACGAGGCCGAATACTCCCTCGAACCCTGCGCCAAGCGCCTCGCCGAACTGCTGGGCGACAAGGCACGCGGCGGCGTCAAGTTCCCCTCCCACGATTGTGTGGACGGCGCAGCCACAGCCGCGGTCGGCATGCTCGCCGACGGCGAGTGCCTCCTGCTGGAAAACCTCCGCTTCCACACCGCCGAGAAAAAAAATACACCCGACTTCGCCGCCCGCCTCGCCGAATACGCGGACATCTACTGCAACAACGCGTTCGGCACCTGCCACCGCGCCCACGCATCCATGGTGGGTGTCCCCGCCGCGATGAAAGGCAAGCCGAAAGTCTGCGGCTCGCTCGTCGAAAAAGAAATCACATACCTCTCCGACGCGCTGCAGGATCCCGCACGCCCCTTCGTCGTCGTGCTGGGCGGCGCGAAAGTCTCTGACAAACTCCCCGCGATCGAGCACCTCATCCCCAAGGCCGACGCGATCCTCATCGGCGGCGCCATGGCGTACACCTTTCTCAAAGCGCAGGGCACAAAGATCGGCACGAGCCGCGTCGAGGAAGACCGCCTGGAAGACGCCCGGCGCATCGTCGAGAAAGCAGCAGAGGGTGACTGCGAGCTCATCATCCCGACCGACCACGTCTGCTCGACAACCTTCGACGAAAAAACCGGCAACAACAAAACGTTCAAGGGTGATATCGGTGACGGGTACATGGGGCTCGATATCGGGCCCGACTCCGCCGCCGCGTACGACAAGGCGATCCGCGCCGCGAAAACCATCGTCTGGAACGGCCCCATGGGCGTGTTCGAGTGGTCGCTCTTCGCGATCGGCACACGCCACGTCGCCGAATCCATCGCCGCCGCGACAGACGCCGGCGCAACAACCATCGTCGGTGGCGGTGATTCCGCCGCCGCAGCCGAGCAGATGGGATTCGCCGAACGCATGAGCCATATCTCCACAGGCGGCGGTGCCTCGCTCGAAATGCTCTCGGGCAAACGCTTCGAGAGCGTGGATCTCCTCGACGACGCGTAATGCACCCCACTGCCCAAGCCCAGCGCACGCCTCGCAATCAAACAAGATCAACCCTCATCGACTGCTTCGCGCTCGCGCTGCTCTGCGCGATGATGTACCTGCCGGGGATCACATCGCTCGGCTTGGTGAACTGGCAGGAAGGGCAGCGCGCACTCGTCGCGCGCGAGATGCTCGCCAACAACGAGTGGGTCGTACCGACCCGCGGCGGCGAGGTCTACCTCGCCAAACCCCCGATGATCTACTGGTGCCAGATGGGGCTGGCGCGCGCACGGGGGAGTGGTGGAGGGGCTGTTGAAGTCGAGCCGATCGACCTGCGCCTGACGGTCGCACTCGCGGGCATACTTGGTGTGATCTGCACCTATTTACTCGCGCGGATCGTGACAAACCGCGACCAGAATCGACGCCGAGCGCTCTATTCGGCGCTCGGTCTGGCGGTAGGTGTGCTGTACATGCGCTCAGCACGGGTAGGCGAGCTGGACATCCTGCTCGTCCCGTGCGCAGTTGGCGCGATCGGCGCGGTCTACTACGCGTGGGTTTGCGCACGCCGCCCCGCTGTTCGCTGGCTCTGCATCGCGCTGGCGTCCATCTGTTGTGCGCTCGCCGCGCTGACCAAGGGCCCGCCGGCGATCGCGCTGATCGCCCTCGTCGCGTTCGGCGCGCCCGCGTGGTACGAGGCACGCGCGCACACAACCCGGTGGTCATGGCCCCCCGCCGTGATCGGTGCAATCGCGTTCGGCGCGATCGGTGCGCTCGAGATCGATAGTTTCACCGACGCGATCGGCGCGCTGCTGCACGCGGCGATCGGCGCCATGGTCGGCACTGTTGTG
The DNA here is from genome assembly GCA_029260435.1 of Phycisphaerales bacterium. Taxonomy (GTDB): domain Bacteria; phylum Planctomycetota; class Phycisphaerae; order Phycisphaerales; family UBA1924; genus OFTM74. The sequence goes on along the minus strand of JAJDDG010000123.1, from coordinate 63,596 downwards.
TCGGTCCTGCTCCGCGGCGGCGTGCGGAGATGGGGCAGGGAGGTCTTCCGATTACACTCGGAGATCGTCATCGGCGCGGGCGTGCTCGCGCTGTGGGTGTGGGGCGAGATGGTCGGCGCGCGCGTGGGGGATGATGTCGTGCAGGCCGCGGCGAGCGCGGAGGCGAAGGGCAACCTGCGGCTGTTTGTTGTCGATAGTCCCCTGAAAAATATAGGATTTCTCGCGTACGGGCTGCTGCCGATCGGGCTATTGGGAATGATCGAACTGTGGCGCATCGCGTCGCGCAGGTCGCCGGTGAGCCGGGGAGTCGTCCTGTGTGTGGTGTGGGTCTTCGTCGGCTTCGTGCTGATGAGCGTCGTGGGCAAGGGTGTTGCGCGGTACCTCACACCGATCTGGCCCGGGCTCGCGATCCTCGGCGGGATGTGGGCTGTGCGCGAGCTGCACACGCCCGCGCGCCGTGCAGCGGGCATCGGTGTGTTCGGCGCGGCCGCGATCGGGATGACCGTCTGGTACAGCGTGGTCCGCCCCGCGCGCGTGGGTGATACCTCGCCGCAGGCGATGATCGGAGAGCTGCTCGAACTCGGCGCGACGAATCAGAACATCGGCACGTTCGGGTTCGACGCGCCGGCAGCGGCGTTCTACAGCGGGGGCGACATGCCGTGGTGGCCGCTGCGCGATGCGGAACGAGCGGCAGAAGAGATCCAGGAATTGGTGCACCGCCACGGCTCGTTCTATGTGCTGGTACGGGACGAGGAAGGGGACGGGAAGAACCGCGCGGGCAAAGCGAACGCGCGCCTGCGGGCGCTGCTGGGTGAGCGCGGTGCGGTTATCGGCGAGTTCCGCCCCGGGGCGCGGTATGTTCGCGACAGGACGGGATCCGAGGTGGGGGTCTGGCTCGTATCGGATTCTGTGCGGCGGTAGGCGGGTTTGGCGGATAGGCTTAGGTGTCCGGTTCATGCCGAGGCGGGCGATCAGGAGAGACCGATGTCACAACAGGTCAACATGCAGAAGCTGCTTTACAACATGGCGAAGACCGACGCCTCGGACCTGCACCTGAAGGTCGGGATGCCCCCGATCTTCCGCATCGGCTCGGAACTGCGCGTGCCGCAGGGGCTGCCCTCGCTGACGGCAGAGGACACGATGCGTCTGGTCACAGAGATCATGCCCGAGGCGCGGATGCAGCATTTTCTGGAGCACGGGGACGTGGATTTCTCGGCATTCCGGTACGTCGAATCACCCGACTCCGAGGCGGAGCACAGCGCAGAGGCGCACCCGGATCGGTTTCGGTGCAACGTGTTCCGCGCGGGGGGATCGGCGCACGCGGCGATCCGGCGCGTGAAGCCCGAGATCCCGACGTTCGAATCGCTCCACCTGCCGGATGTGTACCGCAAAATCGCAGACGAGTGCGCGGAGGGGTTGGTGCTGGTGGTCGGGGTGACGGGGTGCGGCAAGTCCACGACGCTCGCGTGCATGCTCGAGCGGGTGAACTCGACGCGGGCCGAGAACATCGTGACGATCGAGGATCCGGTGGAGTACACGATCCAGCCGAAGATGTCGATCGTGAGCCAGCGCGAGATCGGGACGGATGTGCCGACCTACGCCGAGGCGCTGAAATACATCGTGCGTCAGGATCCGGATGTGATCTTCATCGGCGAGCTGCGCGACCACGACACGGTGATGGCGGCGGTGCAGGCCGCGGAGACCGGGCACCTGGTGTTCGGCTCGCTGCATACCGCGGACACGATGCAGACGTTCGGGCGCATCGTGGAGTTCTTCCCGCAGAACGAGCACGGGTTTATCCGTTCTGCGCTTGCCAACTCGATCCAAGCGGTCTGCGCGCAGCGCCTGCTGCCAGCGAACAAGGATGTGACCGGCTCGCCCGTGATCCCGGCGACCGAGGTGCTGCTCGCGAATACGAGCGTGCGGGAGAAGATCCGCGAGGGCGAGGACACGGACCTGCCCGCGCTGATCGCGTCGGCCCGCGAGGACGGCATGCGGAGCTACACCGACTCGCTCGCGGAGCTTGTTGAAAACGAATCGGTAAGCCTCGGCGTGGCGATGGAGAATGCACCGAACCGCGAGGCGTTAAGCAGCCGACTCAAGGGCGTGCAGGTCCGTGCGGCGACGCTGGTCGGCAAAAAATAAAATGTAAATCACTTAATATAAACAACTTATGGATTTGATCTCCCGGATTTGGTGGGACGGATGGGTGGTGCTGGTTTGGAGCGGGTGCGGCGGGCGGGCCGATTGACTTAGAATGCTCACCTTCGATCCGAGTGTTGTGGAACCTCGGAGGGCTGCGATCGGGGACGTGGCTTGCGTGATCTGGGCCCGCTCGGGCGGGACGACGGACGTGTCGGTTGGTTCGGCGCGGGCGTTGCTTGTCCGAGAGTCGGGGAAGTGTTCATGAGTCAGCTTCTTACCGGTGGATTGGGCGTCACGACGACGCTGCGCGTGCGCCCGAAGACCGTGCGCCCGGGTGTCGGCGGGTATGTGATCTCGCGCCGGTTGGGTTGGGGGCGGTGCGGCGAGCGGTGGCTTGCGCACCTGGACCCGGCGGGCGAGGCGTATGTCGCGTGCCGTCTCGACGCCGAGCGGTTTGGTGGTGCGCGGCGGGATGTCCGCGATTACATCGGGCGGTGGACGTGGCTGCGGCACCGGCACGTGGTGGAGGTGGAGTCGTGCGTGGTGGACGAGGGGCGCGACCCCTGGGTGATGATGCCGTACACCGGTGATGCCGACGGGCTGGTAACGCTCGCGACATTGCTGGTTCGTCGGGGCGGGCAGCTCGGCGCGCGTGAAGCGGCGCGGTGCGCGGGGCAGCTGCTGGGTGTGAGCGAGAGTGCGCACTTGAAGGGGCTGGTGCACGGGCGGTTTGCGACGGATGAGATTGTCGTGGATCGGTCCGGGAGCATCGGGGTTGAGTTGTACGGGTTGCGCGCAGGGTTCGGTATTGATCATGGCGATGGGGGCGCGACGAGCACTGGCGGCGAGGTCCGCTCGGTGGTTGAGATCGCGTACGAGCTTGCGACGGGTGTGCCGGCGGCGCTTGCTGGCAAACGCCCGTACGGGCTTGCTGGTCGCGAGGGGAAACGCCTTGCTGCGTGGCTCGATGGTGGGCTGCGGGCGGGCGGGTACGACGACGCGGCGACGGCGCTCGCGGCTCTGGACGCCTGAACCGGGCGACAGGATTACTCTTGGGGCGGCGCTTCTTGCGGGGGTGTCGGTGTGGGCGGGGCGATGGTGTCTAAGCGCGAGCGTTGTTCGGTGGTCAGGGATGTGTCGAACAGCGTGCGGATATGTACGGCGAGTTCGGCGGCACGCGCGGGGTGGTTCGTGTTCGTGAGTTCATCGAGCCAGACTTCTGCGAGGGCTGGGGCTGGGGCTGGGGCTGTGCTGGCGGCGGCGGCTTCGTCGAAGCGCAGGAGGCGGAGCAGGGCGCGGACGCGCTGGGGGGCGAACGGGGTGCGGTCGGTGTTTTCGGGCAGTGCCTGGATGCTCTGCAAGACGACCTCGTGCTGAGCGGTTTGCAGGAGTAGATCCAGACGCGACGCGATGACGGCTTGCGGGTTTGGCACGGACGCGAGCGCCGCGGGGTCTTCGGCGAAAGCGAGGAGGAGCAGTTTGTTCGCGGGGTCTTGATCGCGGGCGGCTGCGGCGCTGCGCTCGATGGGTGGCATGGCACGGACGAACTGATCTACCACGGCGGCGCGCTCGTCGGGATCCTGCGGGAGGAAGGAGTAGATGGTGCGGTAGCCCTCGGCGGTGGGGTTGTGCATGCGGATCGCGAGGACGGCGAGGGGCGCGAGGAGCGGGCGCTCGAGCGCGGCGTCGGTGATGGTTCGTGTGTGGGCGGGCAGGGGGAGGAGCGCGGCGGCGGCGGCGTTTGCGCGATCGGCTTCTTGATCGTGGAGGGCGGCGGCGAGTTCGGCGGAGCGGCCCATGCGGGCGAGGACTTCCCATGCACGCGCGGGGGGGGCGTCGTCGTCGAGGGTTGGGAGCAGCGCGGCGAGCAGGCGGTCGCGGGTGGTGCTGTTTGGGGAGAAGCCCGCGGCGAGGAGATCGGCGATCGCCTGGATCGCGGTGGCGCGGGCGGGAGAATCGCGCTCGATCCACCGGACGACATCCGGGGCGGCGGCGGGGGCACCGCGTCTTGCGGCGGCGCGGAGGAGGGGGATTGCGGCAGTGGGTTCGGTTTCGCGGGCGAGGGCGTCTGTTAGCGGGGGGGTGGATGAGGGGAGGGCCATGGTGTCCAGGACGGAGGCGGCCCGGGCGCGGACGCGCGGGGAGGCGTCGGCGAGAAGATTTTCGAGCGCGACGGCGACGGTTTCCTCGACGGGCTCGGCGTTGAGCAGGGCTCGCTCGGCGAGGTCGAGGCCGAGTGCTCGGAGCGGTTCGGCGGTTTCGGTGAGTAACTCGACGATGAGCGGTGAGCGCTCGGCGGTTGGCGTGAGGAGGTGCAGGCGGGAATAGATCCCGACGAGGCGGGTGTAGGCCTCGGTGAGTTGCTGGGTGGATTGGCGGACGGCCTCGCCCTGGGCGCTGAGCAGGGCACTCTGCCATTGGTTGGCGGGGAGCCACTGGGCTCTGTTCCACCACTCGCGCCAGTGAGCGGGGTCGGGGGGGAGGTCCGTACGCCCGGTCTGGAGGCGGAGGGCGGCAACGAGTTGGTTGAGCGGGTCGCCCTGGGGCGAGGGGTCGGCGAGCAGGCGGTCGATGACGGGCGTGACGGCATCGCGCGAGTGGAAGCGGGCGATGGCGCGAAGGACTGGAACCAGATCGGCGGAGGCGGCGATCCTGGCGTACTCGGCGAGCGCGGGGATGATTGCGGGCGGGGGAGTCTGGGCGTTTTCGATCGCGGCGAGTACTGCGGCGCGGGAGCCGGGCGGGGTGTCGTGTTTGATGGCGTTGGCGAGGAGATCGATGGCGGGGGGGGTGTTCGCCCGGATGAGTGAGTCGGCGGCTGCTTCGCGGTCCTGAGGCGAGGCGGCTTCATCGAAGAGCGCCCGGGCGGGGTCGATCTGGGCGGGTGCGGGTTGGAGGGTGGGTGGGGCGTTTTCTGCGGCGGGAACCGAGCAGGCAAACGTCAGAACGAGCGCAAGGGTGGCGCAGCAGTGTGGGAGCGGGATTGGGGTGCGGGGTGTGGGCATGTGGAAAAAGAAGTGTGGGATCGTGATCCAGATTGCGTTGATCGGCGTACTCGGAGGGGGTGGGTTGGATATGATAGCCGCGGGCGTCGGATCCCCGGCGCTGATCGGTGCATTCATGGAGCATGGGCGACACGGATGGGCGAATGGTTCGAAGCAGAAGAGCACGTAGAGCGGGCGCATGAGCTCTACGAGGCGGGTCGTTGGGACGAGGCTGAGGCCGAGCTTCGTCGGGCGCTGTCGCTGCACCCTGACCGCGCGGAGTGGCATTTCAATCTCGGGCTGACGCTTGAGGCTGCGGGCCGCAACGAGGACGCGCGGCGGGCGTTTGCTGATGCGCTGGAGTTGGAGCCGGTCGATCCGCAGGTGATGCTGATGCTCGGCGTTGCGTGCGTACGGTGCGAGCGGTTGGAGGAGGGGATCCGTTGGCTGGAGCGTTCGCACGAGACGGCACCGGATCGGGCGGACACGTTTGTACACAGGATCGATGCGTACGCGCGGCTCGGGATGCACGACGAGGCCGAGCAGATGTTCTACAGCGCGTTGCAGTACGACGACGAGAACCCGCTTGCGTATGCGCACGTTGCCGAGTCTTTGATGGACCGGGGCGATTACGCGAGGGCGGTGTATTGCCTCAAGCAAGCTGCGCAGCTCGATCCGCTGCTGCCCAGGCTCAACGCGCGGCTTGCGCACGCTCATTCGCAGCGGGGCTCGCACGATCTCGCGCTGGAGCTATACCTGAAAGAGCTGCGCGAGCACCCGGGGGATATGGACACGCTGCTCGATTGCGGTTGCCTGCTGATGGACATGGGGCGGACGGGCGACGCGGGCGAGAAGTTCCGGCGTGTGATCGAACTGGAATCGGACAACCCGGATGCGCATTTCTACCTCGGCGAGTTGGCGATAGATCGCGGGCGCGAGGAGGAGGCGGTTTCGTTCTACAACATCGCGCTGCGGCTCGATCCGGCGTACCCGGATGTGCGTCGTCGGCTTGCGCGGGTGGCGGTTGATCGGGGTGATCTGTCGATGGCGCGGCGGATGCTGCGTAGAGAGCTGCGCCGGCTCAAGGCGCACGCGGGGCGCGAGCCTCGGGACGTTGTGCTCGAACTGGGCGAGCTGCTCTTGGATGCACGGTTGCTGAAAGATGCGACGTGTTTGCTTGTGAGTTATGCGGAGCGGCAGCCGGATGACGCCGAGGCGCTGCACCTGCTGGGGGTTGCGTATTTCCAGCAGGGCAACCGGGGGCTGGGGATGCAGGCTTGCCGGCGGAGTTTGCGGATTGATCCGAAGCGGGTGAGCGCGCTGCACAACATGGCGCTGGCTTGCGTGCAGGAGGGTCGGTGGGAGCGGGCGGTGTCGTACCTCAGGCAGGGGCTGGCGATCGCGCCGGATGATCATTCGCTGCGTCGGCTGCAGATGACGATCCGCCTGAAGTGGCTGATCCGGTTTGGCGGGTGGCTGCTCGGTCGCGCGGGTGCCCGGCGCTCGGGGTAAACACGATCAGGGTTTTCGCGCTTCGATCAGGCGGTGGGCCTCGTCCACGTCTTTGTCGCCGCGCCCGGAGAGGTTGACGAGCAGGTGCTGGCCCGCGCGCATGGTTGCGGCGAGGTGGACGGCGTGGGCGATGGCGTGCGCCGATTCGAGCGCGGGGATGATGCCTTCGCGCTGGGAGATGAGGGTGAAGGCGTCGAGCGCTTCGTCGTCGGTGACGGAGGTGTACGACACGCGACCGGTGTCTTTCCAGAATGCGTGCTCCGGACCCACGCCCGGGTAGTCGAGCCCGGCGGAGCAGGAGTGGACATCTGCGGTCTGCCCGGCGGGATCCTGCAATACGTAAGACAGGGAACCGTGGAGGACGCCCGGTTCGCCGCAGCAGAGGGGTGCGGCGTGCTGACCGAGCAGGGGGCCTGCGCCGCCCGCTTCGACGCCGATGAGTGCGACGGCGTGGTCATCGATGAATGGGTAGAAGATTCCGGCGGCGTTTGAACCGCCCCCGACGCAGGCGACGACGGCGTTTGGTAGCGCGCCGAATGCGCCTAGGCACTGGTGCTTCGCTTCGACGCCGATGATTGTCTGGAGATCGCGGACGATCATGGGGAAGGGGTGCGGGCCGACGACGGAGCCGAGGCAGTAGTGGGTGTTATCGACGGACGCCATCCAGTCGCGCATGGCTTCGTTGGTCGCGTCTTTGAGGGTCTTGGAGCCCGAATCGACGGTGATGACCTTTGCGCCGAGGAGTTCCATACGGACGACGTTGAGCCTTTGGCGGCGGGCGTCTTCGGAGCCCATGTAGACCTCGCAGCTCAGCCCGAGGTGGGCGGCGGCTGTCGCGGTAGCGACGCCGTGCTGCCCCGCGCCTGTCTCGGCGATGATGCGGGGCTTGCCCATGCGTTTGGTGAGGAGGGCTTGCCCGAGGGTGTTGTTGATTTTGTGCGCGCCGGAGTGGCAGAGGTCTTCGCGCTTGAGCCAGATGTGCGCGGCTTCGCCAGACTTTGAGAGTGATCTGGCATGATCGGTGAGGGCGCGGGCGGCGAAGAGGGCGGTGGGGCGCCCGACGAAAGTGCCCAGTAGGTTGTTGAGATCGAGCTGGAAGGCGGGGTCTGCTTTGGCGCGGGTGTATTCGGTTTCGAGCTGGTTGAGCGCGGCGACGAGTGTTTCGGGGACGTAGACGCCGCCGAATGGGCCGAATCGGCCTGCGGTGTTGGGTACGTTGGAGAGTGGTGCCTGCGTCATGGGGTGGAGTGTAGATCGGGTGGATGGTGTGTGCGGTCAAGCGGGTTCTGGATCGGTGGGGGGAATGGTGGGGGGTTTGGCGGCGAGATCTTCGGGGGTGATCTCGGAGGCGTGGTCTTGTTCGGATTTTTCGGCGGCGGCGTGCCCGCGGTTGAAGTTCACGCGGGCGAGGATTGCTGCGCCGACGACGAAGAAGGCCGTGAGGATCATGAAGGAGGCGGCGGAGCCCAGGGCGGAGCGGACGACGCCGAAGAGGGGGAGCCCGACGACTCCGGCGAGTTTGTATGAGCCGCCCCAGAGCCCAAAGAACTCGGCGGCGCGGTGGGCGGGGGTGAGTGCGCCGACGGCGGCGCGGGTGGCGGTGCCTGCGCCGCCCAGCCCGAGCCCGACGCCGATGCCGGCGATCCAGAGTGGTGCTTGCGGGAAGGATGCGGGGTCGGCGGCGTGTGCGCGGAGGTAGACGGTGATCGCGAGAAGTAGCGCGGTTGCGGTCCACAGGGCGAGGAGTGTGAAGAGGGTGCGGGCGTGCCCGATGCGGTCTTGCCTGCGCCCTACGACGATTGCGGCGACGGCTGCGGAGACGGTGATGGTGACGAGGAAAAGGGCTTGGCCGACGGGCGGGAGCCCGAAGTCGTCGTGGGCGATTTTGCCGCCGAAAAAGATGATGACCTGGATGCCCATGGCGTAGATGAGGAAGGCGACGAGCAGGTTGGCGAGGTCTTTGAACTCGGCGGCTTGCTGGATGGACTCGCGGATCCGTGAGAAGGCGAGGCGGACGGGGTTGGTTTTACGTGCGGTCTCGGCGGGTTTGGCGTTCTCGCGGAGGAAGAACGCGGTGGGGAGCATGACGAGCGCGAACCAGAGGCCGGCGAAGAGGAAGAGCGGGCGGTACTGGTCGGCGGTTTTGATCGAGAAGAGCATGGTGATGAGCGCGACGAGCAGGAGTAGGGTGAGCGCGCCGACGTAGCCCATCGTCCACCCGATGGCGGAGATGCGCCCGATGGTTTTGCGCGTGGCGATCTCGGGGAGGAAGGAGGCGAGGAAGTTCTCGCCCAGGTTGAAGGCGATGTTTGCGGGGATATAGAGCGCGGCGGCGATGGCGAGCGCGCCGGGGACGCCGATGGACGCGCCGGAGGGGATGAGCGCGAGGGAGCAGGTGAGCAGTGCGCAGGCGATCCCCGAGGAGATGAGGATTTTCTTTTTGGTGGCCTTGGCGTCCGCGAGTGCGCCGAGGATCGGGGAGAGGATGACCACGATGGCGAGGGAGACGGAGCCGAGGATGGACCAGACGAGGTCGGACTGGGGGTGGTCGTCGAGGATGACGTACTTGAGGAAGATCGCGAAGAGCAGGGTGTTGATGATGAGGGTGAAGGATTGGTTGGCGAGGTCGAACATGCCCCATGCCCAGACCTCGCGGGGGTTCGGCAGGTTTTTGAAGGGGTTGAGGTTCATGCGCTGTTCGACGCGGGTTGGGTGAGTGTGGGAGCGAGGTGGCGCACGAGGAAATCGGTCTGGATGATTTTAGCTTCGCCCGAGGCGTTGCCGAAGCCGTAGTGCTCGTTGGGCGCGCCGGTGTGCTGCCAGGTTTTGAGTTCGATGTCTTTCAGCGGTGCGCCCTGCGCGCGGTAGTGGCGGCGGAGAGCGTCGAGGAAGGTGGTGATGGCTTCGACGGGGATCCATTCGTCCGCGCGGGAGTGCAGCGCGAGCAGCGGGATGGGGCGGAAGGATTCGATATGGCGGAGCGGATCGAGTTCGATCGCGAGCGGTTCGCGGTAGAAATCGCGCCCCTTCATGTAATCGAACGAGCCGGCGGTGGCTTCGACGCAGGCGCAGGCGAACGGGTGGTCGGAGCAGAGTCGGTGGAGGGCGACCATGCCTCCTGCGGACATGCCGCCCAGCGCGACGCGGGAGCAATCGAAGGCGCCGTTGAAGCGTGGGTGTGCGAGTTCGGCGAGGACGGCGTCGATCTCGGCGGCTGCCTGGACGATGAGTTCGAGGGTGTGGTCGGGGTGTTGGAATTGTTCTTTCGAGCGTTCGCCGTGCCCGGGCAGGTCTATGGCGCAGGCGGCTAGCCCCGCACGGACCCACCGGAGGTAGCGCCCGGGGTCGAGTTCTTTGTTGACTGTGCGCCCGTGCATCCAGATGACGACGGGCGTGGGCGATGGGGTTGCGCCGGGCTCGTGCCAGTTCGGATCGGGGTGGGCGAGCAGCGCGGGGATTGGTTCGCCTGATGGGGAGTCGGCTTCTGCGAGGCGCACCGTGGTGGTGCGATCGCGGAGGGCGCGGGGGAGTTGTGCGAAGCGCTGGTCCACGGTTGGCTCCGGGTTACTCGGCGCGGACATAGGGGTTGTTGCGCATTTCGTTTGCGATTGTTGTGGTGGGGCCGTGCCCTGGGAAGACCTGGGTTGCGGGGTCGAGCGTGTAGAGCTGCTCGCGGATCGCGCGGTAGAGGTCTTGTTCGTTGGAGGTCGGGAAGTCGAAACGCCCGATGGAGCCGGCGAAGAGGGTGTCGCCGACGATTGCCTGGTTGGAGGGTTCGTGGATGAGGGAGACGGAGCCTGGCGAGTGCCCGGGTGTGTGGCGGACCTGCCATGTGGTGCCCGCGAGGTCGAGGGTTTGGTTGTGCTCGAGGGTGTGCTCGGCGGGTTTGGTTGTGATCATCTCGCCCATGCCCATGGAGAGGTTGAGCTGCGGGTCGGTGAGCCAGGCGGATTCCTCGGCGTGGAGGATGACCTCGATGCCGGGGAATGCGGCGCGGCATTCATCGAGCCCGGCGATGTGATCGACGTGGGCGTGGGTGAGGATGATGCGCTGCGGTTCGAGGCCCGCGGCGCGGATCGCCTGGATCATGGGGCCCGGGGCGAAGGAGGCGTCGATGATCCAGCAGGCGGGGTCGGGCGGGACGGTGACGATGTAGCAGTTGGTCGCGAAGGGGCCGAGCGCGTAGGCTTGGATGAGCGGCGCGGCGGTTTGCGTCTGTTCGTTCATAGGCGGCATGGTATGGGATGGGCACACGCGAGGAGGTTTGTATGACGGGCGGCACGATTGCAGGGTCGAAGGGGTTGATCAGGAATGTTGAGCGCATGGAGATGTCTCCGGTGAGCATGGAGGGCGCGGATAAACTGCGCATGGCGATGATGGTGGGTCGGGAAGACGGTGCGCCGACCTTCGCGATGCGGAGTTTTCATATGGAGACCGGCGGGTACTCGCCCAGGCATTCGCATGATTTCGAGCACGAGGTGTTTGTCGTTGGTGGATCTGGGGAGGTGCTGCTTGGCGGCGAGTACCACGCGCTCAAGGCGGGGGACGCGGTGTTCGTGCCGGCGAAGGAGGAGCACCAGTTCCGCGCGGGGGCGGAAGGGCTTCGGTTTCTCTGTTTGGTGCCGGTGACGCGGAACTGCGGCGAAGTCACGCCGGCGAGCTAGCGCGCCGATAGAATGGTGTGGTCGCGGGATGGGGTGAGGGTTCGCGTGGTGTTCTAAGGAGAGAACGCGATGGGTGATCAGCATAATCAGGCGTCGGGTGTATCGAACGCGGAGATCATGGCTGCGGGGTGGATCTCGGTTGTCGTGATCGTTGAGGCGGTGCTGCTGTCGATGCAGTTCTATACGGAGCAGGTGCTTGTTGCGATGCTGGTGACGCTCGCGCTGGTGCCGCTCACGGTGCTGATCGCGCGGGGGCGTGCGCGTGGGGGCGGCGGTCTGGACGGGCACGTGCAAGAGCTGACGCGTGCGATGCAGACGATGACACAGGAGGCGGGGCTGAGCGAGGGGGCGAAGCGTGTGTTGCATCGTCGGCAGGAGCGTGAGCTGTTGCGTCGGGCGATCGAGCAGGACATTTCCGATCAGGACTGGGACGCGGCGATGGTGCTCGTCAAAGAATTGGCGGAGGAGTTCGGGTACCGGAATGATGCGGAGGGGTTCCGCACGCGGATCGAGCGGGCGCGGGCGCAGACGCAGGATCAGGATGTGGTGCAGGCGTTGGCGGGGCTCGATGAATTGATCCGCGGCGCGCGGTGGGCGGAGGCGTACGCGGAGGCTGCGCGGGTGCACCGGTTGTTCCCAGAATCGCACCGGTCGGACGGTCTGCGGGAGCGCGTGGATCACTCGCGGATGCGGTACCGCAAGGAGTTGGAGCGCCGGTTCCTTGAGGCTGCGCAGGGCGAGCGGATCGATGATGCGATGGACCTGCTGAAGGAACTGGATCAGTATCTTTCGCCGGACGAGGCGGGGCCCTTGCAGGAAGTTGCGCGGGGCGTGATCGGCAAGTCGCGGGATAATCTGGGCGTGCGGTTCAAGCTGATGGTGCAGGACCACCAGTGGGGCGGCGCGGTGGAGGTGGGGGAGCAGATTATCAGGGAGTTTCCGAACACGAAGATGGCGGAAGAAGTCCGCGGTCTTGTGGATGTGTTGCGAGATCGGGCTGCGCGGGCGGGGTGAGGCTTACGACTTTGCGGGCGCTGATTCGGGTGGTGGTTCTGCGCGCCAGAGGCGGATGAGCAGGATGCCGATGCCGATGAGGAGGAATGCGTCGGCGGCGTTGGAGACGTAGGGCCAGACGGCGGGGTCGCCCGAGGGCCAGCGGATGCCGAAGGGGAGGTTGACGCCCGGTAGCGGGTGGATGAAGTCGCGCACGCAGGCGAAGAGGACGCGGTCGTAGAGGTTGCCCAGCCCGCCCGAGACGATCATCGCGAGCGCGGCGATGGAGCATCGGTCTTTGGGGTCGTGCCAGCGGAGGAACATGAAAAAGGCGAAGGCGAGGGCGACGAGTGTGAAGCCGATGAAGAACCATCTTTTGCCCTGCCCGGCGCCGAAGACGGCTCCGGAGTTGAGCACCAGCTGGAACTGGAGCAGCTTTGGCACGACGACAACCGGGGTGTGCGTCGGGACGAGCGTCTGGAGGAGGCGTGGATCCTGCGCCATGGTGCTCAGGACATTGGTGCGATCGATGGAGACGGGCGTGGGCGCGACGTGATCGAACGCGAGTTGCTTGGAGACAAGGTCCGCCGCGAGTGTAAGCACGAGGGCGGACAGGAAGATGATCCATGCGCTGCGGGAGCGTCCGGCGCGGTCGGGTTTTGATGTGGTTGCTGGGGAGTCCGCCATCGCTAGAGGTGGGACGCGCGTTCTTCGCGGCGGGCGGCATCGATCGAGAGGCGTGCCCATGGTTTCGCCTGGAGGCGGTCGAGGCTGATCGGGATCCCGAGATCCTCGCAGATACCGTAGGTGTTGTTGTCGATCTTCTCGATGGCGGTGTCGATCTCTTTGAGGAGTTCGCGCTGTGAGGCGACGAGGTCGAGCGCGAGGGATTGGTCGTAGGTGTCGGAGCCGGCGTCAGCCATGTGCTGGGGGAGGCGTGAGCTGGAGCCCGAGTTGCCGCCAGAGAGGGCTTCGCTCTCCATTGTGGTGACATCGCCGAGGATTTGTCGGCGTTTGGCGACGAGGAGCTCGCGGAAGTCGCGGAGTTGTTTTTTGCTCAGCGGGCTCTTTGTGAGGCGCTTGGTGTTTTTGTCGGGGGCGTCGATTGTCGCGGTGGCGGCCTGTACCGGGGCGAGCCCGGCGAGGGCGGCGAGCTTCGCGGCGGCGGCCTGGCTCTTCTTGTTTGCGGCTGCGTCCCACGCGCCGAAGCGCGGTTTGGTGGGAGCTGCCTTGGCGCTCTTGGATGCGGGCGCGGCGGCTTTGGAAGACTTGGCGATCGATGTTTTCTTTTTAGTAGTGGGCTTCTTGGTCGGCGGTTTTTTGGTGATCTTCTTGGTGGTTTTCTTCGACGCTGTTTTTTTAGTCACGGATTTTTTAGCAGCGGGTTTTTTAGTCACAGATTTCTTGGTCACGGGTTTTTTCGTGACCTTCTTCGTGGTTTTTTTCTTAGAAGTGGATTTTGCGGGCGTGGATTTTTTCTTCACTGCGGGCTTTTTGGCGACCTTCTTTTTGGTGGTCGGTTTGCGCGCGGGTTTTTTCGTGACGGGCTTCTTTTTGGAAGAGCCAGCGGAGGAGCGGCGGGTCGTTGTTTTTTTGCCGGGCACGGCGTTTCCTCGCGCGAAATTCGGTAAGTCCAACGGGGCTAACCGCTTACGCGTCGTGAGTCGACGACGGAATCGGGCATCCTAGACGGAGCGGGATTTGCAGTCAATATGGGGATTGGTGTTTGCGTCAGGCGGTTTGAGGATCCGGCGTCGGCGGGGTCTCGCGGAACTCGCCGAGTTTGCGGAAGCGGGTGTAGCGCCGGGCGGGGAGGTTCTCACGTTTGGAGCGCTTGAGGGGTGGGAGCACCTTGGCGAGCCATTTTTCGATGGCTTCTGCGGCGGCGCGTGGGTCTCGGTGTGCCCCGCCTGGGGGCTCCGGGATGACATCATCGATGATGCCGAGGCGTTTGTTGTCGCTGGCGGTGAGATTGAGCGCGACGGCGGCTGCCTGATTGGTCTGTTCGTTGGCGGTTTTCCAGAGGATCGCGGCGCAACCTTCCGGGGAGATAACGGAGTACCACGCGTGCTGCAGCATCGCGACCTTGTCGGCGACGGCGATCCCCAGCGCGCCGCCCGAGCCACCCTCGCCGATGACGATGGAGAAGATGGGCGTATTGAGCCGGCTCATCTCGCGGAGGTAGACGGCGATTGCTTCTGCCTGCCCGCGTTCTTCGGCACCGAGCCCGGGGTAGGCGCCAGGTGTATCAACGAAGGTGATGATCGGGAGCCCGAACTTTTCGGCGAGCTTCATTTTGGCGAGGGCCTTGCGGTAGCCCTCGGGGTGGGCGCACCCGAAGTGGCAGGCGAGTTTTTCCTGGGTGTCGCGTCCTTTGTGGTGTCCGACGAGCAGGCACTTGGTGGAGCCGATGCGGGCGAAGCCGGTGACGATCGCGGGGTCGTCGCCGAAGCACCGGTCGCCGTGGAGTTCGACGAAGTCCTTGCAGATCAACTCGATGTAGTCGCGGAACATGGGACGCTTTGGGTGGCGGGCGACGCGGACGGTGTCCCACGGGGAGAGTTCTTTGTAGACCTTCTGGAGTTCGCGGTCGCGCTTTGCTCGGAGTTTGGTGAGGTTCGGTGTTGGCGCGGCGGCATCGGCGTCGGCGTCGGGCGCGGACTCGATCTCGGCGATCTGCGCTTCGATCGCGTCGACTGGTGCTTCGAACTCAAGTGGGTAGGGGATTGCCATGGTGTGGTGGTGTGGGTTCGCACTTGGGAGCGGGGATCGCGTAGTCTAGCTACGCGGAGCATGAGGAGGCGCGTATGGCTCTGGTCGGGGTTATCGGTGGCGGGGCGATGGGGGGCGCGATCGTCCGGGGATGCCTGGACGCGGGGGTGGTGTCTGCGGATGGATGGCTTGTCGCGGAGGCGGACGGGTCCAAGCGGGCTGTGTTCGAGGGGTTGGGTGTGCGGTGTGTCGCGAGCGCCGGGGCGTTGATGAACGGAATAGATGATGGGGATGCGGTGGTGCTGGCGGTGAAGCCGCAACAGTTGGACGCGGTTGCACAAGAGGTGCGGGGGAGGGGATTTGCGGGGCTCGTGCTGACGATCCTCGCGGGGACGCCGAGCGGTGCGGTGCGGGAGGCGTTTGGCGGGCGGGCACGGGTGGTGCGGGCGATGCCGAACACGCCCGCGCGGGTGGGGCTTGGGCTGACTGGTGTGTCGCGGGGTGCGGGGGCGACGCCAGAAGATGCGGCGTTTGCGGAGCGGTTGTTCGCGGGTGTGGGGCGCGTGGTGCGGATCGACGAATCGCAGATGGATGCGCTGACGGCGGTGGCGGGATCGGGCCCGGCGTATGTGTTTTACCTCGCGGAGGCGATGGAGCACGCGGGGCGTGAGCTGGGGCTTGCAGGTGATGAAGTTGCGGGGATTGTGTCGCAGACGATCGCGGGTGCGGCTGCACTTTTGAACGAAGAGGGTTCGCGGGCGGCGGCGCTGCGCCGCGCGGTGACGAGCAAACGCGGGACGACGGAGGCGGCGACGACATTCCTGGATGAATCGGGTGTGATGGGGTTGATCGAGGGAGCGATCGGGCGCGCGTGTGCGCGCGGTGCGGCAATAGCGGAAGGCAAGGAGTAGCAACGATGAGATGGTTGTTCGCAGCGGTTGTCGTGATGGTCGGGGCGGTTGCGCAAGAGGCGAGTGCTGTCGAGCCGCCGATGTGCCCGGTGATGACGGACGAGTACGCGGAGCAGGAGTACAGCACGGAGTACGAGGGGCAGACGGTGTATTTCTGTTGTCAGAAGTGCCGGCTCAAGTTCGAGACGAACCCCGATGCGTACACGATGCAACTGGCGGCGGTGGGGCAGGCGGAAGAGGTGGACTGGAGCGTGGTGGAGATCAAGTTGCAGACGCCGGGCATGAGCGCGCCAACGGGGCAGTCCGCGCCTGCGCAGACGGGGGGCGGGGGAGTGAGCGGTGTGTTCGGACGCTCGCATGTTGTGTGGGTGCATTTCCCGATCGCGTGTCTGGTGATCGCTGGTGTGATCCGGCTCGGGGCGTTGATCGGGTTCGAGGGGACGAAGCGCGTGCTGGGCACGAGTGGGCTGCTGCTTTTGATTGGCGCGTTTGGAGCGGTGGTGAGCGCGGCGAGCGGGCTCTTGAATCCGTATGGGGAGTCGTTCGAGCAGATGCAAGGGGTGCTGCACGAGACGTATGAGCGCCATGAGCTGCTCGGGCTTGTGCTTGCTGGGCTTGCGATTGCGGCGGTGATGGTCGAGGTGTGGAGCGTCGGGAAGCGCACGGGAGAGGGCAGTGCTGGGGGGGGGCGGAATGTTGCTCACGGGGCGGTGGTTGTCTGCGGGGCGTTGGCGATTGTGGTGGCGCACCTCGGCGGGACATTGGTGCATGGCCCTGGATTCCTGATGCCGTAATATCTTGATAGAGCAAGACTTGCAGAAGAGATGTGGTATTCGTGCGCGGATTTGGTAAAACGGTTTACTGGTCCATGGGAAGTGGTGCTATTTCGATGCTGGCGGGTGTATGACTGGAGGGTGCGCTGGTGATTCCGAGCGGAGTTGAGCAGGGTGAGGTCGCGCCGTTGGTGATCGCGGACGTCATCCGGATCACGGTGATGGGTGATGTGCTGGTGCGGATCGAGCACGACCCGCTCGGGCGGTTTGATGATGGTGCGACGCTGACGTTTGCGCAGCGTGAGTCGGCGATAAGCGAGGCGGTCATCGAGCGGCGTGATGGGGAGGTGGTGGTCCGGACTGGCGCGATGGAGCTGCGCTACACGGGCGATGGTGCGCCGCCGAGCGCGGAGAATCTGGAGATCCACTTCGAGCTTGCCGGCGAGCGGGCGGCGTGGCACCCGGGGATGGATGGGTCGGGGAACTTACTGGGGACGATGCGCACGCTCGATGGTGTGTCGGGCGCGAGCGATCTGGAGCAGGGGTTGTTGTCACGCGATGGGTGGGTGTTGATCGATGATTCGAAGACGCCGCGCTTTGCGCCGGGTGATGATGTGTTGTTCGAGCCCGCGCCGGGCGGTGGGTACACGGACTGGTATCTGCTGTGCCCGGGCAGAGCATACGAGAAGGGTCTTGCAGCGTTTACGGATGCATCGGGTCCGATCCCGATGCCGCCGCGGTATATGTTTGGGGCGTGGTGGTCGCGGTATTGGCCTTATTCCGAGGATGAGTTGAAGGGATTGATCGGTGAGTTCGAGGCGAACGACGTGCCTCTTGATGTGCTGGTCATTGATATGGACTGGCATCTGGACGGGTGGACGGGGTACACATGGAACCCGAAGTATTTTCCGGAGCCCGAGCGGTTTTTGGATTGGGCGCACGACAAGGGGCTGCGTGTGACGCTCAACCTGCACCCGGCGGACGGGGTGGGCAAGCACGAGCGGGCGTTTGATGCGTTCGCGGATTACATGGGTGCGGATAAGTCGAAGGTGTACCGGATTCCGTTCGACTGCACGGACCCGCGGTATATGAAGGGGTACTTCGAGTTGCTGCACCATCCGTTGCAGCGCCAGGGGATTGACTTCTGGTGGATGGACTGGCAGCAGGGGGACGAGACGGCGGTCGCGGGGCTCGATCCGCTCTTCGCGCTCAACGTTTCGCACTGGCAGGATATGATTGAGAACAAGAACGCGCTGTATCGGGACGAGCGAGAGCAGGGCGCACAGCGCCCGGTGAATTTCTCGCGGTGGGGCGGGCTCGGGAACCATCGGTACCCGGTGGGTTTTTCCGGTGATACGTACTGCGATTGGGCGTCGCTGTCGTTCCAGCCGTTCTTTACTTCGACGGCATCGAATGTCGGGTTTGGGTATTGGTCGCACGACATCGGCGGGCACCAGCCGGGCCCGGTCGAGGATGAGTTGTACACACGGTGGGTGCAGTTTGGCGCGTTGTCGCCCGTGCTGCGGACGCACACCGGGAGACGTGTGGATGCGGAGCGCCGGCTGTGGGCGTTCGGCGAACCGTATTTTCTTGCCAAGCGCGAGGCGTTCCATCTGCGGTATCGCATGGTGCCCTATCTGTACACCGCGGCGCGGATGGCGATGGATACCTCGGTTTCGATGTGCCGCCCGATGTATTACGCGCACTCGGAGTTGGATGTGGCGTACGGGTGCCCGGACCAGTACATGCTGGGCGAGGATCTGCTTGTTGCGCCGGTGCTCTCGGCGGGGGATTCGGCGGGCGGCAACGCGCAGGTGCGGGTGTGGCTGCCGGCGGGGGTGTGGCGGCATTGGTTTACCGGGCGGGTGTACGAGAGCGGCGCGGGCGGGCGGTGGGTGGAAGTATGCACGCCGCTCGATGAGATCCCATTATTTATTCGCGCGGGGTCGGTTGTATTCACGGCGGGCGGCGGGGGTCGGCGGGCGGCGGCGCTGCCCGAGGTTGTTGTGCTCGATATCGAGACGAGCACGGATGGGTCGGGCGCGATGTACGAGGACGACGGGTTCACCGCGCTGTATGGGGATGGAGCCTTTGCGTGGACTCGTGCGCGGCACGAGAAGCGGGGGGCGGATCGGGAGATCGTGATCGAGGCGGTCGATGGTTCGTTCGAGGGGATGCAAGAGAAGCGGTCGTACACGGTGCGGCTTCTCGGTGTGAGCGGCGCGGACGCTGTGGAGGTGAACGGTGAGGCGGTGGACGCGGAGTTTGACTCGCGCGATGGGGCGCTGGTGATCAAGCTGCCTGCGCGCGATGTGCGAGAGGAGACGAGGATCATCGTGCGGTGTGAGCGGGCGGACGGGTCGATGGACGGGCACGCGGGGCGGGTGCGCACGCTCGGGCGCGTGGCGTGGGCGCTCGGCGATACGACGCCGGACGCGGTGCGCGGCTTGCTCGAATCGGGCTCAGATGATGATGGTGTGTATGGCGTGCGGGTGCTTGAGGGGTGGACTGGTGTCATTGGTGCAGTCGGTGCGCTGGATCAGAGCGTGGGCGGGCGGGAGGCGGCGCTGTGCCACCTGCTGGGCGCTACGTGCTGGATGCACGCGACGGGTAATGGTGACGGGTCCACGCGGATCGGTGCGGATGTGGTGCTGTCGGTGCCCGCGGATTCGCTCGGGGCGATCGACGTGCGCGTGCGGGTTGAGCACGAACGCGGCGGCGGGGCGATGGGCGAGGCGCGGGGTGTGGTGGAGCGGGAGGGGGTGGTCGGTGTGCGGTGCGAGCTGGCGGCGGAGGATCGGTTCTCCCCGCACGGGGTGCTCGCTACGGCGCGGTTTGGGATCGGCGAAGGGGGGATTACCGAGACGGTCCGGTTCCGCAAGACCGTGTTTCCATCGATCGGCGCGTGGTGGGTGGTGGGTGCGTTTGATTGTCCGCATGACCGCGAACTGGAGCGGGTGTTCGAGCCCGAGATGGGGTTCGAGCTGACGGATGTGTACGAGGGGAAGGACGGGGAGGCGATCCGGTGGCGGCTGATTGAGCGCCCCGGCGGGTTGTCGCCGGATGAGGAGTTTGTTGTCGATCTCAACAGTGCGCTGGAGGGGGCGCACACGCAGTCGGCGGCGTACGCGGCGACGTGGGTCGAGTGCCCGGAGGAACGGGAGGCGGTGCTCGCATTCGGCAGCGATGACGGCGTGGTTGTTTGGGTGAACGGGCGGGAGGTGCACCGCCACCATGTGATGCGCGGGTATTCGCCCAGAGAGGACAGGGTGGGTGTGCGTCTGCGCACGGGGGAGAACCTGATCGTGATGAAGATCGGGCAGGCGGAGGGCGAGTGGGCGTTTGGCTTGCACATCGAGCACCAGGATGGCGCACCGATGACGGACCTGCGCGTGACGGCGCGGGGCAAGCATGGTGACGGGTCGGAGTGATGTAAGGGGGGGGAGGGAATACGCGTGGCGGGGCTCGAACCTGCAACCTTCGGCTTCGGAGGCCGACGCTCTATCCAATTGAGCTACACGCGCGTTTGGTTGGACGGGTCATGCTACGATCCAGACTTCCCGATGGCAATGGCGAGCGATCGTATTGGAACCACCTGCTGAGCAACGATCTTCGACACCAACGCCGCTGTGGGCGTGTTTGACGTTGACATGGATCACGAGCTTCGGGACGGCGATCGGGTGGAACGGCGTGTTCTTCGTGAGCAAGGAGGCGCACGGGTTTACCAGGGTGGACAACCTGTGGCTCGGGGTGTCGATGGGGGCGGCGTATACGGTCTGCGCTTGGTCTGCCGGGCGGCTCATGGGGCGGCATGTCGGGAGGGGCAAGCGGCTTTCGACCCGGGGTTTCCTTGGATTGCTGCTGGCGGGGGCGGCGGCGTTGAGCGTGGTGCCGGTTGTGGTGGGGGAGCGGTGGGCGTTGGTGGCGTACGCGACGGTGTACATCGCGCTGTGCGGTTTTGTCTGGCCGACGGTGGAGAGTTATCTCGCGGACGGGCGTTCGGGGCGGGCGCTGCGTCGGGCGACTGGGCTGTTCAATTTGTCGTGGGCGTCTTCACTGGTGGTGGCGATGTGGGTGATCGCGCCGGTGCTTGAGGAGCATCCGCTGTGGGTGCTCGGGGTGTTGGTGCCGATCCACCTCGTGTCGATCGTGTTGCTTGTGTTATTCAGACGGAACCCGGGGGAGCACGGCAGCGCGGCGCATGCGCATACGCCGGAGGAACTGGCGGCGCTCGTGCGCCTGCGCAGGTTGTTTCGTATGTGCCTGCTCGGGAGCTATGTGCTGCACGCGGGGCTCTCACCCGTATTGCCGCAGATGATCGAGGGGCTCGGCGTGGAGGTGCGGCACAGCACGGTGCTCGCCTCTGTGTGGATGGTCACGCGACTGGGGGTCTTCGCGCTGATGATCTCGTGGCACGGGTGGCACGGGCACGCGCGGACGGCGGTGTGGTCGGGCGGGTTGATGCTCGGCGGGTTTGTGCTCGCGCTGATGAGCGGGAGTTGGTGGGTGCTCGCGATCGGACTGGCGATGCTGGGTGTGGGCATCGGGGCGGTGTACGCGGCGGCGATCTACTACGCGCTGGAGACGGGGTCCACGGATGTTGACGCGGGTGGTAAGCACGAGGCGATGATCGGCGCGGGGTACACGGTGGGGCCGATGCTCGGGCTCGCGTTGGAATCGGCGGTTGTGTTCGGCGGGTAGTTGTGTGCGCGCATAAAAAAACCCCGAACCTGCATGGTGCAAGCCCGGGGCGTTGAGTAAGAGGGAAGCCAAAGTTAGGGGTCACAATCGCCGCGCGGAGACCGATATCAAACCCGCTGTGCGGATGATTTCGATTCCGGGGAATGTGTCCCGGTGGGTTGTGAGGAAAAATGCCCCTTTCCTCGGAGGTAAAACTACCCCGAGTAATCGGTAGGGGCAAGCGACTTTTCCCAACCGTTACAACCTGTTTTATATTTGAATCCCCGCGCGCGGGGGGAAACACCGAACAACGTCATTGCAGAACACAAGTTGTCTGTGGAATCCCTGTGTGGACTATGTGGGGCCGGAGTAGAGGTCCAGATAAAAGTCCATCACGCGCTTGCCTGCTTTAACATGTTCGCCCGCTGGGCGGAAGCCGAGGTGCTCGAATAGAGCGATCGCGGAGGTACGCTGGACGTAGGAATCAAGGATGACTTTGAGGTAATCTCGGGTGCGGCAGTATTCGACGGCGTGCTGCACGAGGCGGCGTCCCACACCCTTATTCCGATAACCGGGATCGACACGGAGGCGGCAGAGTTCCGCGGTGCCCTCGTTGCGTTCTCGCACGCCGACCATGCCCACGAGGGCGTCTGCGTCGCCGTCGAGAACCCAGAGGTTCGCGGCGTCGTTGTCGAGCCAAGCGGTCTGGAAGTCGTAGATATCGTTCGGCGGGTCGTGGAGTTCGGGGGCGTCCGGGTCGAGCGAGCCGATGTGGAACAGGCGCAGCACCTCGGGCTGATCGCCCGGGATCGCGTCGCGGATGTTCGGGTCGGCGAATGTGTCGTGCGGTTCGATCATCGGCGTCCTCCGTGATCGGCTGCGGCGCGGAGTGGTGAGCGACCGGCGGCGATCGCGCTGCGCGATTCCAGGGCGATTACCCGGTCTACGAACGCGCGGTACTGCTTGTCCGCCTCGTCGAGCGGGACATCGAAGTAGACCTCGAAGACGAGTGCGCCGGTGCGGGATGCCATCGCGGCGCGGGCGTCGCGCAGCCCGAGCTCGGTTGTGAGTCGCTTGCGGAGTTTGCCGGCTGCGGCGTCGGCGATGAGTGTGCGCAGGGGTGTGGCGTAGCGCCCGTTCTCGCCCTCGTTGAGGAAGTGGACGAGCGCCCAGAGCTGCGCGTAGTAGTTGAGGATGGAGCCGTCTACGCGCGGCAGGAGTTCCTGCGGCGAGCTGGAGAGGAGTTCGTCGAGCGGCAGGAGCATGCTGTCGGCGACGGCGTCGCGCAGGTGCTCGAAGCGTTCGATGTTGCTCCACGGCTTGAATACGGGTGTGGAACTCGCCCAGCGGTGCCCTTCCATGAACGTGGCGACGCCCTCTTCGAGCCAGATAGGCAGCGAGTCGGCGAAGGTGCGCTGGGTGTACTGGTGCCACCCTTCGTGTGCGGCGATGGCGAGGGTGTCGTAGAGCCCGAGGTCGTAGTACACACCGATGCCGCGCGAGGCGTACCCGCCGCGCTGGATCTGGAGCAGGGGTTCGCCCTGCGGGCCGAGCAGGCGTTTGGTGAGCGAGACCCACTGGGGTCGGTTGTCCATGAGGTAGGTATCGAGGCGCTTGGGCGGGCGGGGCAGCGGGGTGAGGGCCTGGCGGTAGTGGGTGAGGGCGTATTCGGCGAAGACCGCGAGGCGGTCTTTCATGATCGAGTTGGTCTCGGTGGTGTAGATGCGGTAGTTGGGCGTGCGGATGATCTCGCCCTGCGCGCTGGCGAAGCGCCACGGCTCGCGCGAGATGATCCATGCGGAAGCATCGGCGGATTGCGTGCCGATCTCGCCCAGCGAGATCTCGGCGGGGGATACATCCACAATCGGGCGTGGGGCGTTGGATGCGCACGCGCCGAGCAACAGGCACATGCCCAGCACAAGAAGCTTGGTTCGCGTGGTGGAGTGGGGGGGAGGGGGGGTCATGCGAGTTCCTTGATGCGCTTCATGGTGGCGTCGCGTTCGGCTTTCTTCGAGTCGAGCTGGTCGCGGGTCTGCTGCACGAGGTGCTCGGGGGCTTTGTTGGTGTACCCGGGGTTGTTGAGGCGGCCTTCGAGAGCGGCGATGTCCTTGGAGAGTTTGGTGAGGTTCTCTTCCTGCATCTTCGCTTCCGCACCGGTATCGACCAGATCCGCGAAGCCGGAGAGGGCCATCTCCGAAGATTCGAATGTCAGCGCGACGCTGCCGTCCGGTGCGGCGTCTGTGGTGATTTCCTCGACGCCGGCGAGTGTTTCGACCACGCGGCCGCCGCGCTTGATGAGGGCGGCGGTGATGTCGTCGCAGTGGAGTGTGACGCGGGCCTTGGTAGGCACCTTCGCCTGCGAGCGCGTGGTGCGGATCGCATCGGTGAGGCGCTGGAGCGACTCGAAGTTCGACTCGGCCTCGGGGTTGCGGAGCCCGGCTTCGGCGACGGGCCAGTGCAGCGCAGCTAAGACATCGCCGGTTTCGCCCATCTTGAGTTCGCGGATCACGCCTCGGTCGTACTGGCGCAGCTGCTCGTGGATCACTTCGGTGATGAAGGGCGCCACGGGGTGCAGCAGGCGGAGGATAGAATCGAGGACATTTTTCAGGACGGCCTGCTGCCCGGGGGAGGTTTCGATGGTGGGCTTGATCGCTTCGAGGTACCAGTCGCAGAAGTCGCGCCAGACCAGGTCGTACATCGTCTGGGCGTACTCGGAGAACTGGTACCCACCGATCGAGGATTCGATCTTGTCGATCGCGCCGGCGAGGCGCGAGAGCATCCAGACATCCGCGGGGGCGAGGTCGGTGAACGCGACGGCTTCGAGCGGTTTGCCTTCGAAGGCATCGAGCTTCATGAACGCGAAGCGGGCGGCGTTCCACAGCTTGGTGCAGAAGTTCCGTCCCTCGTCGAACTTGGGCGAGGAGTTCTTGCCGGTTGCGTTGTCGATCTCGACGGGCAGGCGGACGTCCTGCGTTTGTGTGGTCATCTTGCACAGCGCGAAACGCATGGCATCCGCGCCGTGGGAATCGACGATCTCGATGGGGTCGATGCCGTTGCCGAGGGACTTACTCATCTTGCGACCCTCGCCGTCCTGGAGGAGGGCGTGGATGTAGACATCATCGAAGGGGATCTGCCCCGGTGTCTTGCCGCCGTCGGGGGAGGTGAAGTAGCGGTTGAACATCGCCATGCGCGAGACCCAGAGGGTGATGATGTCGCGGGCGGTGGAGAGGACAGCGCTCGGGTTGAATGCGCTGAGCAAGCCGGCGCAGGAGTCATCGACGGGCTCGGGCCACCCCATAGTGTTGAGGGGCCAGAGCGCGGAGGAGAACCATGTATCGAGGACGTCGGGGTCGCGCACCGCGCCCCACGCTTCGAGCTTCTCGATGAGTTCCTTGTTGTCGCCATCCGGGTCGCGGATACAGATGAAGAAGGGAGAGAGCTCGTCGTCCAGTTCGAGGTCGGGGCGGTCGAGCTTCATTGCTTCGCCCTTGTACTGCATGGCGATGCGTCCTTCTGCGCTCATTTTGAGCATGAATTCCGCGGCCTCGCCGAGCGCTGCGGCGTCTCCCGAGCGGAGGAGATCGCCCGAGCCGCGCCACACAGGAATCCTGTGCCCCCACCAGAGCTGGCGGGAGATGCACCAGTCGCGGAGGTTGTCGTGCCATGTCTCGTAGGTCTTGGCGTAGCGCTCGGGGTAGAAGCGCATCGTGCCGTCGCCCGGCACATCGGCGCTGGGTGGGTAGGTATTTGTCGTGCGCTGGTCGGCGACGAGCGCGCTCTGGGCTGCGCCGCGGAGGCGGTCGTCTGTCACCTTCACGTACCACTGATCGGAGAGGTAGGGCTCGATTGCGGCGTGCGAGCGGTAGGAGTGCCCGACGGAGTGGGCGTAGGGGACTTTCTTTTCCAGCAGCCCGCGGGCCTCGAATTCCTTGACGACCATCTTCCGCGCGTCCTCGCGCGAGAGCCCGACGAACTTGTGCCCGGCGTCGCCCGTGTCTTCCCACCCGTGCTGGTCGGAGATCGAGGCGTCCGGGGCCATGACATTGATCACGGGCAGGTCGTGGCGCTTGCCGATCTCCCAGTCGTTGGGGTCGTGGGCGGGGGTGACCTTGAGGAAACCGGTGGACATCTGGGCTTTGGGATCGCCCGAGTCCTCGCCCGTGATGAAGTCCGGGCGGACGACGTAGTCATCCTCGATGATCGGGATAAGGCGCCCGACGAGGGGCAGCTCTGCCTTGAATGCGCAGACGGCTGCGGCGCGCGGGTCGCGCGGGTGTACCGCGACAGCGGTGTCGCCGAAGTAGGTTTCAGGGCGGGTGGTCGCGACAGTGACGAAGGCTCTGTCATCGTCCCCCCCCACACCGTTGCGCACATCATCCGGCAGGAACTCATTCGGATAGCCGAGCGATTTAAGCTGATCCCATGTGACGGCGATGGGGTTGTTGGGTGTGGAGTCTTTGGTGACGAGCGGGTAGCCCATGTAGTAGAAGGAGCCGTTGACATCCTTCATCTCGACCTCGTCGTCGGCGAGGGCGGTCTGGGTGACCGGGTCCCAGTTGACGAGGCGCTTGCCGCGGTAGATGAGCCCGTCTTTGAAGAGGCGGAAGAACGCCTCGCGGACGGCGCGTGCGCAGATCTCGTCCATCGTGAAGCGCTGGCGCTCCCAGTCGCACGAGCACCCGAGGGTTTTCAGCTGGGTGGTGATGACCTGCTCGTATTCGTCTTTCCACGCCTGGACCTTCGCGACGAACTCGTCGCGCTCGTACTCGGTGCGGCGCTTGCCCTCTGCCTCGATGAGGCGCTTCTCGACGACGGTCTGCGTCGCGATGCCGGCGTGGTCGGTGCCCGGCATCCAGAGGGTCTCGAAGCCCCGCATGCGGTGGGTGCGGGCGAGGATGTCCTGGAGGGTGTTGTTGAGGGCGTGCCCGAGGTGGAGGCGTGCGGTGACGTTTGGCGGGGGGATGAGCATCGCGTACGCCGGGCGATCCGCGGAGACACGCGAGGGGTCGGCGTGGAAGCAATTGGAGTCGGCCCACTTCTCGCGGATGCGGGGTTCGTGGTCGGCGGGAACGTATTTCTTGGGCAGCTCGGGCACAGAGGGGCTCCTGGATCATCTGAATCCGCGATGGGATCTCGCAAAGAGATCGAACGCGGGGTGGAGGAGGGAGTGTACCGGCGACGATATGGTTGAGGTATGAAACGATCGATGATGAAACGTCCGGGGCACAGCGTGGTGATGGGGTTGGTGGTGATCGCGCTGGTGCTCCTTGCGGGGGCATTCGTGGTCTGGAAGGTGGTCGGCGTCGGGCAGGTGAACCCCGCCGGGCAAGGCAATGACGCGGTGACGACCGGCGAATCGCTCCGGAGCGTCGGGAAGGTGATGGAGGCGGCGCGGACGCGCCTCGCCAACCAGGAGATCGCGCAGGCCGAGATCATCCTCGCTTCGGCGGCGGAGCAGTTCCCGGGGGAGCAGCAGATCTATCTGTTGTGGGGCGAAACGCTCGCGCTCGTGGGCAAGGGCGAGGAATCACTGCGGGCGTATGAACACGCGATCGCGCTGGGCCCGGACCACGCGGAGTACCGCCACGTCGTGGGGACGATCTCGGCGCAGCTCGGCATGCTCGAAAACGCGGACATGCATTACGCGATGGCGCAGAAGCTGAACCCGAGCAACCCGAAGCACCCGCTGTACCGCGCGCAGATCCAGCGGAAGCTGGGCGATACCGACGGCGCTCGCGCGAACCTGGTTGTTTCAACCAAGCTGGACCCGACGATCGCGATCGCGTGGGCCGGGCTCGCGGGGATCGCGCTGGACGAGAACCGCTCGCAGGTTGCGTTTGCGCACATCCGCAGGGCGCGGGATCTGGAGCCGGATAACGTGTCGTGGAGGGTGGTGGAAGCCAAGGCGCTGCGCCGGATGGGGCATGCGGAGGAGTCGGCGAACCTGATGCTCGCGATGGACCGCGCTGTGATCATCTCCAGCAAGCCCGCGCTGGCGGAGGTCGCGCTCTCGCTCGCGCTGCTGGACAAGCACGCGGAGGCCGCGGGGCTCTACGTCGAGGCTGCGGAGGCGAACGCGGGGGATCCCGAGTTGCTCTTCGAGACAGCTATGTGGCTCGATCGCGCGGGCGACACCGAGCGAGCGATCGGGTACGCCAGCGCGGCTGCCCAGTTGGGGCACGAGGGCGCAGCCCGGATGCTGAAGGCGAAGGAGCTGGCTGGGGCCACGGGGGAGTAGGTCGGGTTGGTTGGGTGGGGGAAGGTGATGGTTTGTGGGGGGCGTATACTCGCTTGTTCATGGGAAACGGCGAGAGCACACTGCTGATCAATGAGGTGTTTCACTCGATCCAGGGAGAGGGATCGCGCGCGGGGTTGCCGTGTGTATTTGTGCGGCTGCGCGGGTGCCACCTGCGGTGCTCGTACTGCGACACCGAATATGCATTTGGCGAGGGCGGCGCGGTTTCGATCGACGAGTTGGTGGGGCGAGTGCTCGCGTTTGACTGCCCGCTCGCGCAGGTGACCGGGGGTGAACCGCTGCTGCAGGCGGGTGTGCACGAGCTGATGACGAGGCTGTGCGATGCTGGGCGCGAGGTGACGATCGAGACGAGCGGGGCGTGCGACATCTCCCCGTGCGACCCGAGGGTGGTGCGGATCATGGACCTGAAGTGCCCGTCGTCGGGAGAGTGCGATCGCAACGACATGGCAAACATCAAGCGCCTGAACGAGCGGGATGAGGTGAAATTCGTGATCGGGGATCGCGCGGATTATGAGTGGGCGCGGGGTGTGATGCGGGAGCACGCGCTGGCGGATCGAGTGGAAGGGAGCGGGGGGCGTGGGGGGTGTTGGGGGGTGCTGATGAGTCCGATCCATGCTCAGGCGAAAGGGCTTGAGATCGCAGGGCACGGCGGGATGGACCCGAAGCGGCTCGCCGGATGGATACTGGAGGATGCGTTGGCTGTCCGCCTGCAGCTGCAGCTGCACAAGTTCATCTGGGATCCGCAAGCACGGGGCGTGTAGCGGGCGGACGATCGGTACGCGGCTCGCTACGATGCGCTCCATGCATGTCCGTCTCGCCAAGTCGTTCACGTTTGAGGCAGCCCACTTCCTGCCGACCTTCCCCGAGGGGCATAAGTGCCGGCGGATGCACGGGCATTCGTTCAAGGTGGACGTGGTCGTGGAGGGAGACGCCCCGGAGGCGCAGGGGTACCTGATCGATTACGGGCAGATCAAGGCCGCGATCGATCCGATCGAGAAGCTGCTGGACCACTACGTGCTCAACGAGATCGAGGGGCTCGAGAACCCCACCAGCGAGGTGATCGCACGGTGGATCTTCGACCGCCTGCGCGCGGAGCTGCCGCTGCTCGCCGAGATCATTGTCCACGAGACATGCACCTCCCGGTGCCACTACTCCGGCGGTTGAGCGTTTGAAATGATTTACCTGGCGGCGATCGTCGTCTCGCCTGGTCGGATCACCCGGACGAGCTGCGTGCCCTTGCGAGACGGTGCGTTTGCTTCCAGTTCTGTGGGCACCTGGAACCGATCCTTGATGTGGATGACGGCGCGCGGCTCGATGTCGTTGCGGGGCTCGGCTTTGCGCCGCGAATTCACATGCGTGCGCACGGACAGGATCAGCCCCATCTCGCGGAGCGCGGCCTGCTGGGCACGCCGGTAGTCGTGCATGCCCGCGCCGTGGTAGCTCACGAAGGGTGAAGCCGCGATCACGATGTTGTCCTGGCGGACGAGCATCATGGCGCCCGCGTCGTGCCCGGAGGCACCGTGGGGGATTGTCACTGGGCCGTTGATGGTCAGCGCCTCGGTCGGCTGGCGCACGGCGGTATCGGCGTGCCACACCACGCCGTGGTCCGCACCAATCACCCCGCTGGTCAATGCCACCGCCAAAATTGCGTTCATGCTCATGTCTTCTCTCCTCTAAGAATGGTCTGTTTGTCCCGCGCCCACCGCCCCTCACCGCGTAAGGGGTTATGGACCCACACGCCAATTGTGCGCCGAGAACCGGGTTGTTCCAGATGCGTGGCGTGTTCCGGTTGTAGAAATTATGAAAACTGTGCGGGCGCACGCTTATCGGGCGGAGGGTTCAGGCGGTGGGCATGCTGATCGGGGCTTCACCTCGGAGCGATTCGTACGCCTCGATCATCCCTCGGACCTGCATATACGCGAGGTGGTGCTGCTCGATATGGCGCCTCGAGGCGGTGGCGAGCGTGCGCCGTTCGTTCTCGTCGAGCGCGTGCATCAGGGCCGTTTCCCACGCCGACCCGACAGGATCCGTGACCACAGTGATGCCGTTTTTGATGTTGTACAGATCAACGAGCGGGTCGCGCCGCACGACAACACCCATCCGCGAGCCCATCGCCTCGAGCACGATGGAGCGGTACTCGCCTGAGCTTTCCGGCGCGACCAGCACATCCGCTTCGAGCACGGTCTGGCGGTGGGATTCGAGGTTCTCGATGAGCGAGGGTGTAGTCTCGAAGTTCAGGGAACGGATTCGTTTGTAATGGTGCCCGTGGCGCGTGAGAAGTGCACTGTCGAAGAAGACGAGTGTGTCGGGCTGTCGGGAGGCAACGCGGACGAGCCCGTCGAGCAGGGCGTCGATCTCGCGCGGGCTCGAGCCGGAGCCGACCACGCAGATCGACGGGACGTGCTCGGCGTCTGCGGCGGCGCGGGTGTCCTGCCCGGCGTGGAGGTGTACGCCCCACGGCACAACCCGGACGCCCACCGACGAGGCGTGCCCCGCGAGCGCCTGGGCGTGCGCCTCGTCCGGCGCGAGGGCGAGCGGCATCGGGAGTTTGGCTTGGCGGGCTTGTGATTCGAGCCAGCGCGCGCGCTGCAGCGCGGGGCGGTCGTGCAGGCTCACCACAAGATCCGCCTGAGCGAGGGCCGAGATCTGCATCGCGATCTTCCAGCACTCTGTCCCCCAGGCGTGCACGATATCGATCAGTTCCGGGCCGCCGGTGCCGAGCTGGCGTTCGATCTCGCGCATCGTGCGCACCGACCGCGATGCGCCCAGGCGAGGGATTCGAGATGTGTCGTACCCCACGCGGGCACCGAGCCCGGCGGTATTTTCACCGAGCAATCCACGCGGGCGCAGGCGGATAACGCCGACCCCCTCGTCGATCAGCCCGACCTCCATCCGCCGGAGCAGTTCTCCCTCGCGGTGTGAGAATCCCCGGTCAGCGATATGGACGACGCGCATAGTCATGGTGCTAGGCCGTATGGGGTGCGGCGCACCCGGTTGTGAGGTTCGGAGGAGTTTCGCTCATCCCGCCTGCCGCTTGCGTGCGCCACACGCCGACCCAGTGCCCGGGCGTGATCTCGACAAGCGCGGAGGTATCGCTCGCGCGCTCGCGCGGTTGGATGTCCTTTGGCTTGTCGTGCCAGGGCCACCACGGGCGCAACCCTTCACCCGAGCCCGGCAGCTGGGCGAACTGTGCTTCGTCGCCCACGACATGCTCGATCGTTTCCAGGCGTTCGCGACGGACGCCCATCGTGGGGATCGATGCGAAGAGCCCGCGGGTGTACGGGTGGAGCGGGTTGGAGAACACTTCTTTCGTGCTGGCGTACTCGACGACCCGCCCGGCGTACATCACACAGACCACGTCCGCGTTCTCGGCGACGACACCGAGGTCGTGTGTGATGAGCAGGGTCGCCATCCCGCGATCGCGTTGGAGCTGCTTGAGCAGGTCGAGGATCTGCGCCTGGATCGTGACATCCAGCGCGGTGGTCGGTTCGTCGGCGAGCAGGAGGCGCGGGTTGCAGGACAACGCCATCGCGATCATGACGCGCTGGCGCATGCCGCCCGAAAACTCGTGCGGGTACGCCCCGAGTCTCGATGCTGCTTCGTCTATCCCGACATCTTCCATCGCGCGGACCGCGATTTCCTTTGCCGCCCGGCGCGAGACGCGCTGGTGCAGCAGCGCCGCCTCGCAGATCTGTTCGCCCACGGTGTAGACCGGGTTGAGCGAGGTCATCGGTTCCTGAAAGATCATTGCGATTTCCCCGCCGCGCACGTCGCGCATGGTGCGCTCGTTGGCGGTGAGCAGGTCGGTCTGTCCAGTGTCCCGGCGGAGCAGGATGCGCCCTCTGTCGTACCTGCCCGGCGGCGTGGGCACGAGGCGCAGCGCGGACAACGCCGTCACGGATTTGCCGCACCCCGATTCACCGACGACGGCGACGGTCTGCCCGTCGTGCACTCTGAGGTTCGCGCCGTCTACCGCCATGACCCGCGGGCCGGGCCCGTTGTCGAACGACACCGCGAGGTCGTCGATCGTCAGCAGCGGTTCGGAGGATTGAACGGGTGAGGGGGTCATGCCTTCGCAGTGTACGTCCATGGCGATGCACTCGTCGCTCGCGAGCGCGGGTCCAGCGCGTCGCGCAGCAGTTCGCCGAGCACGACAAGGCTCAGCGCGGTCGCGAACATCATCGCGCCGGGGAAGACGCCCAGCCACCAGTTGAAGCCGGCGCCCCCGCCCGTCGCGTCCTTGACGAGCGAGCCCCAGCTCACGGCATCGCCCGCGCCGAGCCCGAGGAACGAGAGCGTTGCCTCGACAAGGATCGCGCCGGCGGCACCGAACGAGGTGTCCACGATCACCGGCGCGGCGGCGTTGGGCAGGATGTGTCTGAGTGCAACCCGGGTGCGCGCCGATCCGGACGCCCGCGCGGCTTCAACGAAATCTGCATGGCGCAGTTTCTTGCACTCGGCGCGGACGTACCGCGCCGCGCCGTGCCACGACAGGCACCCGATGATCACCATGACAACGATCGTGCTGCGCGGGAGCAGCCCAGCCGCGAGCACCAGCACGTACAGCAGCGGCACGGACATTACGACCTCCGTGATGCGCATCAGCACGCTCTCAACGAGCGGGCCGCCCAGCCCCATCGCCATACCGATCAGGATCCCGAGCACGGCGGCGACCCCGGCGGCGACGAACCCGACCAGCAACGCCGTGCGTGCGCCGTGGACGAGGCGGGCGAGGACATCCTGCCCGAGGGCGTCGGTGCCGAGCGGGTGTTTCGTGCCGAGGTCTGCGCAATACTTGAGCAGGAGGGTCTCGGCGGCGGGGCGATCGATGGTTTCGCCAGCGAGTTGATCGATCTCGCTTCGCAGTTGGGTGAGGTGATCCGCGTCGATCATCGCGGGGTATCGCGCGGATTCTGTGGCGAGCGCCCGGAGATCGACGACAACCCGCGAACCCTCGGTCATCGAGCCGGCCACGATAGAACGCACCACGCCCCGCCCCTCGTATGCGCCGGGCGGGAGGAACGACGAATCCCATGCGCTCGCGCGCTGGTTGGGCGAGAAGGCGAACAGGGATATAACACCGAGCAGACACATCGCGCCGAGCCAGAGCAGCGCGAGCCTCCCACGCCGCGTGGTTAAAGCATGCCGCATCAAGCCGCGTATCATGCCTCATCTCCCGTGCGCGGGTCGGCAAGGCGCACCGCGATATCCGCCAGCAGCAGCGCGAGGATTGTGATTCCCCCGATGACGACGACATTCGCCATGAGCAAATCCGTATCACGGCGCATCACCGCGTCCAGCACGAGCGTGCCCATGCCGGGGATTGAAAAAATCTGCTCGACAACAACCGACCCCGAGACGAGCTGCGGGATCAGCGCGCCGGTGAGCGTGATGATGGGGACGAGAGAGTTGCGCACGACGTGGCGGCGCAGCACGCCCGATCGGTCCGCGCCCTTCGCGATCGCGGTGCGCACATGGTCCGCGTGAAGATTCTCCATGACCGACGCGCGGGTCTGCTTTGCGAGGATCGCGAAGCCGCCGTACGCGAGGCACGCGACCGGCAGCGCGATATGCCAGAGGGTGTCGAGCAGGTACCCGCGCCGGAAGCCGCCTGCATCGGCAAAACTCGGGAGGAATCGGAACGATGCGGCGTCGGCGTCGTGTACGCCCGCGATGGGGAACCACCCGAGGTGCGCATCGGACGCGAGGAAACCGATCGCGAGCACGCCTGCCCACATCGTCGGCATCGCCCACAGCGCGACCACCGCGCCGCCCGAGAGCACGTCGAACCACCCGCCCCGGCGCGCCCCGGCGAGGATGCCCGTGGGGATCGCGCAGATGTAGATCAGCACGAGCGCGAGCGCATTCAGCGCGAGTGTCACCCCCAGAGCGGGTGCGATGACATCAGCAACCGGGCGCCCGCGGGATGCAGAGTGCCCCAGATCAGGCACGCGCAGCCCGATCGGTGCATCTGCGGAAAACGTGATCGGGCTCATCCCGCCGAGCCACCGGAGATAGCGCACCGGGAGTGCCGGTTCTGGTTCGGGCGATGCAGCGTGTGCTCCATCGATAAACGGGTCGGCCTGTGGCGACAGCTCGACGAATGTAAACACCGCGAATGTCAGCACGAGCATCGTCACCGCTGCGGCGAGCACCCTGCGGATCACCAATGCCGGGATGGGGGTTGTGCGGCGCATCGTGCGCTACCTCGCGCCCTCGAACATCTCCGAGATGTCGAGCCCGCCCGCGTAGGCATGCACGTTTGCGATGCGCTCGTGCACGATCCGCAGGTCGTTGGTGTTGACGAGGAATGTGACCGGTTGCTTGTCGTGGATCAGTCGGTGCAGCTCGTGCCAGACGGCGCGCCGGGCGATCGGGTCGGCCGTCGAGCGCCCGCGATCGATGAGTTCGTCCGCAAGGGGCGAACGCCACCGCGACATGTTGTCCGGTGAAGTGGAGTGCCACAGCTGGTGCGGGTCGGTTTCGAGACTCGATCGGCGCCACTTGAAGCTCGCGGCGTCGTACGATCCTGTTCGGACGGCATCAAGGAACGCGCCGAATTCCACCGCTTCGACCCGGCACTCGATGCCGACCGCTGCGCACTGATCCTGCAGGTATGCGCCGAGACGCGGGCCGGAGATGGAGCCCGCGGCGTGCATATATGTGAACACGAACGGCTCACCGTTCTTGTTCTCGATCGAACCATCGCCGTCATGGTCGGTCCACCCGGATTGCGCGAGCAGCGAACGCGCCCCGTCGATGTCATAGTGCATCGGCTCGATCGCGGGGTCGCCCTGCCCGGTGCGGGTCGAGAATGGGCCCGTGCAGGCCGATCCCAACCCGTTGTACAGGTCGCGGACGATCCGCTCGCGGTCGAGGAGCATGGTCATCGCAAGGCGGACACGCGCATCGTTGAACAGTTCACTCTCGCAGTTCCACGTCATGAACGTGAACCCCGAGCGTGCGTTCTCCCACGCGATCAACTTGTGATCACGCGCGAGAGCCGGATCGCGCGACCAAGAATCGAGCTGCGACGCGGTGGGACGGGCGATATCCACCTCGCTGTTTCGGATCGCTTCGAGGCGTGCACCCTTGTCGGTGATGGTGACGAATCGAAGTTGATCAACGATTGGTGCGTCCGGGCGGTTGTAGAACTCGTTGCGCACCAGCACAACGGGTTCGCCCGGCGACCACCCGGTCGTGCTCAGTCGGAACGGGCCCGAGCCGACGAGGAGGCCCGAGGAGTCGGTCACTTCCTTGATGGTGAGCGGGGCATAAACGTGCTTCGGCAGGACCGAGAGCATCCGCAGGGCGGCTTCGAGGTTGCGGAAGTCCGGGGCGATAAAGCGGAACTCGCAGGTCCGCTCGTCGATCACATCGACGCGCTCGATCACGCCCAGCGCGTCCCTCCACCGCTCCGCGCCGAGCGCGGGGTGCATGACGAACTCGTGGAACGTCCAGCGCACGTCCTCGCTTGTCACGGGCGAACCATCGGAGAATCGGGCTCCGGGATCGAGGTGCACGCGGCACCACATCCCGTCCGGGTCGCTCTGGTAGGCGACCGCAAGCGCCGCACGGTCCTGGAGCGTTTCGAAATCACGAACGACCAGTGGTTCGCAGACGAGGTCTACGATCCGCTGCCCGTAGCTCGTGTCGTAGAGGTAGGGGGTGAACCGTGCGGGGTTTCCCTCGATCGCCTCGGTGAGTGTGCCGCCATCGCGAAACCCGGGGAGAGCGCGAGGGTCGTTTGGGTGCGCAGGCGGCGTAAGCCATGTGAGCTCGACACCGGACACTGACCACGATGTGTCTTGCCGGGGGTCGGCAGTTTCGGTGGATTGCGAGACCGGGTTGAAGGGCGGGGGTGGGGGGGTGTTGGCGAGTGACGCGATCATCTCGCGCTGCGTTTGCAGCTCTGTTTGCAGCGCTTCGAGCTTGTCCCACACGCGGTCGTCCTGCCACATCTTGAGCAGGACGATCACACCGAGCAGCGCGACCGCCGAGAGAACTACAACATCCTTCAACCCGAAGCGTTCAGGCATACGATCAAGCTACCCGCGTTTGGCGCGGTTCGCCCGTTTGCGGCTGTTTGGCAGGATCAGCTCAACGCGCCGATAAACGCGCGGACCCGGTCCATCCCCTGTTCGATCTGCTCTTTCGAGCAGGCGAACGAGAAGCGGCAGCACTTCTCGCCGCCGGTGCCGAAGTCCTCCCCCGGCACGCAGGCGACTAGGTGTTCTTCGAGCAACGCGCCGGCGAAGTCCATCGCGCTGGCGATCTTCCGCCCGCCAGCGGAGGTGCGACCGAAGTACGCCGAGAGGTCCGGGAAGACGTAGAACGCCCCGGTCGGTTTGGGGCACCGCACGCCCTCGAACCCGGAGACGATCGAGTAGAGCAGTTCGCCACGCCCCGCGAACGCCTGACGCATTTCTTCGACGTCGTCTGCGCACTGCGTGAGCGCGACCCGGATCGCCGGGAGGATAAACGCGGTGACGGAGGTGGTGCTCTGGCTCTGGAGCTTGCGCACTCCCTTCGCCACTTCCAACGCAAACTCGCCCGTGCCGCCCATATACCCGGCGCGCCACCCGGTCATGGAGTACGCCTTGCTCAAGCCGTTGACGGTGATCGTCCGCTCGGCGACCTCGGGGATCGAGCCGATCGAGAGGTGGGCGTCGCCGCCGAAAATAAGCTTTTCGTAGATCTCGTCCGAGATGATCACGAGGTCCGGCGCGGTCGTGGCAGTCTCGTGTACGACCGCAGCGAGGGCGCGGATCTCCTCGGGCGAATACATCGTGCCGCACGGGTTGGATGGTGAGTTGAGCATCAGCACGCGCGAGCGGGGCGTGATCGCGGAGCGGAGCTGATCGGGGGTGATCTTGAAGTCGCTCGTTGCATCCGTCACGAGTTCGACGACCCGCCCCCCCGCGAGCTGCGCCTGGGGGGCGTAAGACACCCACCCCGGCACCGGCAGCAACACCTCCCAAGGTGTTTCGCCCGGCGCGGGCGGGTCGATCAGCGCCTGGAAGACCTGGTAGAGCGACTGTTTGCCGCCCGCCGAGATCACGACATGATCGGGTGTACACCCCGCGATGGCGTTCTCCTCGCGGAGCTTGTTGGCGATGACCTCGCGGGTTTTCAGATCACCGGGGACGGGGGCGTATTTGGTCTGCCCCTCGCTCAGCGCCGCTTTCGCGGCTTCCTTGATCCGGCTCGGGGTGTCGAAATCTGGTTCGCCGGCGGCAAAGGAGAGTACATCCTGCCCGGCGGCCCGCATTTCTTTGGCTTTTCCGGTCACCGCGAGAGTCGCGCTGGGCTTGATCGCCTGCACTCGTCTGGAGACATCCATCGCTCACTCCGGACCCCTGAGGGGTATAGTTCGGGATCAGTTCGGGCCTGTTTCCACCCCACGGCAGGGTTCTTCATCGGTTCATCGGTTTGCCGAGTCCCCGGGAGGTTGATATTGTTCTTCGCTCGGCTCGCCGTTGTTGGCGGGCCTGTACGGTGTTGGTTCAGACAGATCGAGATCAACGGATATGGCGATTTCAGTCGCGCGTCGTGCGGAGCTTATCAAGGACTATCAGCGTACCGATGGCGACACCGGTTCGCCCGAGGTCCAAGTCGCGTTGCTCACGGAAAATATCCGTGAGATGACCGAACACCTGAAAGAGCACAAGCACGATTTCTCATCCAGGCGGGGCTTGCTCGGGATGGTTTCCAAACGGACCCGTCTCACTACATACCTGAAGAGCAAGGATCGCGAACGCTACCAGACGCTCATCCAGAGCCTTGGTCTGCGCCGGTAACTGTTCAAAGGGCCCGATCGGGCTCTTTTTTCGTACATATTGCCCCTCCCACCTCGGGACGGATGGCAGTAGGCGGTGTGCATGCTTGTCGCAACGATCGCGTGCCCTTCGCCTTCTGCCTTGACCGAACCCGGGTGCAAGAGGGGCGGGTTCACCGCTCACGGGCCGCGCATCGCGCGATGTTGACCGTGGTAACGAAGGGATAGCGCAGAATGTCCACTATCAAAGTGCAGCGTGAGATCGCCGGACGCATGTTGACCCTGGAGACAGGGCAGGTCGGCAAGCTCGCGTCGAGTTGTGTCATCGTGTCCTACGCGGAAACAACCGTTATGGCCTCGTGCATGCGTGCCAAGCCCCGCCCGGGTCTGGACTTCTTCCCGATGCAGGTGGACTACCGCGAGCGCACCGCCGCGGGCGGCAAGTTCCCAGGCGGCTTCCGCAAACGCGAAGGTGCCCCGAACGAAAAAGAAATCCTCACCATGCGGATGATCGACCGCCCGATCCGCCCGATGTTCCCCGACGGCTTCATCGACGAGGTCCAGATCCAGTGCTGGGTCATGAGCCACGACGGCGAGAACGATTCGGATGTCATCGCCTCCGTCGCCGCGAGCACCGCACTCTCGCTCTCCGATGCGCCCTTCGAGGGCCCGATCGCGACCGTCCGAGTGGGTCGCATCTACACCGACGACGGCCCCCAGTTCGTCGTCAACCCGACCGTCACCCAGCTCGAGTTCTCCGATATCGACCTCGTGCTCTCCGGGCACTGCGACGGCGTGAACATGATCGAGGTCGGTGCCGCCGAGGTGCCGGACGAGGACGTGCTCGAAGCGATCAAGTTCGGGTACAAAGCCATCGAGGAAATCCTCGGGCTCATCAACGAACTCGTGGACAAGATCAAGCCCGAGAAGGTCGCCGGCAATCTCGCCGTGCCCTCGGACGAGATCATGCAGATCACCACCGACAAGTGCGACGCCAAGCTCACCGAACTGCGCCAGATCAAGGGCAAGACCGAGCGTTCCGCGAAGATCGATGCGCTCCGCTCCGAGTTCCTCGACGAGCACTTCGCCGAAAACAGCAGCGGCAATTACGGCGAGTACACGGAATCCTCCTCCCGGCGCTCCCAGGCGCGCGACGCCTTCCGCAAGCTTGAGAAGAAGATCACTCGCAGGCTCATCGTCGAGAAGGGCATCCGTGCAGATGGGCGCAAGTTCGAAGAGATCCGCCCGCTCGAGATGATCGTCGGGTACTTCAACCGCACGCACGGCTCGGCGATGTTCCAGCGCGGCGAGACGCAGTCGCTCGTCTCCTGCACGCTCGGCACCGGACGCGACGAGCAGATCGTTGACGGGCTCATCCCCGAGTACTCCAAGAAGTTCTACCTGCACTACAACTTCCCCCCCTTCTGCGTCGGCGAAGCCGGACGCATCATGGGCCCGGGGCGGCGCGAGATCGGGCACGGCGCACTCGCCGAACGCTCGCTGCTCGGCATCATGCCCAACCCCGAGGAATTCCCCTACACCATCCGCATTATCTCCGATATCACCGAGTCCAACGGTTCCTCGTCGATGGCCTCGGTCTGCGGCGGGTGCCTCGCGATGATGGACGCTGGCGTGCCCATCGCCAACACCTGTGCGGGCATCTCCGTCGGGCGCTTCACCGACGATAACGACGAGAACGAGGTCTTCGTCACCGACATCCTCGGCGAAGAAGACTTCTTCGGCGACATGGACTTCAAAGTCTCCGGCACCCGCGACGGCATCACCGGCATCCAGCTGGACCTCAAAGCCCGCGGGCTCAACTTCGATCAGATCGAGCGCATCTTCGCGCAAGCGCTCAAGGGGCGCATCGAAATCATCGAGGAGATGGAAGGCGTGATCGCCAAACCGCGTGCCGATATTTCCCAGTACGCCCCGCGCGTGCACACACTCAAGATCCACCCGGACAAGATCGGCAAGCTCATCGGGCCCGGCGGCAAAACCATCCGCGCCATCCAGGACCGTTGGGGCGTCAACATCGATGTCGAAGACGACGGCTCCGTCATGGTCTCCTCTTCCGACGGCCCCTCGCTCGAGGGCGCACTTGGTGAAGTCGAGGCGCTCGGCGCCGAGATCAAGGTCGGCACCGTCTACACCGGCAAGGTTGTCTCGGTGAAAGACTTTGGCGCGTTCATTGAACTCGCGCCGGGCACCGACGGCATGTGCCACGTCTCAGAACTTTCTGACGAATACGTCTCGAAGGTCTCGGACGTGGTCAAGATCGGCGACCAGATCAAGGTCAAGGTCATCAACGTGGACGATCAGGGACGTATCAAGTTGTCCCGCAAGGTGTTGATGCAGGAGGCCAAGGAGTCCTCCGAACCCGTCGGTGCAGACGCCTGAGCCAACTGTAAACCCCCATGGATAGCCGGATCTGCGCTATTGCACGGATTCTCCGTTGCCTCTCCGCATCTGTGCGGTTAGTTTTAGGACGTTCCACCGGGAGCACCCAGGGCCAGGATGCCCGCTCCCGTGCAACGCGGCTCTTGTACCGAGCCGTTCGTGGTGTCGTCGGCGGTTGGTCGGATCCTCTCTCTCCGACCCGTCGAGCTTGAGACCCGCGTGGTGCGATGGCGTGATGGATCACGCCCGCGGACTATGCCTTGGAGCTTGGTTTGGGTCCCATGAGCGAAACAGAAAAAACAATCAGCGGACAAATCGGCACGGTCAAGTGGTTCGACCCCAAGAAGGGATTCGGCTTCATCGTCGGCCCGGAAGGGCAGGACATCTTCGTGCACTACTCCCAGATCTCGGGCGACGGCTTCCGCGTCCTCAAAGACGGAGCCGACGTCTCCTACGACGCGATCAACGGCGACAAAGGGTGGCACGCGACGCGCGTCGATCGCCCGGAAGGCGCGGAAAGCCAGGATGCTGGCGACGGCGCAGAGGTCGAGATCAAGGTCGTCCCGCAGCAAGAACGCACACCCGCGGAGTGAGTCTGCGCCGCACGAGGCACAGCACCCCGCTACGCTGATCCGGATATGGATCCGTTCCCCGCATTTTTCGTCGGTGTTGTCTGCGCAGCCGCTGTCGGTGTGCCCATGGCGATCTGGAGCGTCAAGCGTCAGACCCGTCGCGCCCGCGCCGCCCAGCGTCGCGCCCTCGCCGCCGAGCGCATGGCGGAGATCGGGCAGATGACCGGCGGGCTCGCGCACGAGATCAAGAACCCGCTCTCGACCATCGGCATGAACGCCCAGCTCCTCGCCGAAGGTGTTGACGACCTGGAGGCGGACGAGCAGGAGAAAGCCCGGCTCGTACGCCGCACGCAGGTGCTCACGCGCGAGGCAGAACGCCTCAAAGACATCCTCGAAGACTTCCTCCGCTTCGCAGGCAAAATGCACCTCGAAAAACGCACTCACGACCTCAACCAGATCGTCGACGAACTGGTTGATTTCTACTCACCGCAAGCGACGCAGGCGGATGTCCGCCTCCGCATCATGCCGAGCGAGCCCGGGCCCGCGAACGCAAATGCAGACGCGGCCCTGCTCAAGCAAGCACTCCTCAACCTGATGATCAACGCAACCCAGGCGATGAGCGAGCACAACAACGACGCGCCCCGCGAACTCATCCTGCGCATCGAGCAGGCGTCGAGCGACCACGCCCCCGAGTGGCACCTGCACGTCACCGACACCGGGCCCGGCATCCCCGCCGACCGCATCGAAAAAATCCTCGCGCCCTACTTCACCACCAAAGCGGCCGGCACCGGACTCGGGCTCGCCACAACGCGCAGGATCGCCGAGGAGCACGGCGGGCGCCTGGCGGTCAGTTCCGAACCCGGGCGCGGATCGGACTTCGTGATCTGCCTGCCGAGGTAGTCTGTACAACGCCACCAAGTTCTTCACCGAACCCATAAATGTGTGCATGAAGCTGTGAGCAAACGTGATGTGCCCCATGCGATCGATCGATGATCAGCTACATATCGAACTCGCGGAAATACTGATCCCACATCGAGTCCGCAAGCTGATTCGCAAACTGTTCAGCGAACCCTTCTCCGCGCGAAGCGCGTTCGCGGTTGCCGTTGCTCATCCGGTCGTGGTGGTGCCCGAGTTCGTGGAGCAGGATATGCATGAGCTGGAAATGCCTGATGCTTCGTTCATCGAACCGGCATTCGATATCGCCATGTCCGAGCGGGTGTGTTTCGACACTAAGGCGGTCGAGTATGCCCCGGTGCTCGCTGGCAAACCCCGTATCAACGGTGAGCCAGAGATCGCGCTCCCATGCGCAGATGCCGACCACGCCGTCATTGTGCCACCCGAATAAGCCCGAGTCGCCGGACGCGAGAACGATCGCATCGAGTCCCTCCGAGATGGCATCCCATCCGGGGATAATCTGGATAAAGCGGGAGATGTCATCCTTCGAGAGAAGGTGGCGGTAGCCCCGACCGGGTTTCTCACGATCAATGACAAACTCCTCCTGCTTTGTATTCCAATAGTTCGGCGTGGGTTCGGCGCGGTTCTTCCGCTGCGCCTTGCCATCGCGGACACGCGGCGTCGATTTTCTTTTCGATGAACCACCTGGGTGCATGCGACGAGTATACGCGAGCGCGAATCTACCCCGTATATCTTGCTACAGATCGTGTATTGTGTCGCGCGCCAGTCCATTCCTCCAAAGCCCCGGATCTTGCCGTTGCGTACACTGGTACGCCCTCGCACCCGCTATCCTGATCCGCCGCACACCGGAGACTTCGCATGCCGACGATTATCGAGCCGTTCAAGATCAAGGTGGTCGAGCCGATCCACATGACCACCTCCGAACAGCGCGAGGAGATCCTCCGCGCCGCGTCGTTCAACCTGTTCCTCGTCAGGGCGCGGGATGTCGTGATCGACCTGCTCACCGATTCGGGCACCGGCGCGATGTCCGCCGAGCAGTGGGCCGGGATCATGCGCGCCGACGAGTCGTACGCCGGCGCCGATTCCTACTACCGCTTCGAGAGCACGATGTGCGAGATCACCGGGATGCCCCACATCCTCCCGACCCACCAGGGTCGCGCGAGCGAACGCATCCTCTTCGAGCTCATCGGCGGCGAGGGCAAGGTCGTCCCGAACAACGCCCACTTCGATACCACCCGCGCCAACACCGAACACTCCGGTGCCAAGGCGCTCGA
This sequence comes from Phycisphaerales bacterium, assembly GCA_029260435.1. GTDB lineage: Bacteria > Planctomycetota > Phycisphaerae > Phycisphaerales > UBA1924 > OFTM74. The sequence goes on along the minus strand of JAJDDG010000123.1, from coordinate 21,027 downwards.
CCTGCCCATCCCCGAGGCGGGCGAGATGTCCTCCGAGCACCCGTTCAAGGGCAACATGAATATCGCTGCGCTGCGCAAGACCTTCGAAGAAGTCGGCGCCGAGCGTATCCCCGTTGTGCTCGTCACCATCACAAACAACTCGGGCGGCGGGCAGCCGGTGAGCCTGGAGAACCTCCGCGAGGTGCGCGCGATCTGCGACGAGTTCGGGGTGCCCTTCTTCCTCGACGCCTGCCGCTTCGCCGAGAACGCATGGTTCATCAAGCAGCGAGAAGCGGGGCAGCAGGACAGATCCGCGAAAGACATCGCCCGCGAGATGTTCGACCTCGCCGACGGCGCGCTGATCTCCGCCAAGAAAGACGGCATCGTCAACATCGGCGGCGTCCTGCTGATGCGCGACAAGAGCATGTTCCAGCACGCGAGCAACCTGCTGATCCTCACCGAGGGTTTCGTCACCTACGGCGGTCTCGCCGGGCGAGACCTCGAAGCGATGGCGCAGGGATTCGAGGAAGTCCTCCGCGAGGACTACCTCAACTACCGCATCCGCTCCACCGCATACCTCGGCAACAAACTCCTCGACGCCGGCGTGCGCATCCTCGAACCGCCGGGCGGGCACGCGATCTACATCGACGCCTCGTCTTTCTGTCCGCACATCCCGCGCGAGCAGTTCCCCGGACAGGCGGTTGTCTGCGGGCTCTACCGCGTCGGCGGGATCCGCGCATGCGAGATCGGATCGGTGATGTTCGCGAGCGCGGGGTCGCCGCCGCCGGCGCTGGAACTCGTGCGCCTCGCGATCCCACGGCGCGTCTACACCCAGAGCCATATCGACTATGTCGCCGAATCGATCGTCGAGCTCCACGAAAAGCGCGACTCGCTCCTCGGCATGCGGATCATCGAAGAGCCGCCCGCGCTGCGCCACTTCACCGCGAAGTTTGAAGAGATCTCCTAGCGGTTGATCGTTCGACCGCGCCGCCGTGGTGCTATTCGACGATCTCCGCCACCATCGTCCCGCCCTTTTCCGGCGCGATCTCCGGGAGATCTACGCGCAGCGATTCGATCTGTGATTTATGCCGGACGCACCCGCCCGCCACCACCCCGCCCAGGACCACCGCCGCGAGAATCACACCCCGCACCCCGAATTTCCGCCCACACCAGATCATTCGCCGCATGACACCCTCCACACGAACAGAGTGAAGAAACCGCAGTCGATGGACCCGGATCCCCGCGCCCGCTTCTGGTATCGACGCCCCATTTCCTTCTGTGTTCCCTCACATCTCGATCAACCGAAACCGCCCCCGTCTGTAGCAGAAGAAAGGGTGATTATGAAGGTCGGACATGCCCGGGCGTGGGCGTCCCCTATAATCTCTCCTTCAACACCCGGAGAGATCACCACATGAATCCCACCCGCCGTATCGGACACATCGTCGCCACCCTCGCCCTCGCCGCCATCCTCCCCGCCGCTTGTGCGTACGCGGGAGGCGAAAACAAGGACATCCGCCTCGGCTCCATCGAACCGAATGCCAAAGCAGAGGGCACCATCCGCCTGGCGACCTACAACCTCCTCAATCTCTTCGACAACAAAGACGACCCCGCGCTCTCCGGTCGCAACGACGACATGTCGTCGATCAAGTTCGACGAGGAGAAAGAAGCGCTCGGGAAGATCTTCAAAAGCCTCGACGCCGATATCGTGGCGCTCCAGGAGATCGAGTCGCTCGAAGCGCTCACCGAGTTCCGCGACGAATACCTCCAGGGGCTCGGCTACGACCACATCGTCTCCATCGATGTCGGGCAGGAGCGCGGCATCGAGAACGCCGTCCTCTCCCGCTACCCCATCACCGACCACAAAGTCTGGCCCCAGCTCCCGCTCGGCGGCATCCACCCCGAGAAATACGGCAACAGTAAAAACTGGAACGCCGGCAAACCCATCGTCTTCCGGCGCTCCCCGCTCCGCGTCACCGTGCAGGTGCCATCGGATGTAACAAACGGCCCCGCGTACGACCTCACCCTCTTTGTTGTGCACCACAAGTCCGGACGCCACTCCGGGTACTGGCGCGACAAGGAAGCCGAGAAGGTCTGCGAGTTGATCAAGGAATTCGAAGCCGCACACGACGGCGCAAACATCGCCGTCCTGGGCGACTTCAACGCGACATACACCGACCACTCCGTGATGGTCTACGCCGAAACCGCAGGGTGCGGTGATATCTTCAATCGAAACGATCCGAAGGCTGCCAAAATGTTCACCCACGAGTCCAACCGCGTCATCGACTTCATCCTCGCCAACGATGCGCTGCACCACGAACTCGCAGAGGATTCCGGGTTCGTGCTGGGCACCCCCCTCCGCCCCAGCGGGGCGGACTACCGCACCGATCCCGCGCCGGAAGGCTACGCCTCCGACCACCTCCCCGTCGTGATCGATCTCACCCCGTCCGACAAGTAACGCGCGGGCAGGGTGAGCGAACAACCGAACAACCCGGATGTCATCGTCGTTGGCGGGGGGCACGCAGGCGTCGAGGCGGCGTGGGCCTGCGCAAACCTCGGAGCATCCGTTGCGCTCGTAACTCTCGATCCCTCGAAGATCGGCGTCATGAGCTGCAACCCCGCGATCGGCGGGCTCGCCAAGGGGCAGATGGTCCGCGAGATCGACGCCATGGGCGGGCTCATGGGCATCGTTGCTGACGATACCGGCATCATGTTCAAAACGCTGAACATGTCCCGGGGCCCCGCCGTCCGCTCACCCCGAGCGCAGTGCGACAACATCGCCTACGCAAAGCGCGTCCAGCAGCTTGTCGCAACGCGCCCCGAGATCACGGTGGTCGCCGGCGCAGTCGATGACCTGCTCACCGAGACAGACCCGATCACCAGGCGTCCGCGGATCATCGGTGCCGTGATCACCGCTCCAGATGGCAAATCATCCGAATGCCGCGCCCGCGCAGTCGTCCTCACAACCGGCACCTTCATGCGCGGGTTGATGCACAAGGGCAATGAACAAACCGTCGGCGGGCGCGTCGGCGAGGGCGCAGCCGTCCCCATCTCCGCGGCGCTCAAACGCATGGGCTTCGTGCTCCAGCGCCTCAAGACGGGCACCCCCCCGCGCCTCGACCGCGGGTCGATCGACTGGCAATCTCTCGAACCACAACCCGGCGAAACCCCGCCGCGCCCATTCTCCGACCTCACCGACCCCTCGCGCTTTCCGGCGCTCGAACAGCTCGAGTGCCGCATCACCGCGACCACGCCCGACGCCCACAAGATCATCCTGGCAAACCTCGACCGTGCGCCGTTATTCACCGGGCAGATCGATGCGCCCGGCCCGCGCTACTGCCCCTCCATCGAGGACAAGGTCGTCCGCTTCGCGCAGCGCAAGGCACACCACGTCTTCCTCGAACCCGAATCGCACGAGTCCGCCCGCGTGTACTGCAACGGCATCTCCACCTCGCTCCCGGAGGATGTCCAGCTCCAGATCATCCGCACCATGCGGGGGTGCGCCCGCGCCGAGGTGCTCCAGTACGGGTACGCCGTCGAGTACGACGCCGTCTGCCCGCACCAGATCCGCGCATCATGCCAGACCAAGCTCGTTGACGGTTTTTTCCTCGCCGGGCAGATCAACGCGACCTCGGGCTACGAGGAAGCCGCCGCGCAGGGCCTGCTCGCCGGGCTCAACGCGACGCGCTTCGTTCGGAGCGAGCCCCAGATCACTCTGGCGCGTGACCAGGCGTACATCGCCGTGATGATGGACGACCTCGTCACGAAAACACCCAAAGAGCCCTACCGCATGTTCACCTCCCGCGCAGAGCATCGACTCGTCCTCCGCGCAGACAACACCGCCGACAGACTCACCCCCCTCGCCCGCGATCTCGGGCTCGTCTGCGACAAGCGGTGGGGGCGCTACACCGATCGCGCCTCGAAACTCGAAGCATTCAATGCAATCGTCGCGTCAACAAAGGCGGGCAATACCCCGCTCGCACACGCCGTCAAACGCCCGCGCTACACGCCGGATGATCTCGCAAAAGACCTCGGCTTCGATGCGGTCGAACGCTTCACCCGCCCTGTAGTCGAAACCGTTCTCGCCGAGCGCCAGTACGAGGGCTACATCATCCGCCAGCGCGCCGAGATCAAACGCCACGCGAAGATGGAGCGTCGCCGTATCCCGACGAGCTTTGATTTCGAATTGATTCCCGGGCTCCGCGCCGAGGCATGCCAGGCGCTCTCGCATTTCAAGCCGGACACTCTCGGGCAGGCCACCCGCCTCGAAGGCGTCAACCCCTCCGATGTCTCATTGCTCGTTGTCGCGCTCGAGCGGGCTACGCGGCGTCCTTAGCCTCGTCCTGCTCCGGCGGCGTCGTTCTGCGCGGCTCTTCGCCCCGGATCTTGCACAACTCGCCGAGCCGCTCGACCTGCCCGCGGACCGCATCGACACTCGCCCTATTGCGAATTTTATCTAGGATCCCCGACGCCCGAGTACTCAGGTCGGGATACCCGTACACACCCGCGGCGGAACTCAGCCGGCTCAAATGTGTGTCAAGCGTCGACTCGTCTTTTTCCGCGAGCGCCGCTTTGATCTGCTCCGAAATCGCTATCAACTCCGTCGCAAACAGCGCACGCGAATCCTCGTCGGCGCTCCCGTCGAGTTGCGTCGTGCTCCCGGCGCCGAGCATCGGCGAGAGCATCAGAAACTCCGCAGTCGCCCGGAGTATTACACTCGGATCGATCGGCCGATGCACCACCTCCCGCGCCCCCGCGCCGATCGCGGCGAGCCGCATTTCCTCGTCGTGCTGCTGCGAAATCAGCACCACCGGCGTGGTCAACGCCCGCCGCCGCGCCTCGGTGACAAACTCGATCCCGTTCATGTCCTTGAGCGCGTCATCGACAAACGCCAGGTCCGGCTCCGCAGAGAGCTGCTCGAGACCGCTCGCCGCGTCCTCCGCGAACGTGAACTGGATCTCCGATTCCGAGAACAGATGCTCGATCAGTTTCTTATCCGCGTCGCTGTCGCACACCAGCAGCACCCGTCCGTTCAACTCCGAAGCATCCACATGTTCAGCGTCGAACAGGTAGTCATCGCCGGTGTCCACAAAGAACTCTCTCGGGTTCACCGCATTCTCAAAGCGGATCCCGATCTCATGCACCCCGCCCCGCACGTGCCGGCACCGCACGATCTCGCCGGACACCGACTCCGCCTTCCCGTTCACACTCCGTATCGAGATAATGCATTTCCGCCCGGTATGCATGAATCCGCCGTGCAACACCGAGATCCCGTGTGTCGAGATATTCCTCGGGATGGTGACATAGTGCGCCCGATCACCGTGCTCGCCAACCATCGTCATCACGATCTTCTGCGCCTGCATTACCCACCGCTTGGTGATGCGCTGCACCGAATCGACGCCGGAGATCTGGGTGTTCATCTCCGCGAGCAGGGTCTCGACATATTTGCCCTGCATCCGGATGGTCTGCTTGATCTCAGGTTGTGCCATCGCTCAAACTCTCTTCCTGAACTTCAGTCTCATCTACCTTCGGGCGCCGGATTCTTCGCACCGCGAGTTGCAACCGCTGGAGCGCCTCCATCGACTCCTCGATACTCATCGAAGCATCGAGCTGTTTGAGGACCGAATGCGCCAGATCACCGATGACACCCAACCCGAAATTCGGGCTGCTCGACCGGATCTGTTGGATGATCGCCCGGATCTGATCAATCTCATCCTGCTCGATCGCATCGGCGATCTTCTCGCTCTTCTCGATCAGCTCATCGATGAACTCGCACACGAGATGCGGGGGTAATCCTGTCCCCGAATGCCCACAGTCGATCGGGCCAGACCCCTCGCGGGCAGGCGAACAGAGATACTCGTGCGTCGCGCGGAGCAGCAGGTCCTCGGTGCAGGGTTTGTGCAGCAGCTCGTCCGCCCCGCCCGCGATCAGGATCGAGCGCAGGTCCGCCGTCCGCTCGCCCGTCAGCACGACCAACGCCCCACCGTACCCGACCTCCCGCGCCCGTTCCACAAAGTGCAGGCCGCTCATATCAGACAGCACGTACCCGAGCAGCACGATATCAATCTCGATGCATTGCTTTAAGATCGAAAGCCCGGTATCACCATCGCTCGCGAACTCAAGATCCAGATGTGTATTCCGGTAGTGATGGGCGAGCAGCTTCTGCTCAGCCCGGTTGCCCTCGACGATGAGCACCTGTCCTTTGAGCCCCTCGGGATCGACATGCTCCGCATCGAACACATATTCCTCGTTCCCCAGATCGATGAAATCTTCGCTGTGGATCGCCGAATCAAACGCGATCCCAACGTCATGCACGCGCCCGCGGATCAGCGAACACCGCACCACCCGCCCCGCCACCTGCTGGACCTGCCCTTTCCGATTCCGGATGCACACCTTGCAAATCGTGTCGTTGTGGACAAACGCGCCGAGCATCACCGCCGCACCGCCCGAAGACAGATTCCGCGCCACCGCGAGATGGTGCACCCAGTTTGTCGCGCCGTCCGCAACAGAGATCACAATCTTCGTTACCCCGAGCGACCACCGACGCGCCTTCCGCTTCGACAGCCTTTCGCTGTCTTGATGCGTTTCCAGCTCATCGAGGATCACCTGCACCTGCTGCTCGCTCAGCCTGAGTGTATCCACGATCTTTGCCATTCAAGAGCGCTCCTGCCGTGAGACGATCGCTTCACCACGATAGATATTTCGGCACGACAGCCCCCACCCACCATCGCCAATCCCTCGGAACTCCCAGTTTATGGCCTGTCTTTCCTACCTACTACGTTGTTTTGTGCTATCCGGACCATCAGGAACTCGACCCGGACGCCTCCGCATCAGGGCGAATCACCCGCTGGCACGCCCCGATCAAACGCTGCACTTCCATCATCGATTGCTCGATGCTCTTGGTCTCCTCGATCTGCTCGATCGCCTTGCTCGCGATCATGCTGATCGGCTCAAGCCCGTAGGAACCGCTCGAACTCTTGATCCGCTGCAGCAGCTCCCGCAGCCGATCAATCTCGTTCTTCTCGATCGCGTCCGCCAGCTCTTCACTTGATTCGACCAGCCCATCGATGTACTCGCACACCAGCGACGTCGAAATAATCTCCGGATCGACAGTGCTCTCGATCCGCCCAATCTCGCTGTCCCGTGTCGCCTGCCGGAGCAGGTACTCCGCCGCCGCCTGATGGATCAACTCCGGCGCAAACGGCTTGACGAGCAGCTCGTTCGCACCGGCTTCGATCGCGCTCTCGCGTGCATCGCTCCTCGAATCGGCCGTCAGCATCACGATCGGCCCGCCGTACCCATTCCGCCGCGCGTTGCTGATCACATCCACCCCGCTCATATCCCGCAGCGTATCGCACACAAACACCATGTCCGGATGTTCCCCGAGCATCATGAGCCCGCCCTCCCCGTCCTGCGCGTAATCCACCTCGAGCTCAGAGTCCCTGAAATAGTGGGCGATAAGCTTCTGATCCGCTCGGCTCTCCTCGATGACCAGCACCCGACCCTTGAGCTGTTTCAGATCCACATACTCGGTGTCAAACACGTTCCCGTCACCGAACTCGATGAACTCCCGTGGGTGAATCACCTCCTTGAAGCTTATCCCCACATCGTGCACGCGCGAACGCACATGCCTGCACCACTCCACCCGCCCGCTCAAATGCCGCACCTCACCCACGAGGTTCTTCACCGAGAGGATGCACTCTGTCCCCGGATACACAAAGGTGCCAATGATCACCGCCGCACCGCTCGAAGACAGATTGCGCATCGCACCGAGCTGCCGGGTCACCTGCCCCGAGGCGTCGGTCGTGGTCACAACCATGCGCACCGCACCCGCCGACCACCGCCGGTTCTCTCGTTTGGAGTCCGTTGCCCGCTCCGTAGGGCGCTGCAACTCTTCAACGAGTTGATCGAGTTGATCACTGCTGAGCCGGAGTGTGTCGAAAATCTTGGCCATCAGGTTGCCCGTTCAGATTCAACAAGGTGATCGGGACGAACACGCCGTGGATCGCCGTTCTCCGCGCAGGATTCGTTCCCACCACGTTCCGGTGTCTTCTATCGACCACCCACCAATCGCGCTGAACCACGCCCCGCGGTTGAACTGCGCGCAACCTCCGATCTCCCGCACAACAACACGGTAATCTCCTGCGGCTCCACTTGTTTTCGGACGCACCACTCAAGCGAGCGACAGCGAATCCTCCACACCCAGATTCGCGTAGATGTCCAGCGTCGCTGTCGAACGGTTGAGCGTGTACAAATGCACGCCGTCCACGTCGTGGTCCAGCAGATCCCGGCACTGCTCCGTCGCCCAATGCACGCCCACCCGCCGAACCGCCTCCGCCTTCCCGCCCGTCCGCTCGATCGCCTTGAGCAGGCTCGCCGGGAACCGCGCCCCCGCCGCGAGATCCGCCATCCGCTCCAACCCCTTCGCGCTCGTCACCGGCATCACCCCCGCGACGATCGGCACCTTGATCCCCGCGAGCCGGCACCGATCCCGGAAGTCGTAGAAGTCCCGGTTATCGAAGAACAACTGCGTGATAATAAAATCAGCGCCCGCGTCCACCTTCGCCCGCAGGTACTCCATCTCGTCCAAGCGATTCGGCGTACCAGGGTGCCCCTCCGGGAACCCCGCGACCCCGATCCCAAACCCGCGCGGATCCGTAATCGGCTTGCCGCCGTTCGTCCCCTTGAACCGGCGCACATACTGCACTAGCTCACCGGCGTACCGGAACGCATCCATCGAGCGGTCGTACACCGGCTTATTGCTCGGCGGATCACCGCCCAGGCACAGAATATTGCTCACCCCCGCGCCCGCGTACAACTCCAGGATGTCGTAGATCTCCGCCTCGGTGTGGTACACACACGTCAGGTGCGGCACCACCTCCATCGCTGTCTCTTTCTTGATCCGGACGACCAGCTCCTGCGTCAGCCCGCGCGTCGAGCCCCCCGCGCCGTACGTCATGCTCACAAACGCCGGCCGCTTCGCCTCGAGCTTCCGGATGTGCTCAAACAACACGGCCGCGCTCTCCCGCGTCTTGGGCGGGAAGAACTCGAAGCTGAACGTCGTCTTGCGGAGTTTGAAAATGTCCTTGATATGCACGCTTCGCTCCAATCCCCCCGCTCGAAAACGAACGCCCGACTTCCGCCGTGCGCCCGCGTGGTGTTCGAATTAGTACCGGTAGTGCTCGGGCTTGTACGGCCCGTCAACCGGCACATCGATGTACGCAGCCTGATCGGGCGTCAGCTTCGTCAGCTTCGCGCCGAGCTGCCCTAGGTGCAGGCGAGCAACCTTCTCGTCGAGGTGCTTGGGCAGCGTGTACACCTCGTTCTTGTAGTCGCCGTGCTTCTGCCACAGCTCGATCTGCGCGATCGTCTGGTTCGTGAACGAGTTGCTCATCACGAAGCTCGGGTGTCCCGTCGCGCAACCCAGGTTCATCAGACGCCCCTCGGCGAGGATGATGATCGAGTGCGGCTCGCATCCCGCTTCCTTCTTGAAGCGGAACTCGTGCACCTGCGGCTTCACCTCGATCTTCTCGACCTTGCCCTGAGCGACAAGGTTCTCGAGCGCGTACATCTGAAGCTCATTATCGAAGTGCCCGATGTTCGCGACGATCGCGTTGTGCTTCATCTTCTTCATGTGGTCAACGGTGATAATGTCCTTGTTGCCAGTTGTTGTGATGAAAATATCCATCTCGCCGACCACATCATCAAGCCGCTCCACCGCCAGCCCCTGCATGCAAGCCTGCAGTGCGCAGATCGGGTCAACCTCAGAAACCGACACGCGGCACTTCTGACCGAGCAACGACTCGCTCGAGCCCTTGCCCACATCGCCGTACCCGCACACCAGCGCACGCTTGCCCGAGAGCAGCGCGTCCGTCGCGCGGTTCAAGCCATCGACCAGCGAGTGGCGGCACCCGAACACGTTGTCGAACTTGCTCTTCGTCACCGAGTCGTTCACGTTGATCGCCGGGAACAGCAGTTCCCCACGCTCCTGCATCTGGTACAGGCGGTGCACACCCGTCGTCGTCTCCTCGGACACACCGCGGATGTACGGCGCCATCCCGCGCCAGAAGTTGCCGTCATCCTGCACCTTCTCGCGGAGCACGTTCAAAACAACCTTGAACTCCGGGTTGTCCGTGCTCGCCGGATCGGGCAGCGTCCCGTCCTTCTCGTACGCGATCTCCGCCTTCACACCCTCGTGGATCAGCATCGTCGCGTCGCCGCCGTCGTCAACGATCACATACGGCCCCTGCGAGCCGTTCGAGTCCTTCGGGAACGTCAGCGCCTGGAGTGTGCACCACCAGTACTCCTCGAGCGTCTCGCCCTTCCACGCGAACACCGGCACACCCGCCTTGTTCTCGTGCGGGCGACCCGTCGCGATCGCCGCCGCTGCGTGGTCCTGCGTCGAGAAGATGTTGCACGACGCCCAACGCACATCCGCGCCAAGGTCCTGCAGCGTCTCGATCAGCACCGCGGTCTGGATCGTCATATGTAATGAGCCCATGATGCGCGCGTCCGCAAAGGGCTGCGCCGTGCCGTACTCCTTGCGGCACGACATCAAACCGGGCATTTCGTGCTCCGCCAGCTCGATCTCTTTCCGCCCGTACGCCACTGTTTTGGCGGACAGGTCGCACACCTTGTACGCCTCATCGGACACAAGCGGCAGCCCGGTGGTCATGAATGTTGAAGTCGCAGTCGTCACGTCGTTCTCCTTGCATTGTCTTTGAGTAATCCCACGCCGCCGGGTCGCCGGTGGTGCGAGGTCATAAACCATCTATCGTCGATCCGATCCGCCCCCACCCGCCACATGCCCGATCGCCACAAATAATCCCGGCCCCCGCGCCTCACTCGATGTGGGCACCACCGCGATGCTGGGTGTCTCAAACCCCGCCGTCTCAAACGCCCGCGCGAGCGTCCGCTCTTCAAACCCCAGGTGCTCGTGCCCCATCGTCGAGCGGTACTCCTCCCGCTCGTGCGCATACATATCAAGGACCAGCGCCGCGCCGCCCGGGCGGATCACCCGGCGCATCTCCTTGAGGGCCGCAACCGGTTCTTCCATGTGGTGCAGCACCAATACGCACGTCACCGCGTCCACACTCGCGTCCGCGAGTGGCAGCGATTCCAGTTCCCCTGCAACAAACCGCACATTCGTCACACCCGCAAGCCGCTGCCGCGCCGCTTCCAGCATCGGCTCCGAGCGATCCACCGCGATCACCTCGCGCACATGCGGCGCGAGCAGCACCGCCGCGTTGCCCGTCCCGCACCCCACGTCCGCGACCGTCCAATGCTTGGGCACCATCGCGAGCAGCGCCCGAGCCGTGAACCCACCACCAAACAGCTCCTCGCGCACGCCGTCCCACTCCCCCGCGACCTTCCCGAAGAACGTCCGTGAGTCCGTCCGACGCTCGCCGAGCACCGTCCGCACCCGACGCAGGTCATCGGCGTGCTCCGCATCGTCATCCGCCTGATCGCGCACAGTCACCCAGAGCGATCGCGCGGGCGGCGCCAGATCGTCCAGCCTGAGCGAATACACCGAAGCCGTGCCCTCGGAGCGATGCCGCACCCACCCGCTCTCGCTCAGCACCTTCAGATGCCGGCTCACCGTTGACTGGGGCAGCTGCACCACCCGGGCGACTTCCCCCACCGTTAGCTCCTCCTGCTCCAGCACACGGCACAGCCGAAGCCTGATGGGCTCTGCCAGCGCAGCCAGTCGGCTGGTCAATGGGGTGGTATCTACAGATCGCTTCATAAATTCATCCGTTCATCCGGATGAAGTGTAGAAGCCTGCTCTCCGCCTCGTCAACCCGACATCTGAGTTATCCAGACGTTCGAGCGACTACTCCTCCGCCGAGGCCCATTCAACGGGCGGCAGAGCGAAAGTCGGCCCGGGGATTTCGCCATACGAGCGGATCGCATCGCGGGCTTCCTCGTTCTGCGGATCAACGAACAACGCCATGCGGTATCGCTCCATCGCTTCTTCGTCATTACCGAGCCGCTTGTGGAAGGCAGCCAACGCGAGTTGCGGCTCCACGTTCTGCCCGCCATCGATCCGGGCTGCTGTGTGCAGCGCCTGCTCGGCGCGGTCCAGATCGCCAGCATCTTCCATCAGCATGCCGGTGAGGAGGTAGGCGTTGACGCTGGGAAACTGCTCGGTGTGGTCGCGGAGCAGGTCGGTCATCGCCTGCAGATCACCCTGATCGAGCATGGATTGGGCGAGCAATTCGACGAGGTCGTCGTTCGTGGGGCGCATGTTGTACGCCGCCTCGAGGTGGTCCCGGGCGAGTTCGGGGTGCCCGCTCGCGAGGAGCGCCTCACCCCGCGCGATCTGCGCGCTGATCTTGCCGGGGCGCCGAGAGAGCACGTATTTGTACTCATCCGCAGCCAATTCATACTCGCCTTGAGCCATCGCACGATCGCCCGACAGCATCGCCATCTGTGTCGAGCGCTGCCCGGAACAGGCGATCATTGTGAGCGTTGTGAGGCACAGGGCCGGCATCATGAGGGTACGTCGTGTCATGGTTCTACTCCCGAATCCCCCCGAGCGATCGATCAATCGAGCCATCGTTGGCTCTCGCCAACCGGGTAGCTCGGCCCGGAATGACACAGAGTTTATCGCAATCCCTTCCCCCAGTTTGCCCAGGCGGTTTGACCCCAACCCCCCCCTCGGACATCCTGCTCCCGTGACCCTTGAAACCTGCCCAGGCGTGCTGCTGCTCCACTCCCTCCCGGACGGGTCGAGCCATTTCGACCTGCTGCTTTCGACCGATCCGGAGCCGAAAGATGCGGATTCGCGCTGCCTGATCGCGCTGCGGCTCGCCGTGCGGCTCCAACTGGGTGAGGCGAGATCATTCGCCGCCGAGCGGATCGGGGACCACAGGGCGCACTATCTGGAGTACGAGGGCCCGATCGACGGCGGAGCGGCGGGGGGGCGGGGCGGGGTGCGGCGGGTGGAGTGCTACGGCGTGCGGTGGATCGAGCGGCGGGCGGATCGTCTGGAGTTTGAACTGATCCACGACGCAGGGATTGCGCGGTGTGTGGTTGATAACGCGGGGATCGGGGCGGGCGGCGCGATGAACGTGCGGCCGGTGGGGGGGGCGGGCCGATAGAAAGGACATGTGTGGAATCGCAGGAGTTGTAGCGTGCGCCGGCAGGGCGCCGGGTGTGAGCGACGGGCAGATGGTCGCGATGCGCGACGCGCTGGAACGGCGCGGGCCGGACGGCGCGGGGCTGTGGCGACATCACAACGCGGTGCTCGCGCACCGCAGGCTCGCGGTGATCGACCCGGGCCCGGACGGCGCGCAGCCAATGTGTTGGCCGCACGGCGCGACCACGCCGAAATATGTCATCTCCTACAACGGCGAGTTGTACAACGACGCCGAGCTGCGTCGTGATCTGATCAGGCGGGGCGTGAAGCTGCGGACGCAGTGCGATACAGAGACCGTGCTCGCAGCGCTGGCGACGTGGGGCTCGGGTGCGCTGGCGCGGATGCGCGGCATGTTTGCATTCGCCCTGTGGGACGTGGAGCGGCATCGCCTGCTGGTGGTGCGCGATCCGTTGGGCATCAAACCGGTCTATTACGCGGTGCACAAGGATGAGTTTGTGTTCGCATCCGAGATCCGCTCGATCCTCGCGCACCCGGAGATTTCCGCCCGCGCGAACATGCCGATGGTCAGCGCGTACCTCACCACGATCCGCACCGTGCTCGGCGAGCACACACTCTTCGAGGGCATCAAGGCGGTGCCGCCCGGGCACCTGCTCTGGGCGGATATGAGCGGCGAAGCGCCTCGCATCGAGGTGAGCCAGTACTGGTGCGGGCACGCGACGATGGAGGGCGAGGGAGATATGGATGCGTGCGCGGCGTCGCTCCGCGCGACACTTGATGAAAGCGTGCGCCGCCACCTGCGGTCGGACGTGCCGACATGCTGCCTGCTCTCGGGCGGGATCGATAGTTCTGTCATCGCGAGCGCCGCGCAACAACACACCGACCAGCTGCGGACCTACGCGGCGGGCGCGGCGCCCGACCCCGACGACGCGGGCGACCCGCTCGGCGCGGGGCATGATCTTGAGTTCGCGCGCACCGTCGCGCAGCACCTCGGCACGGAGCACAGCGAGGCGATCGTCGATGGTGGGATGTTCGCCGACCGGTGGGGGTGGATGGTCGATCAACTCGGTACGCCGCTGAGCACGCCGAACGAGGTGGCTATTCATGCTGTCGCGGCGCGTCTGCGCGAGGACGGGTGCGTGGTGACACTGTCGGGCGAGGGCGCAGACGAGATGCTCGCGGGGTACGAGGGGCCGATGGATAGTGCGGCGGCGTTTATTGCGAATGATGACGGCACGATGCACCCGGGGCATTTCCAGTTGTTGTCGGCGGCGTGGGTCGGCATTGATATGAAAAACGGCGTGCTCAGCGAGCGGGTGCGCGCGACGGTTGATAACGATTCGTTTTTGATGTCGTTCTACGAGCGCGAGTTCGAGCAGTCGGCGGCGGAGTCGGGGACTCGCGGCATCGCGGCGCACCTGCGGATGCACAGGCGGATTAATCTCACGGGGCTCCTGCAGCGGCTCGATACGTCCACGATGCTGGCGTCGGTCGAGGGGCGGACGCCGTTCGCGGATGTCGAGGTGGCGCGCGCATGCGAGACGCTCCCTATGGGTGTGAAGTACCGCCCGGGTGCGCACGCGGATGAGGTACCTGCGCATCTTGAGGGTGGGTCGGCGCACGGGGGCGGCGGGTGCGCGGTGGCGACTACCAGTGCCGTGCGCATCAATTCCAGAACAAAGGTGGTTTTGCGTCACGCGTATGCAGATTCTGTTCCGGTTTGCACGCTCAATCGACCCAAGGCGAGCTTCCCGGTCCCGTTTTCGCGCTGGATGGGCGAGCACTCTTCGGTGATCCGATCGAGCCAGTTCGCGCAGTCGGCGTTCAGCGCCGACGCGATCGAGGCGGTGGCTGGCGACCCGGGGAGGCACTGGAATCTCGCTTGGCCCATGATCAATCTGGCGTTGTGGTCGAAAAAATGGTGGGGTTGAGATAGCAATTCATATAGAATCGCTCGCGGCGGCAGGAGTGCACGATGAGCAAAAAGATGGTCGAATTGATAACGGTTGCGAATGAATCAATCGCGAAGTTTATGGGTTCGCTTCTAGAACAAGAGGGTCTGACATGCGCGGTGTTGCCATCTGCTCACGGCGCTACGGGTGTATTTGTGCATTCCAGACATTTTGTTGCGACGTATGTCATATCGGTTCCATCTTCTGAATACGCGATGGCACGCGCAGTAATAGAACAAGCACAGGAAGATTCGATCGATATTGACTGGGACCAGATCGATGTCGGTGAGCCGGAGGACGAGACGGCGCGGGAGATAGCAGAAAAGGATACGACTGATGGCTGAGAAGATGGTTGATCTTGTGACGATGGCGAACGAGTCGGAGGCGCGGTACATCGCGTCGCTGCTTGAGGCGGAGGGGGTTCCGGCGTCTGTCGGGCCGGCGCCGAACCTGGCGGGGTCGATCAGTGCGTACATTGGTGCGGGTGCGCCGCATGTTGTGCGGGTGATGGCGGATCGGTACGACGAGGGGCAGGCGATCATCAATGGGGCGAAAGAGGATTCGATTGATATTGATTGGGATGAGATTGATGTTGGTCAGCCGGAGGATGAGACGGCGCGGGAGATCGCTGAGCGGGAGGACACGGTATGAGCACTCGATATGTCGATCTGACGACGCGGATGGACGAAATGGAGGCGCAATACATCGCGGGAATCTTGAACGATGCTGGGATCGACTGGGATGTTCGGCCTGCGGAGAGTGCTCTTTACGGGATTTTCGCGCATGCCTCTTCGTTTCCGCACACGGTGCAGGTTCGTGATGTCGATTTTGATCGAGCAAGCAATGCGCTGAGTCAATCTAGAAAAGATTCAGTCGATATCGATTGGGATGAGGTGGATCTGGGAAAACCAGAGAATGAGTTGGCCTCAAGGTTTTCGGGGATAGGTAAGTCGGCTTGGAAGCGGCGGTCAGTGGTGCCGTTTGTATTGATGATAATCTTTGTCTTTGCTCCGCCGCCGATCCTCGGCATCATGGAAGTGGATATAGGCTTTATTACCTGGTCCGTGGTCTGGCTGGTGCTTGTGTTTGCGCTTGTTTATCCGGTGGTTCTTAATCGGCGAGCAGCTAGAGGATGATCTGGTAGAAGGCGACGTCGTGCCATTGGTCAAACTTGCGGCCGACTTGTTTGTATGTGGCGATGTATTTGAAGCCGAGCGCTTCGTGGAGCGCGATTGATGGGTCATTCGGGAGGGTGAGGGCACCGATGGCGGCGTGGAAGCTTCGGGCGCGGAGTTGGCTTAAGAGTTCGGTGTAGAGGGCGCGGGCGATTCCTTTGCGGTGGTGGTCCGGGTGGACGTAGACGGCGACCTCGGCGGTGTGGTCGTAGGCGGTACGCTCGCGCCATGTGCCGGCTTTGGCGTAGGCTGCGAATTGGCTGTTGATTTCGGCGACGAGCCAGGGGAAGCGGGAGGAATCGCGCTGCCATTGATCGAGGTAGTGCGAGGCGGGGATGGGTTCATAGGCGAAGTGGATCGCGGTGGTTTCGATATAGATGTTTGTGAGCGCGGCGATGGAGTCCATGTCTTGTGCTTTGGCGGGGCGGATGGAGGGGTGGGGAGGCATCGGGGATCAGGTGCGTCGGTGACTTGCGATCGGTTCGGTCCGAAAAGTAGAATAGAATTCGAGATTACCAATTCGTGAATGGAACAGCTTTCATACACAGTATAAGGATCGCATGATGTTCATTGCTCTTGTTCGGTTTGTGTGCGTGGTGGTTGTCGGTTGCTTGTTTGTTGGGTGCGGTTCGACGCCGCCGCCACAGACCGGGTTTATCTCCGATTACAGCAATCTTCAGAAGGTTGGCGAGAACAAGATGCGGTACATCTCGTCGGGTCTCGCGGAGTACGACACGTTTATTGTTGACCCGATCCAGATGCGCGGCGGTGAGGAGTCTGAGCTGACTGCTCAGCAGAAAGCTGATGTTGCGCAGTATTTTCATGACCGCTTTGTGGAGGTGCTCAAGAACGGCGGGTACCGCCTGACGGGGGATGCGGGAGTTGGCACGGCCCGCGTGCGACTTGCGCTGACTGATATCCAGAGCGCGACATGGTGGATGAATCTTCATCCCGGTTCCAAGCTCACGGGGGCGGGAACGGGGCAGGCTTCGATGGAGGGTGAGGTGATCGATTCGGTGACGGGTGAACAGCTCGCGGCTGTGGTCAAGAGCGGCAAGGGGAATCAGTTCGAGCTGGATACGTTTGATGCGCTGGATGACATCAAGGATGTGATCGATGGGTGGGCGAAGGAAGCTGAGCAGCGATTGCGTGAGCTCCGCGAGGGAGGCTCTGGTGATCGCTAATACATTCCCGGCATCAAAGCCCGCCACGAGAGACTGGCGGCGGGTGCTTGTATTCGGAGTGATTGGTTTTGCATTCGCTCTCGGCGCATGCCACTCGCATACATTGCCGATGACACCAAACGTGTACGCGGGGCTCGAGAGCGCTCCGCTTGAGAATGTGCCTGAGGCGTATCAGACGACAGAGATCGAGGTTCTGTTTGCGACGGATCGCACGCGCGCGGATTCTGCACAGGGGAACGTGCGGTACGGCGCGGGGCGGTCGCCTTCGATGGCGTTTGGGCGGTGTGTTGTTTCGATCGGTGGGGGTCGGATGTGGCAGGAGGTTGTTCACGATTCGCTTGACCCGCGCAAGAGTACAAAGGTGCCGGTGGAGATCATGGCGCGGGAAGAGCTTGTGCGCTTCCCGACGACCCTTGGGCCCCTCGTGTTTGTTGATGGCAAACCGAGCGATGCGTCTCATCTGCTCGAATCCCGCGCGGGTGCGGAAGCGGAGATGATCGAGGCGTTGACGCGGAGGCTTGAGCTGGCGGATCGCAAGGAGGTCTTCCTCTATGTGCATGGGATCCACAACGGGTTCGATGATGCTGTGTACACGATGGCGCAGCTCTGGCACATGATGGGTCGCGTTGGTGTGCCGGTGGTGTATACGTGGCCGGCGAATCCTGAGTTGGGGCCGTTGCGTGGGTATACCCACGACCGGGAGTCGGGGGAGTTCACGGTGTATCACCTGCGGGAGTTCATCCGCGTGTTGGCGCAATCGCCGAATCTGGAACGGCTGCATGTTATCGCCCACTCGCGTGGGACTGATGTATTTACTACAGCGCTCCGCGAGTTGCATCTGCAGATGGGGGGCGATTGGAGTGTGTCGCGGGAACGCCTCAAGTTCGGGCAGCTCATCCTTGCGGCGCCGGATATGGATCTTGAGATTGCTGCTCAGCGGTTGCGTCCGGATATGGTGACGTTCGTTCCCGAGCGGTTGACGATGTATGTCTCTGAGCACGACAAGGCGATCGGGATTGCGGAGTGGTTGTTTTCCAGCATCACGCGCCTTGGGCGATTGCGGGGTGGCTCGCTATCGAAGACACAGCGTGGCAACCTGAAGAACAACATGATGGATGTGATCGATGCGCAGATTTCCAATCCGGGTCCGTACGGGCACAGCTATTTTATTGATAACCCGGCGGTTCTCTCGGATGTTGTGCTGATTTTCCGGGACGGGCTGGCGGCGGGGGCGGAGCATGGGCGTCCGCTGATTCGGGACGAGAGCGGGATGTGGATCCTGAAGGATGGGTATCCGAACATTTCTTCGGATGAGCATGCTGCCGCGGGCAGGTCGGGTGGCGGTTATGTGCCGCGCGGGCCTGCGGGGGCGCGGTGAGCGCGGATACGGGTTGAGAAATCCTCGTGCTCGAGCGCTTCGATGACGAGGTGGTCGATGCGGAAGTGCTCCATCATTTCTTTGTAGGGCAGGTCGGTTTCGATGAAGCGGAGGTTGTGCAGCATGTGCGCGACGCGCCCGGTGAGGATTGTGTCGAGCTGCAGGCCGAGCGGTTTGTTGGAGAGGTGGTCTGCGTGCTGGATCCATGCGGTGGTGCAGTTGTCGCGCACGACGCGGTAGAAGCGGGGGGTGTGCTGGAGGTGGTTGGTTGTTGAGCAGAGCGCGAGGAAGAACGCGCGGAGGCGGAGGGGGTTGTTTTTGATCGGGAACGCGTACATGTTGTGCCCGCGGTGTGCGCGTTGGCCGATCCCGTCTTGCTCGGTTTGGAGGATGTAGATGAGTTCGAAGTTGTTGAGCCCTCCCGGAACGATTCCGTACTCCTCGCCCTGCTCTCTGCGGGCTTCGATGGAGAGCAGCAGGCGGCCCTCGTGCGCGAAGTCGAAGCTGAGCATGGAGTGTGCCATGAGGTCGGCGGGGCCGAAGGGTTCGAGGAGGAGGTCTACCCCTTGCAGGTTGGAGAGTTCGTAGGTGCGGGTTTCCCATGCGGGGGTGAAGGAGCCGTCGGCGTTCCACTCGAAGTTGCGGACGCCTTCGATTGTGATGGTGTCGCCCTCGATCGAGACGGATGGCGCGGTAGAGAGGTGTTCTTCCCAGACGCGGTCGTTGGAGGGCGAGCGGGCTGCGCGCACGCCGACGATGGCGATGCAGAGGAGCGCGCCTGCGCCGAAGCCCCAGCGGATTTTGCGTTTGCGCATTGCGAGGCCCAGCAGGCCCAACGCGATGACAATCCAGGGGAGCATGGTGCCCGAGCCGAGGATGGTGAGGATTGCGGAGCAGTAGACCCAGAGAGCGGAGAAGAGGATTACGGCGAAGAGTTTGAGGAGCTTGGCGGGTTTGGGTCTGGGCATGGGGCGGATTGTATGTGACGCTCCCCCCACACGCCTCCACGCATGCGCGTCACGTTTTTGAAAGGAAGGGAAGAGGGGACTTCACCGCAAGGGTGAAGGGTGGGGGGGGATCAGATGGGAATGCGGAGCCTAGGAGCCGCCAACAGCGTTGAAAGCCTGCTCGATTAGTGGTTTCGCGATTTCGAAGTGCTCGGGTGTGGCGATTGTTATTTCAAGATCGCCGGTTCCATAATGACCGATTGACTTCACATCTCGCGTAACTCCGGGGATTGCTTTCGCCGAAGAAGGATCAAGTCTTAGATAAAGAATTACTCGTTTCTTCTGAAACTCCAAGCAGCAGAAATTTTTCGTGACTTTATATGCGACATAGAATTTCTTTGGAGATTCCTCGACTGCTTCGGAGAGCGATAAGCAGAAATCACGAATCTGTTCGCCGAACCGAGTCGTAGTTTTTGTCCCCCTCGCAAGATGGTAATCCCATGAATAAGCGGCAGCTTCACGGGGTTTCGGATGCTTGGGTTTTTTCTGTATATTTCCGTTCGAGGAAGAAGACGGTCGGCGATAGATTTCTTCGAGAAGCAGTGTTTTATTCCCGAATAGTCGATATTTCCATAGTTCGATGTTCGCACCCATTTGTTGGACTGCGTGCAGGTCATATTTCTTGTACCCCGGCGCGAGGCAGATTACGCGGATGTCAGACCAATCGATCTCGATGTCATTTTCCAAAGCAGCCTCGGTGGCAACCTGATAGTCACCTCGGTGGTCATACAGCCACGAGAGATAGAATAGGCTTTGGTTAATCAGATCGGAAGATTCAACAATCTTGTATTCAATGATGCACGGGTTGCCGTCTTCGGTGAGGGCAAGAGTGTCTATTCGACCTCCATGAGTTGTGCCAGTTCTAAACTCGGTCGCAACAAATCTACAGCTGAATACAGAATCCAAGTTGCGTTCAACAAGGGATTGCAGTTCTTTTTCCGTTGCGAAATGCAATGGACTGACGATATCGAGTGCGTCGTTTTGGTTTGAGAAGAGTGGCATGTGGGCCTCATTTCGAGTTCGCGGTCTATCAGAATTTATATTCTTGAAGCTATCTTAATGTGACGCTGCGCGTCACGCTTTTCAAAGGGAGAGAAGTGGGGACTACACCGCATGGGTGAAGGGTGGGGGAGGCGGGGATGGAACCGGAGTGATTGATCGCGGTTCAGCCTGCGGCTGAACCACGGCACCCGAGGGGAGGGGGGGAACTGGAAGACATGCTCGCCCCTTCGGTGTGAGCATGCCACCCGAGAAGA
>JAJDDG010000122.1 GCA_029260435.1 Phycisphaerales bacterium | reverse complement strand
AAACTTTGCTTCTATTGGTATTCAGATCGGTGGATTGAGCGCGCTGGCGCCGGGGAGAAGGCAGGAGTTCAGCAGGCTTGCGGTACGGGCGATGTGCGGCGGCGCGCTGGCGAGTTGGATGACGGCGTGTGTGGCGGGGATAGTGATGGGGTAGGAAGAGGGCTTCAGGGATCAGGCACCGGGCATCAGGAAAAGAGAAGAGTTTGTTTTTCAGCCACGCTTGCGCGTGGCTTTTTTGTGAGGAAGCGCCCTCACCCCGGCCCTTTCCCCCCGCGAGGAGAGGGAGTGGAGAAGACATGCTCGCGCCAAGAAGCGTGAGCATGCCACCCATACGACAAACTTGGGACAGCACGCTTTGCCCGCTGGGCCAAAGCGCGGCACCCGATGATCCTACGGCGCACTGATCCGCCGCGGCGGATCAGTGGCACGGTTACGCCTTGGATGCGGCGGCGGCGTTGGCGAGGGATGCGCCTATTGCGAGGAGGGAAGCGTCGTGCTTTTCGTTTTTGAGTGAGGCGTCCGGGTTGAAGGCGTCGTGCGCGCTTGAGACGGCGATGGTGGCGGGGATGACGGTGACGCGGATCCCGGTGAGCAACGCTTGCAAGCGGGGGATGCCTCGGATGCCGCCGAGCCCGCCGGGTGATGCGGCAATGACGGCTGCGTGTTTGTTGAGGAAGCAGCCGAGGGGGGCTTCGCCTTCGCAGGGTCGGGAGACCCAGTCGATCACGTTTTTGAGTGCGGCGGAGAAGAAGCCGTTGTATTCGGGGGAAGCGATGAGCAGGGCGTCGTGCTCGATGAAGAGTTGCTTGAGTTTGATGGCGTTTTCGTGGAGGCCGTTTGCTGCTTCGTCGTCTTCGCAGAAGACGGGGAGGGGGTAGTCGGCGAGGCGGATGACATTGACCTCTGCGCCGGCGGAGGATGCGCCGACGGCGGCGCGCTCGATGAGTTTGTGGTTGAAGGATTCGGCGCGGAGGGAGCCCGAGAACGCGAGGATCTTTGGTTTGCTCATGGTGTAGGAGGGTAGCGGGAGAGGAGGGGGAAGGCACCGGGGACCAGGCACCGGACATCAGGAAGAGGGGAGCACTGACCGGAGACCGGTCAGTGGCACGGGGAAAGTAGAGATGGAAGAAGAAAAAAAAGATTGGTGTGAGAAGGAGAGCGCGGAGGTTGAGGAGCCCTCACCTGTCATCACTGAGGACAGCGATGACATCCTCTCCCGGAGGGAGAGGCAGGGGACGCAAACGATGTCTCACATGGTCACGCCGCGTTTTTGGAGGACGGCGCGAGCGGCGATGGCGGCTTTTTTGACGGCCGGGAGTCGGACTCGGGCGTGGGTGATGCGTTGAGGGTGCTCGAAGATGATGTTGAGGATGCCGGAGTAGATTCGGGTCATAGCGACGAGCGCGGCGCGGGCGTCTTTGGCGATGAGGTCGTCGAGCGGTGCGGAGGCTTCGTATTCGTTGCGGGCCCACTGCGCGATGGAACGGATAAGCGCGGCGCTTTTATTTGGGTCTGCCCACTGGGCGACGCTGGCGGGGGTTGTGTTGTGGGCATTGAAGTCTTCGGCGGGGATGTAGACGCGCATTGATGCGAAGTCTTCGGCGAAGTCGCGGAGGATGTTTGTCAGCTGGAAGGCGACGCCGCGCCGGACAGCGAGCGCGCGGGCGAGTTCTCGCTTTGATGGGTCTTCGAGTCCCCAGATTCCAACGCAGGCGACGCCGGCGGTTGATGCGACGGCGTGACAGTATTTGGTGAGGTCGTCGCGGGTTTGGAAATCGGGTGTTGGATCACTCTTGCGCGCCGATGCGGATGCATTGCATGCAGCAGCTTCGCGCTGGATATCGTCTTCGAGTGCGGCGAGGAGGGGGAGGATGTCCTGCGGGTCGAGTTCGAACGCGGCGACGGACCAGCGGAGGGCTGCGAGGACGGGGTCGGCCGGGTCCGACGCGGTCGGATCGAGCGCTGCATCGGTTTGCGAGCGGAGTGCGGCGAGGGCTGCGGCACGGGCATCGAGGGTCGCGGGGTCATCGGCGGCATCGTCTGCTTTGCGCATCCAGGCGTAGATGGAATAGATGGCGGAGCGACGGGGCTCGGGAGTGAGACGCAAGCCGTAGTAGAAATTGCGGGCGCGGCGGCGGACGATCTCGGCGCAGATCTCGAACTCCGGGGCGAGTGCTGGCGGGATGGGAGGGGATGGATTTGGCACGGGGGGCATCGGTCTAAGGGTAGCGGGTGCGCCCTGAGAGGGGTATAGCGGTAAGGTTTGTGGTGATGGGTCGTGGGTAATGAGTGCGGACGGGTGGGGCGAAAGGAGCAGTGTGATGGTGAGCGGTCTTGTTCGTCGTGCGGCGATTGGCGCGGGAGTTTGCGTTGCGGTGGTCTCGATGGCGGGGGTCGCGAGCGCGGACGAGGGGATGTGGCTGATGAACCAGCCGCCGAGCGAGCAGCTCCGGTCGGGGTATGGGTTCGATGCGACGGACGATTGGCTCGAGCATGTGCAGAAGTCTTGCACTCGGATCATGACCGGTGGGTCGGGGTCGGTGGTGTCGGGCGAGGGGCTGGTGCTGACGAATCACCATGTGGCGTTTGACCAGCTTCTCAAGCTGTCTACCGGCGGGCGGGACATTCTTAAGGATGGGTTCCTTGCGGGGAACCGGGGCGGCGAGCTTGCGTGCCCGGATCTCGAGGTGCAGATCCTGCAGACGATCGAAGATGTGACGGCGGGGGTGAGCGCGTCGGTTGAAGACGGGATGAGCGCGGCGGAGGCTGGCAAGGCCCGACGCGGCGCGATCGCGGAGATCGAGAAGACGGCGCTGACCGCGGACGATGTCCACGCGGAGGTTGTGACCCTTTTCGGCGGGGCGAAGTACCACCTGTACCTCTACAAGAAGTTCACGGATGTGCGGCTGGTGTTTGCGCCGGATTCGGAGACCGCTTCGTTTGGCGGCGACACGGACAACTTCGAGTACCCGCGGTGGTGTCTGGATATGACCTTGTTCCGGCTGTACGAGAACGGCAAGCCGGCGATGACGCCGCACCATCTGAAGTGGGATCTGGACGGTTCGAGCGACGGGGATCTGGTGTTTGTGGCTGGGCACCCGGGTCGGACGCAGCGGCTTTATACGGTGGATCACTCGCGGTTTTTGCGGGATGTGATGTACCCGAAGATGCTGCGGTACATCTGGCGTCGGGAGATCCAGCTGCAGACATTTGCGCAGCGGAGCGACAAGCACGAATCCATGGCTGCGGAGGATCTTGCGCGGTTTGCGAACGGTCGCAAGGCGTACACGGGGTACCTGGCAGGGTTGCAGGATCCCGCGGTGATGGGCGCGAAGCAGCAGTACGAGGCGGGGCTGCGCGAGTTTGCTCGGTCGAACACGGAGTGGAGTTCGGCGTGGAGCGATGTGGCGGGCGCGCAGACGGCGTTTGAGACGTTCGTTGATCGGTGGGTGATCATGTCGCGGTTCGGGTTCGCGAGTTCTGAGCTGTGGCGCAAGGCGCTGACGATCGTGCAGATGACCGAGGAGTTGGGCAAGCCCAATAGCGATCGGCTCAGCGCGTACAAGGATTCGAGGCTGGATTCGGTGCGGCTGTCGCTCATGAGCGAGGCGCCGATTCATCCGGAGCTGGAGATCGACCGGGTCGCGAGCACGCTCGGGTTGCTTGCTGAGACGTTTGGCGTTGAGGACCCGCTCGTGCAGACGGCGCTGGACGGGATGGCTCCTCGGGAGCGGGCGGCGCAGCTTGTTCTTGGTTGTGCGCTTGCGGATCTGGCGGAGCGTGAGGCACTGGTGGAGGGGGGCGTGGACGCGGTACACGCGAGCACCGACCCGATGATCGAGCTTGCTCGTGCGCTGGATGGTGAATTGCGCCGGCTCGACAAGCTGTATAAGGATCAGGTGCAGAGCGTGCAGCAGGACGCGTATTCGCGGATCGTTGCTGCGAAATTCGCGAAGGAGGGCGACGACACCTACCCGGATGCGACGTTTACGCTGCGGCTTTCGTATGGGCCTGTGACGGGGTACACGCACCCGGAGGACGGGACGGTGGAGCCGTTCACGACGATCGGCGGGATGTTTGAACGGCACGAGACGCGCGGGCCGGGTGCGCCGTTCACGCTGTACCCGGAGTGGAACAAGAACAAGAACGCGGTTGATATGAGCACGCCGTTCAACTTCATCTGCACGCCCGATATCATCGGCGGGAACTCCGGTTCGCCCGTGATCAATCGGGACGGCGAGGTGGTCGGTTTGATCTTCGACGGCAATCGCCACTCGCTGGTCTGGGGCACACAGTTTGATGATCGCGTTGGTCGGTCGGTGGCGGTTGATGTGCGCGGCATGGCTGAGGCGATGCGGAAGGTGTATGGTGCCGGGTATCTCGTTGATGAGATGACGCGGTAGAAGAAGGCATCAGGGAACAGGCAATAGGCATCAGATAAGAAATGGCCACGCTCCGAGAGGGGCGTGGTTTTTTATAGCGCGGCGTATCAACGCATCAAGGCGAGAAAACTTTAATAGCGTCTGCAATGGTTTGAATCTGAACGTCTAAAATAGCGATTTCCTGTTTACTGGTCGTAATCATTGGAATGCCCGCCGCGCGGCATCTATCTGGCCCGGAGTTTAAAAGGTCTACCATGATCTTTTCATGGATGCTGCCTTTGATGAATTCGTTGGCGACCACAAAATATGATCCGAGCGGGAGTGGCAGATCTTTCTCTCCGGCAACAGTTCGCCCCTGCCCTTGTTCGTCCATCGGAAATGTGATCGCGTGCGATCCGTCTGATGCGATGAGTGTCAGCATGGGACCACCGCGATGTAATTTATAGCCATACTCCAATCGTACATGCGCTAAGGTCGACACTTCGAATGTCGGAGGTTCTATGTCGCCAATATTCGCATCTTGTGTTGTGTCTGTGGCGGGTACAACGCGAATCCAAGTAACATCGCCAACTGTGCAAATAAATTGTGAAGTCTCCGCACGCCTGACACCCCGCATATTAAAACTCTTCGAGTCTGTGCCATCTAGGTCCGCCGGATCGAGAATGCCCGGGATCCAAACACGCCATATCGGCCATTCAACAGGCACTCCAGAAGTACCGATCAACCGTCCTTCTATGGTCACTCCGGGGTCGGGAACAATTGTGAGTGGGTACCTAGTCGATGAGATGACGCGGTAGGCCTGCGATAACCAGTTTGGATTGAAGAACCACGCTCCGGGAGGGGCGTGGTTTTTTTATAGGACCAACATGCTTGGCGCGGAATAGTAGTTGTTCCTGCTCGTTCGGGTTTTACAATGTTCTCAGCACAGGAGACGAGAGATATGCCCCCAGTTCAGATTCAGATGCTCGGTTCTGCTGTTGTTGTGGCCGTTTCCACTACATCAGCGTCTGCGCAGCTCACAATCATCGATTCGACGATGTTTGTGGAGACGCGTTTTCAGATAGATTTTGTAAACCCTAACTTCCCACCTAGCTCTGGGAATACCAGGGTTAATGCTCCATCAATCAACTCCTTTCACCAGTTCGTTAATAGCACAACCTCTGGGTTGGGGGCTGCCCAGACTTCGCAAGATTCGGAAATCACCAACAGTGGTATCACAACCATTGGGATATCAGTTGTCAACGACAACGATCTGATGGATCAGATAATGCCGGAATCCATCGTTGAATCGGTGTCGGTGTCAGCAGAATCTTTCTTCAGTGTGACGTTCCAAAATGCTGCACCCTTCCACTACGATCTCGACCTGTGGATCTTCGCCGCTGAGACAGCGAATCCAATGGAGGCTCATGCTTCGCTGATTAGCTTGGTAGACGATGTGATCTTCGACTACACGACCTTTTCGAATGAGAAAGTTCTCACCTCTTCTTCTGGCATTCTGCCGCCCGGGACATGGACGCTCGAAGCGTGGATTCAGGCCGAGGGAATCAACACACTTGAAACACTTACAAATGGCGGCGGGTTGTTCGATATTAGATTTGTGCCGTCGCCAGCGACCAGCAGCATCGCCGCGATGTGCTTTGTGCCTCTCTTGAGACGGAAGCGGATGCGGTAGTTGGGGTTTATCGTTTCTGTTTTTCTGCCATGCTTCGCATGGCATTTTTCTGAGGAAAAGCGGGCACTGGCGGGCAAGCCGCCAGTGGCACCCGAAAGAGAAATAGATGCAGGGAGCACTGACCTTCCCTTCGGGGAGGTCAGTGGCACGGGGATCAGTGTTCGTGCGCTGGTTGTTGTCCGGCGATGCCGAGGTGTTTGATGAGGTGGGGCATGGTTGCGCCCTGGGCGATGAGGCTTGCGAGGACGACGAGGAACGCGACGGGTAATAAGAAGTCGCGGATTTCTCCTGCGGGTAGGGAGAGGAGCATGGCGAGGGAGAGGGAGCCTTTGAGCCCGGCCCACCAGACGACGTGCTTGTACTGCTTGGGCCAGTGTCTGCCGCAGATCGCGGCGACGGAGTAGACGCAGAGTGCGCGGGCGGCGAAGAGTGCGGCGAGGCATGCGCCGGCGGTGAGCAGGACTGTTGGGTTGGTGAGGGTTTGCAGGCCGCCGATTTCCTTGGCGCTGAGTTCGACGCCGATCATGAGGAAGAGGGCGGAGTTGATGACGAAGTCGATGGAGTCCCAGAAGCCTTCGAGGGTCTGGCGGGTTTTGTCTTCCATGTGGAAGGCTTTGCCGTAGTTGCCGATGAGCAGGGCGGCGACGACGACGGCGATGACGCCCGAGCCGTGGAAGTGCTCGGCGGTGATGAACGCGCCCCACGCGAGTGCGATGGTGGTTGCGGTTTCGAGGGTGTGGTCCTCGAGTTTGCGGATGATCCAGTAGGCGGTGACGCCGAGGAGACCGCCGACGACGGCGCCGATGGAGGCGACCTTGAGAAAGCCGATAGCGACGGCTGCGAGAGTGAAGCTCGCCTGGGCGTGATCGGCGTGTCCGCCACCAGCGGAGAGCGCGGTGGTGAGCGCGACGAGGAGGAGGGCGAAGATGGCGACGGCGGTTGCGTCGTTGAAGAGTGATTCGCCCTCGACGACGGTCTTGAGTGTTTTGGAAACGCCGGCGGTTTTGAAGGCCGCCATGACGGAGATGGGATCGGTTGGGGCGAGGACGACGCCGAAGAGGAGCGCGACGCCCCACGAGAGGGAGAGGAATCCGAGGTCGGCGTGTTGTTGATCGAGGAACTCGCGGAGGGAATCGGGGAGGAGGGCGTGCGTCACTGCGCCGACGGCGATTGTTGTGAGGATGACGGCGGGGAGCGCGAGTAGGGCGACGGGGAACCAGTTGCGCCGGAGGTATTCGAGGTGGAGGTGGAGCCCGGCCTGGAAGAGGAGGGGCGGGAGGAAGAGGATGAAGACGAGGTCGTGGGTGATTGTGAAGTTCGCGGGAGCGAATCCGGTGAGCGCGATGACGAGCCCGACGAGGACGAGGGCGACGGTGTAGGGGATGCGGACGATTCGTGTGCTTATCGCGACGAGGATGGCGACGGAGATGAGCGCGACGGCGGCGGTGACGGCTTGAGCGATCGCGGAGGGTTCACCGGAGGATGATGCGAGGAGGAGTGCGGTGGTCATGCGCGCAAGATACAGGGCATCAGACAGCAGGGACCAGGCACCAGGAGGAGAAGAAGGAAGAAGGGGAAAAGGAAGATTGGAGTGAGAGGGAGAAAGCGAAGATGGTGGAGCCCTCACCTGTCATCGTTGAAGACAACGATGCCATCCTCCCCCAGAGGGGGAGTGAGGAAGGCGGATGATTGCAAACGATTTATTTAGTGGTCTTCGGCGGCGGGTTGGTCTTCGTCGACAGCTTCGTTGTGTTCCTCGATCCAGCGGGCCTGGATTGCTTCGAGGATGCGCTCGTTGACGGGGTGGCCTTCCTGCTCGGCGAAGCCGTCGAGCTGCTCGACGAGGCCGCGCAGTCTTGGGAAGGCGATGGAGAGTGGGTTTTCACAAGGGTGGTGATCGCTGAGTTCTTCGGCGATGCGATCGATGTCGAGCCAGTGGAAGGAGTCTGCCATGGTGCGCCTCTGTGTGCGGAACTGCACTCTTATTTTAGCCACCGAACTGGTGGTCATCCGTTTTATCGCACTGACCGGAAGACCGGTCAGTGGCACGCCATGGCTAGTGCGGGACTTCCTTGATTGCGTTGCGGTTCCAGGCGGGGACGCGGACAACGATGGGGCCATCGCCTTCGATCTCGCACTGGCAGGCGAGGCGGGAGTTGCGCTGGAGCCCGGGGGCTTCCTCGACGCGGTCTTCCTCTTCGTCTGTTGGTTCGGAGAGGTGTTCGGCACCCTGCTCGATGTAGAGATGGCAGGTAGAGCAGGCGCAGACGCCGCCGCAGGAGTGCTCGATGTTGATACCGTTTTCGACGGCGAGTTCGAGGAGGTGCTCACCCTTTGCGGCTTTGATTGTCCACTCGGCTTTTTTGGTGCCGGTGAGGGAATCGGGGTCTTCGAGGTGGAAGGTGACGGGGATCTCTCGCGGGGCGTGGTCGTTGTCTGAGTGCTTGAGGTGCATCGGGGGGGGTGCTCGTGGGGTTCGGCGTAAAAAAGAAACAATTTCCGTGGTTGGAATGGTAGCCCGGGGGGTTGAGCGGGGCCACCCGTGGGGCGGTCTGCTAGGCTTGGCGGGATATGGATTCGATCGCATTGAGTGTGGTGGCGCCAGCGCACAACGAGGCAGAGAATGTGCACGATCTCGTCGAGCAGGTGGGGGCGGCGGCGGAGCGTGCTGGGGCGGTGCTGGGGGGCGGGTTCGAGTTCGTCCTGGTGGATGACGGGTCCACGGATGAGACTCGGGCGATCGCGCTTGAGATGGCGAAAGAACGCCCGTGGCTGCGGGTGGTGGCGATGCGCGACACGCCTCCGGGGAAGGGAAACGGGCAGTCTGCGGCGTTTCACGCGGGGTTCCGGGCTGCGCGGGGGGCGTTCATCGGGTCGCTCGATGCGGACCTGCAGAACGATCCGGCGGACTATGTGGCGATGGCGGAGCTGATCGTTTCGGAGCAGGCGGACATGGTGCAGGGTGACCGCTCGAAGAATCGGCGGGACACGGCAGTGCGCCGGTGGGGGTCGATCGTGGGGCGGACATTCCGCGGGATGATCCTCGGTGATTCGATCCGGGACACGGGGTGTTCGCTGCGGATCATGCGCAAGGAGATTGGGGTGCGGCTGCCTTTGGAGTTCAAGGGTGTGCACCGGTTTATCCCGGCGCTGGCGAACCAGATGGGGTTCAAGGTGGTGGAGATGGATGTGACGCACCGCCCCCGCGTGGCGGGTGAGACGAAGTACGGGATGGGGATCACGCAGCGGGCGATCCCGGGGCTGATCGATTGCTTCGCGGTGCGGTGGATGGGCAAGCGGCGGCGGGCGGTGGTGAACGAAGAAACGCTGGGTGCGGGGGGCGCGGGTGTGGAGCGGTCGCACGAAGAGGTGGCGTGATGAAGGGGATGAAGTGGGAGCCCGCGGCGGCGATGGTGGGGCTGATCCTGCTCGGGATCTGGCTCGTGTATGCGCCGAGTGTGCGGAACGATCTGCGGGATGGTGCGAAGACGGTGCCGTTTACATTCGGACCGGTGAAGGGGAATGTGGAGATCGTCGGGGAGGTGGGGGATGAGACGTTCCGCATGTTGCTGCGCGGAGAAGAGCCGAGGCCCGCGATCTCGCACGATGAGTTCATCGAACGATACGGCGAGGTGTTTTATGAGGGTGTGACCGGCAACGGCGGGAGCGCGGTGTTCCGTGTGTTCAACATTTCGCGGTGGGGGAGTTTGCTGTGGGTGTCGATCGGGCTTGCGGGGCAGATCGCGTTTTTCGGGAGGATGGCGGTGCAGTGGGTGGTGAGCGAGCGGAAGGGCGAGAGTGTTGTGCCGCCGATGTTCTGGTGGCTGAGTCTGTTTGGCGGGGTGACGCTGTTCGCGTATTTTGTGTGGCGGCAGGACATGGTCGGCGTGCTGGGACAGAGTTCGGGTGTGGTGATTTATGCCAGGAATATCCGGTTGATCTACAAGCAGAAGAAGCGCGATCATGAGCGGACGGCGCGCCGGGCTGCAAAATCACAAGAGATGCAGCATGTGGATATCCACGAGGATCCGGTGCCGGAGCCATCGGTGGAGATCGATCCAGAAGAAAACACCGGGAGCGGATGAATACGCTTAGGTGGTGCGTCCGAGAAGCCGACGAAGGAGGAGCTATGAGCATAATGCGCGTATATCTCGATGGTGCTCCCCTTGATGGGGCGGGCTCGACACTTTCTTCTGCGCTCGCGAAGGCGGCGGAGAGCGCGGGCGAGAGGCTTGTTATTGAAGCCGAGGCGGATGGGGCGCCGGTGCCGAGCGATCATCTGAGCGAGCCTCCCGGCGATGACCCGTACGCGGGCGAGCTGCGGCTGACCAGCGCTTCCGCTCGGGAGTTGGTGAGCGAGGCGTTGGACGAGGCGGCGGAGATGCTCAAGGGTGTGGAGGAAGCGCAGAAACAAGCGGCGGAGTTGATCCAGGGCGGACAGATCTCTGAGGCGATGGAATCGCTGCGGATGGTGCTCGAGGGTTGGTCGAACGCGGGCCAGGTGATGCAGCTGGCGGAAGCGACGCCCGGCGTTGACCTTCCGGACGAGGCGGGCGGGGAATCGATCAACGCGCTGACGAACGAGCTGGCGCGACTGCTGGGCGAGGTGAAGGGTTCGATGGCGCAGCAGGACATGACGTCTGTTGCGGATGTGCTGGCGTACGACATGGATACGTTGTGCGATTCGTGGGCGCGGGCGTTGGGCGCGTTGTCGCTCGATGTCGGCGGAGAAGCGTAAGCAACGGAGGGCGACCCGATGGCGCAGAGTAAACCTGTCAAAAAACCGCTCAGCAAGAACAAGAGCAAGAAGATCGAATCGCTGATGGAGAAGGCTTCTGTCGCGCTCGTGGAAACGGATTATTTCGAGGCTGCGCTGTGCGCCAACGAGGCGCTCTCGATTGCGCACCAGGCGGGTGACTACGAGCAGATGGCTCGGATACTGTTACCCCTGCAGGAGGCGCGACGGCAGATCCGGCTCGCGGCGATCGAGACGGGAAATGTGTTTGTCATCAACGAGCACACGCAGCTTGAGCCGCTAATCGGCGAGGATGCCGTACCGGCGTCGGGGTGCTATGTGCTCGAGCCGCCGCTGGTTGGTGCGGATGGTCGGAACCTGCGGGATCGTTGCAAGATGCTGGGGATCGCGGCGGTGGTCGTGGTACACGAGCCGGTGACGCAGCTCGGTCGGTGGCCGGTCGTGATGATCGGGCCGATTACTGTGCGCACGCAGATCGAGCCGCCCGCGGGTGGGGAGATCACGATGGAGTGGGTGATCGGTGCGGGCGAGCAGCACGGCGATGCGGCGATCGAATCGGTAGTGGATATCGAGGACGCGGTGGCGCGGGTCGATGCGTTGATGGATCGGTTTGGGACGATCGGGGATCACGAGCAATTGATGATGACGCTGGAAACGGCGTGCAAGGCGGCTTCGCGCGTTGCTGTGGAGGCTGCGTGATCGGAGGGGGACGGTGGGTATACTCCCGGCGTGCCCGCCTGGGGAGTTCGTATGCTCGAAATGGATACGACTTTGCAGGCTCAGGGCGAACCCGGTTGAGGGGTTGGGGGATCGGTGAGCGCGGGGGATTGAACGGTCGATGAGTGAGCGGTCGGGTCCGACGATCCGGAGAAGAGGACAAGCATCATGAACGAGCACAGCGCTGAGCAACTGAAGACGACCCTGAAGGGGAGCTGGATCGCGAAGATGGCGATTTTCTTTGTTGTGCTGCTGGGGCTGGCGGCTTGGGGGTATGTGGATGCGGAGATCGTGTACCCGGCGCGGGGGCGCGACGTTGTTGCGTACACATCGCTCCATTATCTGCAGGTGTCGAACGAATCGAACATGTTGTATCGATCTTCGGTGGTGGATCCGGCTGCGGAGTACGCGAGACTGAGCGAGAGCGAGTTTGAAACTCTTCCTGTGATCGAGCGAACGAGGCTGAGCTGGCTCACGGCGATCTCACGGTTGGAATCGCTCGAATCAATCTCGGCGGCGAACACGGTGGAGATGGCGAGGCGACTCGATAATCCGTCGAGCGACCCGATCGAGACAGCGACGCTGTTCGCGAGCCCGGCGAAAACGCTTGCGGCTCTCGACGCGGCGTGGGCGAACAAGGGGCTACCCAAAGCGCTCAGCTCGTTTGACATCCCGGTGCAGTGGCTGATCTTCTTCGCGGGGATCGCGGGTGCGCTGTGGGTCGGGTTCCTGTTCGTGAAGGCGAAGACGACATCGTTCGCCTACAAGCCGGAGGCCCACGAGTTGATCCTCCCCGGCGGCAAGAGCTTCACGCCCGAGATGATCGAGGTGGTGGACAAGCGGAAATGGGACAAGTTCTTTGTGTTCCTGAAGGTCACGGGGTTCCCGGGCGAGATCAAGCTGGACCTGCTGAAGTTTGTGCCGCTCGAGGAGTGGAT
>JAJDDG010000121.1 GCA_029260435.1 Phycisphaerales bacterium | reverse complement strand
CCGCGCACCAATCCGCGAAACAATCTCCGGATGATCGCCCGACAAGATGTGAGGCGTCCACCCCATCGAGCGGAGCCGATCAAGCGAAGCAAGCGTGTCCTCGCGCAGATCATCGTCCACCGCCGCGAGCGCAACCGCTGCTCCGTCCACCGCAACAACCACCGGCGTCTGCCCACCCTGCAGCGCGCGATCGATCCACCCCTCCACCCGCTCATCAAACTCTGTCGTGACCCGCTCCCGCACAAACCGCACCGACCCCACAACTACCGACCGACCGCCCACCTCTGCCTCGAGCCCGCCGCCCAGCGTGTGCACGATCGATGCCTCGGGCAACACCACATCCGCCCCCACCAGATCCCGCGCCAGCGCCCGAGCAACCGGGTGATTGCATCCTGCCTCCGCCGCCGCCACCAACCCCCGCACCTCCTCATCCCCCTCAAACATCACCACACTCGGCGCCCCCCGCGTCAGCGTGCCCGTCTTGTCCAGCACCACAATCCCCGTGCGGCGTAACGCCTCCAGCGTCCGCCCACCCTTGATCAGGATCCCCCGACGCGACGCCCGACCGATCGCCACCACCACCGCCAGCGGCGTCGCCAGCCCCAGCGCACACGGGCATGTCACGATCAGCACCGCCACCGCGTGCTCCACCGCCTGCGACCGATCGAGCACCATCCACAACACCAGCGCAAACACCGCGACCACGATCACCACCCCGACAAACCACGCCGCAATCCGGTCCGCCATCCGCACAATCGGCGCCCGCTCCTGTGCGCACCGCTCCACCATCTGCATGAGCCGCCCCGCGCGCGTATCCCGCCCCGTCGCCCGCGCCACCATCTCGATCGGCGACGCCAGATTCACCGCGCCCGCCTGCGCCTCGTCGCCAACACCAACCCGCACCGCCCTCGATTCCCCCGTGAGAAACGACAGATCGATCTCCGACGTGCCGCGTTCGATCACCCCGTCAACAGGGATGCTCTCCCCCACCTCCACCCGCACAACATCCCCCACCTCCACCGCCTCGATCACCACCCTGCGCACCACCCCATCCTTGATCAACCGCGTGTGCGACGCCGTGAGCGAGTACAACAGCTCCACCGCGTCCGCCGCCTTCCGCTGCTGACGCGACTGGATCCACCGCCCGACAAGCAGCAAAAACACCAGCAGCGACAGCGTGTCAAAGTACACCTCACCGCTCGCCATCGCCGTGTTGATCACACCGTGGATCGTCCCCACCGCGAGCGCCAGCGCGATCGGCACATCCATGTGCAGCGTGCGCATCCGAAGCGAGGCCACCGCACCCCGGAAGAACACCGCCCCGGGCCATGTCACACACGTGATCCCCAGCACCGCGCTCACCCCGCGAAAAAACATCTCGTACACGGGATCAATCCCTGTAAACATCCCCCCGTACAACGCCAACGCGATCAGCATCGCGTTCCCAGCGAGCGCCCCCGCCGCGCCGATCCGCACCATCGCCTCGCGGTCTTCCTTTTTCCGCAGTTCCGCGGCCTCCCGCTGGCGCGCCGGATGCAGCGGGTACCCCAGCCGATCGATAAACACCGCCACCGCAGACAAATCCGTCGCCCCCGGATCCCAACGCAACCACACCGTGCGCTTCGAATAGTCCACACGCGCCTCCGCGACGCCCCGCACTACATTCGGCACACGCTCGATCAACCACACACACGCCGCACAGTGCAGCCCCTCAACCACGAACTCCGCGCCAAGCATCCCATCCTCAAAGACCGCGCAGTGCGCCTCCGCGTACGACGGATCATCAAGCTCCTCGTAATCCTTGCCCGTCGAGAGCGCGGGCGCAGCCTCGCCCCCGTCCTGCGCCGCCAGCGCGTAGTACCGCGCCAGATCACTCGAATGAATAATCTCGTACGCCGTGCCGCACGCGTGACAACAGAACTGCCGCTCCGCCCCCGCGTCGATCAGCCCCGCGGGCACCGGGAGCGTGCAGTGCGCACACCGCACGCTATTCGCTTTGCGTTGAGCCATCATCACCGCTGTGGATGGTAGACGATCCACCCTCGTCGTCGTGACACACCTCGCCCGCTCCCAACGCGAGCTCTTCGGCGCGCCCCACCAACTCATCCTCCGCGGGAAC
Organism: Phycisphaerales bacterium; assembly: GCA_029260435.1. GTDB lineage: Bacteria > Planctomycetota > Phycisphaerae > Phycisphaerales > UBA1924 > OFTM74. The sequence continues at coordinate 22,634 of JAJDDG010000121.1, read as the reverse complement.
GGCCGCGCCGTACACCCTGGGCGGGTCGATCGTCAGCCGCGCCCGACCCATCACCGTAAACAGCCCCGCGATCACAACCACCATCGCCGTGATCACAGGCACCCGCCCGCCGAGCCCCCCAACGCGCCCCGCGAGCTGCCGCGCCCCGACCCCGATCGCCACCATCACAGGCACCGTCCCCATCCAGAACACCGCCATCGTCACCCCGCCCCAAAGCCACGACCCCGTCCCCGCCGCGAGCAACACAAACGCGTACAACCAACCGCAGGGCAGCAGCGTCGTCGCAAGCCCCGTGATCAGTGCCCGCGCAACGGGCGGCTTGTCCGCCGCAAACCGGTGCGCCCCCATCGCCGCGCTGCGGAGCGGCTTCGGGATCGGTGCCCTGGGCAATGTCACACCGTTGAGCCGCAGGATCGCGATCGCACCGAACACAACCATCGACAACCCCGCCACCAACGCCATCACCCGCTGCACGCCGAGTGTATCGCCCAGCATGTCAAACGCCCCGCCGAACGACCCCGCGACAACGCCCAACATCGTGTACGTCGTAAGCCGCCCGATGTTGTACGCCGCGTTCAGCTTCGCCGTCGCGCCCCGCTGCTCGCCGCCGTCCAGCGCCGTCGCGAACGCCGCAAACGCCCCGCACATCCCGGCGCAGTGCAACGAACCGACAAGGCTCGCCACGAACACCGCCGAGATCAGCGCGATCATCGCCCCGCCGCCGAAGGAACAATCCGCAGTTCCGTCTGCTCGGTATACATATCCTCCCCACGCACGCACCGCAGGCGGAACACCCACACTCCCGGGTACCGCACCGTCATCACCGCGTCGTACCGCCCATCGCCCACCTCGACGAATGTCCCCTTGAACCGTTCGCCCGCCCGCGCAGCGTTGAACGCCTCGTACTCGATCACCGCGCCTTCGAGCACCACCCCGTCCGGACCGTTCAGTGCGACCGAAACCACCCGCTGCGTCGGCTCGGTCCCCGCGGGCACCTGCGACAGCGCCGTCTCCCAACCCAACGCTTTATTCCGCTGCTCCTGCTCGCGCTGCTCGTCCCACGCCAGCGCCTTCTCGTAGTACCGCTCCTCGACCGCGAACGAAGGATCCCGCAGCGCAAAGTGCAGCACCACCGCTACCCCGATGAAGTTCACCACCAGGATCCCACCGACACACATTGGCCAACTCGGCAATCTCATTCGCTCTCTTCCATTCCTCGCCCACCCCCGCTCGTCCCCCCAACCGGACCTTGCATCTTGAAATACAGCTTATGCGAAAACTCATCATCGCCAGTCACCGTAAACGCCAACTCGTATTTCCCGCGAGCCGAGAACACCTCCGGTGCCACAATCACCTGGAAACCCACGATCTCCATCTCGTTCGCCCCGATCGTCCTCGGATTCTTATCGATAACGATCCGCGCCGATCCGTCATCCACACCGATCGTGTACGCCGTAGCGTCCTGTCCGCGATTCAGGATCCGCACACGCACCTGGTTCGAGATCTCGCCCGTGCCCAGCGTGTAAAAAGGCGACCCCTGACGCGGCAGCAGCTGCGCCTCCGCAGACTCGCGCCCCACCATCATGACCGTCAACATCCCCACCAGCACCAGCACGATAAACGGGTACACAAACACCCGCGCCCGCAGAATCGACTCCACCTCCCCGCCCATGATCGCCTGCGAGCTGTACCGGATCAGCCCCTTCGCCCGACCGACCTTCTCCATCACAACGTCGCACGCATCAATGCACTGCGCGCAACCGATGCACTCCATCTGCAGCCCCTCACGGATATCGATCCCCGTCGGGCACGTCGTCACACACATCTGGCAATCAACACAGTCCCCCGCACCTCCCGCTTCCCTCTGCACCACGTCCAGCGAAATATCCGCTTTCTTCGAGCCGCGCCGCTTCCGCCCCCGCGGCTCACCCCGCCCCTCGTCGTACATCACAACCAACGAATGTCGATCCAGCATCGCCGCCTGGATCCGACCGTACGGGCACATCACAAGACACGTCTGCTCCCGGAAATACCCGAAGTCCACCAGCATCAGCACCGTCGTTGACACAACAACAATAAACGACATCGGGTGCTCCACCGGCGACTGACGCACCCACTCGTATAGCCGCTCGACACCAACGAAATACGCAAGAAACGTGTGCGCCAAAAACATCGACGCGAGCAGGTACAAAATATATTTGGCCACCTTCCGCGCGCCCCGCGCCTTGGCGATCGAACGCTTTTTCCCCGGAGTCCCCTCGAGCAGCCGCTCGATCGGGCGGTACAAAAACTCCATGTACACCGTCTGCGGGCACGCCCACCCGCACCACACACGCCCGAACAGCGCCGTCACCAGAAAAATCACAAAGAATAGGATCATCATCAGCAGTGCCATCAGGATCGTGTCCGTCGGGCGGAACGTGTTCCCGAACAGATTCAGCTCCCGATCCGGGATGTTGATCAGGAACACCGGCTTGCCACCCATCTTCCAGAAGGGCAGCACCGCGAACAGCACAATCAGGAAATACGCCACCACCCGACGCCACACCAGGAACACCCCCGGCGACAGCCGCGGGCGCAGCCACCGCCGAGTCCCGTCCGCGTTCAGCGTCGCAAGAACGCGCACCTGATGTGGATCCGTCTCCGTACTCATCTTGCACCCCGTCCGCGCGCAGACGCACCCCTCACTCCAGGTCACCCGCCCGCTGGCGGCTCATCCGTCTCTTCTGGCACATCCGGGAACGCCGCGATCTCATCACCCTTGGGAGCCTCCCCAGCCGCCGGTGTCGTCCCGCGCAGCGTCGCCACATACGCAGCAACAACCAACCGCTCGTTATGGCTCAGACGCTTGTCCCACGCGGGCATCCCCTTCACCACCACACCGTCACTCACCACGTCATAGAAATCAGCGAGCTGCTTCACATTGATGTAGTGATCATCCGTCAGGTTCGGCCCGTTGATCCCGCCGCCGTCACCCGCGTGACACTGCGCGCAGTTCGTCGCAAAGACACCCGCGCCCACCGACATAAAGCCATCACTCGCCATGAACCACAGCAGGTTCGCCTCGTTCGCCTCCATATTCTCGGGCAGATCACCGAACAGCAACCTGTCGTACTCTATCTTCGCCTTTGTCCACCGATCGATCGGAAACCACTTGCTCTCCGTCGAGAGATGCATCATCCCGGCGTAGATCACCGAGAACACGATCGACCCGATGAACAGGAAGTGCCACCACCCCGGCGTCGGGTTGTCGTACTCCCGGATCCCGTCGTACTCGTGATCCAGCAGCGAACCATACCGGTCCCGCTCAGGCAGCCCGTTCGTATCACCCATGACTCGCGCTCCCGTGTGTGTCCGTCTCACGATCACCCGCCACGTCCCCGTCATCAAGCGGCAGACTCGAATACCGCAGCGTCGTGCCCTTGTCCTTGATCAGCGCCAGACGAACCAGCACCGCGACGAACACCGTTATAAAAATCAGCATCCCGACCTGCATCAACACCAGCACCCACCCGTCCGGATCGGGCCGCATATTCCCAAGCAACAACCGAATCATTCCGCGACCTCCTCTTCGGGCGTCGCCGAGATATCCGTCCCAAGCCGCTGCAGGTACGCGACCAGCGCAAGCACCTGCTTGCCCTCGACATCCTGATACCCGCCCTGCTCGATCAGCTGAGCGTTGATCCCCGCCGCCTGCTCGCGCGCCGACTCGATCGCCAGCTCGCCCCCGTTGACAAGCAGCGCCTCGTCATACGGCACACCCAGGATCGACATCACCCTCACCCGCGACGGAATCTTGTCGTACGGGATGTCCTTCTTCAGCAGGTGCTTGTACGCCGGCATGATCGAGCCCGGAGAAGACCACCGCGGATCCTCGAGGTGACGCACATGCCAGTCGTGCCCACGGGTGCCGCCCTCGCGGTGCAGGTCAGGACCGATCCGCCGCGATCCCCACTGGAACGGATGGTCGTACACAAACTCGCCCGGCTTGGAGTACTCGCCGTACCGCTGTGTCTCGGCCCACATCGGGCGGATCATCTGCGAGTGGCAGTTGTAGCACCCCTCCGCGATGTATGTCTCCCGACCCATCAACTCCAACGGCGTGTAAGGCTTCACCGTCGAGATCGTCGGGATGTTCGATTTCACAAGGAACAGAGGCAGCGCCTCAACAAGCGTGCCCACCATGATCGCGCAGATCACAAACACCGTAAACCGGATCGGCCACCCCTCCCAGCGCCGGTGCCACGACAGGTTCGTCACCTGATCAACCTTCTGACCCAACCCGATCACATTCTGCAGATTCGACTTGTACCCCGCCGGCTCCACGTACCCCTTCTGCAGCGCCGGGGCGCGATGTACAATCTCCGCCGCGTCCTTGTCCCGCGTACCAAAGGTCTTAATCAGGTTGAACACCATCATCAGCAGCCCGACAACAAACAGCGTGCCGCCGAACGCGCGGATGTAGTACATCGGGAACAGCTTCGTCACCGTCTCGACAAAGTCCGGGTAAGCAAGCGCACCCGAATCATCAAACGCACGCCACATCAAACCCTGCGTAATCCCGGCCCACTGCATGCTGATCCAGTACAGGAAAATCCCGATCGTCCCGAGCCAGAAGTGCCAGTCCGCGAGCGGCTTGCTCCACAGCTTCGTGCCGTACAGCCGCGGCATCAGCCAGTACACAATCCCGAACCCGAGGAACGCGTTCCAACCCAGCGTCCCGCCATGCACGTGCCCGATCGTCCAATCCGTGTAGTGCGACAACGCATTCACAGACTTCACACTCAGCATCGGCCCCTCAAACGTGGACATCCCGTAGAACGTCACCGCTATCATGAAGAACTTCAGCACCGGGTCACTCGCCACCTTGTGCCACGCACCACGCAGCGTCATCAACCCGTTGATCATCCCACCCCACGACGGCATCCACAGCATCAGGCTGAACAGCATCCCGAGCGTGCCCGCCCACTGAGGCATCGCCGTGTAATGCAGATGGTGTGGCCCGGCCCAGATGTACAGGAACACCAGCGACCAGAAGTGAACAATCGACAGCTTGTACGAGAACACCGGGCGCTCCGCCGCCTTCGGCAGGAAGTAGTACATCAGCCCGAGGAACGGCGTCGTCAGGAAAAACGCAACCGCGTTGTGACCGTACCACCACTGCATCTGCGCGTCCTGCACCCCCGCGTACACCGAATAACTCTTCAGCCACCCCGCCGGCACCGCCAGCGAATTAAACACGTGCAGCACCGCAACAACCGCAAACGTCGCGATGTAGAACCACAACGCAACGTACAAATGCCGCTCGCGACGCTTCACCATCGTCATCAGCATGTTCAGACCAAACACCACCCAGATCACCGTGATCGCAATGTCGATCGGCCACTCCAGCTCCGCGTATTCCTTGCCGGACGTGATCCCCAGCGGCAGCGTCACCGCCGCGGAAACAATGATCATCTGCCAACCCCAGAAGTGGATGTTCGACAGAAGATCACTCCACATCCGCGCCTTGCACAGACGCTGCGTCGAGTAGTAGATCCCCATGAAAATCACGTTCCCCGCAAACGCGAAGATCGCCGCGTTCGTGTGCAGCGGGCGCAGCCGACCAAACGTCAGCCACTCAACCTCGTAGAACAAGCTGAAGAATGCGAAAGGCTGCGCATCCCCGATCCGCAGCTCCGCAATCGTCGGCGCAACCAACTGCAGCGCGATCAGCACACCCGCCGACATCGACACCACCGCCCACAACATCGTCGCGAACATGAACTTCTTCACGATCGCGTCGTTGTAAACGAACTCCTCGAGACGCCCGCCGCCTCCGCCCTGTCCCACGCCCGTCGTGCTCTGCGAACCCATCGCCGATACCTCACTCGCTCTGAGATTTCTACCCGCTCAACCCTCAGAGCGGCTCGTCAATCCCCCCCACAACAATCCCCCACTTCACGCATGCTATTCGGCAGCATTTTTTACTGTCAAACGCCAACGTTCTCCACAAAAACCACGCACCACAGCCCTGCCTTCAAATCAGTACAAGATATCCAGATACGAATCTCAAAGATCCATCCCGATTCTTCACCCTTCCCATCGACCACTGCCAGTCCATAGAACCACCATTCCTATCGGACCCCCGCCCTGCCCACGCACCACTCGCCAATCCACAATGTCCCGTCACCGCTGGAAAGTGCCGCCCCGATCACCCCACACCTGCCCTCTCCCCACTACGCCGCAGCCCGAGATCGCTGACCCCGCCGACCCCACGCCCCGCACGTCTCGATCAGCATCTTCCGATCGATCGGCTTGGTCAGATAGTCATCACACCCCGCTTCCAGACACCGCTCCCGATCACCCGCCATCGCGTGCGCAGTGAGCGCGACCACCGCCAACCCATACCCCTCCTCACGCAACAACCGCGCCGCGCCATACCCGTCCAGCTCCGGCATCTGCATGTCCATCAGCACCATATCAAACCCCGCCCCTCCTTCCGCCTCTCGCCGCACCGCCTCCACCGCCAGTTTCCCGTTCTCCGCGATCTCAACCTCCGCCCCCGCCTTCTTCAGATGGAACGCGATCAATTTCTGATTGTCCGGCCCATCCTCCGCCAGCAGGATCCGAAGACCTGCGAGCAACCTCTTCGAGCTGTTGTCCAACTTCTTCTGTTGTGCCTGCGCCTGCCGCCGTTGCTCAAAAGCCTCCCAGCACGCCGCAGGAGTGAGCCGCGGTGCGCCCTCGATCTCGTTCGCCCGGACCCGCGCCGTAAACGTGCTCCCTTCGCCAATCTCAGACACCACATCGATCGAACCACCCAGCAACTCCGCCAGACGCTTGGAGATCAACAGCCCCAGCCCCGTCCCGCCAAACCGCCGCGACGTCGATGCATCCGCCTGAGCAAACGCCCCGAACAATCGTTGCGTCTGCACCCATGTCATCCCGATCCCCGTATCCACAACATCGACCCGCAGCATCGTCGCATCGCCCGCCGAGTCATCAACACCCACCCGCAACGTCACCCCGCCCTGCTCCGTGAACTTGATCGCGTTGCCCACAAGATTCACCAGGATCTGGCGCAGCCGCGTCGGATCCGTCCGGACGCGCTCGGGCAACTCTGTCTCAAACACCACGTCCAACTGCACCCCCTTCGCCTCCGCCCGAACAGTCATCAGCGACCGCACCGATTCCACCAACTCAACAACCGAGCACTCGACCTCCTCCACCTCCATCTTCCCCGCCTCGATCTTCGACACATCCAGAATGTCGTTGATAATCGAAAGCAGATGCTCACCATTCCGCCGGATCGTCCCCACCGCATCGGACAACCGCTCCGGTGAAAGACCTCCCTCCTTTTCCTCAACGAGCAGATCCGCATACCCAAGAATCGCCGTCATCGGCGTGCGGATCTCGTGGCTCATGTTCGCCAGAAACTCGCTCTTCGCGTTGCTCGCACCCTGCGCCTGATCAAGCGCCTCGCGCATCTCCTGGATATCGATATGCACCCCGATCATCCGCTTCGCCTCACCCCGCTTGTCCCGCTCGACAACCTCCCCAATATCCCGGATCCATAACCAATCCCCGTCCTTCTGCTTCAACCGATGCTCATTCGAATAAACGCCCGTCTCCCCATCAAAGTGCCGCTGCACATCCTCCATCGCTGCAAACAGGTCATCCTGATGGCGGAGCGATTGCCACGTATCAACACACATCGGAAACTCACCCGCCTCGTACCCGAGCATGGTGTAGAACGTATCACTGAAGTACGTCTCCCCGGATTCAATATCCCAGTCCCAGAGCCCGATGGTTGCCGCACGCATCGCGAGCGCAAGCCGTTCTTCCACGAGCCGCTGTTCCGTGATATCAATACGCAGGGAGATGTACCGATCGATGCGTCCATCTTTGTCGAACTGCGGGATGTTCGTTGTCTGGACCCAAAAGAGAGTCCCATCCTTGGCTCGGTTGCAAACCTGCCCGCGCCACACCTCACCCGATGCAATCGTCTTCCACATCTCCGCCCAGAACGACTTCGGATGATGCCCCGAGTTCACGAGCCGGTGATCCCGACCCAGCAGTTCTTCCCGCGAATATCCGCTGATCCTGCAAAAGCCCGGGTTCACCTCGATGATCTTCCCGCTGGTATCAGTAACCGAATACAGCGCGTGCTCGTCCAACACCGCTTGAAAGCTCTCGATCTGGTGCAGCGCAAGCTCGTACTGCTTGAGCCCAATAGTCTGCCGACGAAAACGCCAAACCACGAGCGGCCCGAGCACTAGCCCAAGAATCAGTGGATCGAGAACCACCGCCCACAACCCAATATCTATACGTTCGAGCACGAGCATGATCACGATCTCGACAATCGCAGCAAGCACGATCGTTTCAACGATCAACCGCGCTCCCCATCCTCGAACGACATCTATCACATTGAGTGTGTGCAGAACCATTCCATCTATAAGATCGGCGATTTGATGTACCGGATTGACGCTCAACCCTCGTCATCCCCGAGCCGGGGGAGGAGGAGAAATAGGGGAGCGCGATAAAACCACCCCCCACCCCCCACCGCTCACCGCCTCCGGCGCATCATCCCAAACCCCGCAACACCGAATACACCAAGCACACCCGCCGAAGGCACCGCCCGCTCATACGAAAAACTCCCGCCCGAGCCCGGCCCGATCCCCCAACCCGTGAACTTGATATCGATGAACCGGTCTTTGCCAATCAGATAGAGCACCGCGTCCTGCCCCACCGTCCCGGGAGGGTTCGACCCGTGCGCGGGCTGCCACTCGCCAAAGTCGCCCAACACCACCGTCCCATCCACAACATCCTGCGCCGTCCCACCAAACAACCAGAGCGTCCCCGTCGGCCCCGCGTTCGTGTACCCCGAATCTACGAGCGGATTAAACAGCCCCTGCGAGTTCCCCCGCGTGATCGCCACATTCGCCGAGATCGTGTCCCAGTTCGCCGGATCACTCGTATCCGCGAACCCCGCCTTCGAGAACGACACATCATTGACCCCGTCAAAGTGCCAGAACTCGCTCGCATCCGCCCCACACGCAACCACACCCACCAACCCAACCGCAAACATCATCCGTCGCATAGCTCTCTCTCCAATCAAGCCCCCCCGCCAGCACCACATCCTAATCCGCACCCCCTCCCCCGACCAACAAAAAAACCCCTCCAAACACCATCCCCCACCCACCTTGCACCCCTCCAAGCCGATAACCGGCATTTGATTTGACCGATCGTTCCAAGTTGGCTATACTCCACCCGTCATGCCTTGGGAAAAGCAATTCAATGTCGACGAAGCCCTCGCCGCCGCCCAGCAAACCTTCTGGGAGCAGGGCTACGAAGCCACCTCCATGCAACAGCTCCTCGACCGCATGGGCATCAACCGCGGCTCCTTCTACGACACCTTCAACTCAAAGCACGACCTCCTCATCCAATCCCTCGCCCACTACGCCGAGCACCGCGCCGAGCACCTCGCCGAACTCGCTGAGGGCAAAACCGCTCGCCAAACCATCGCCGCCATGCTCGACTGCGCCCTCAAGGAATGCCGCTCACGCACCGCCCACCAGGGGTGCTTCGTCGTGAACTGCGCCCTCGAACTCGCCCCCTCGGATCCTGAGGTCGCCAAACTCACAAGCGCCGCGCTCCAAGGCATGGAATCCTTCGTCCGCGATCAGATCCAGCGCGCGATAGACGAGAGCGACGCCAATCCAAAGATCAACCCCCCCGAAACCGCCCGAGCACTCATTGCCATGATGCTCGGCATGCGCGTCCTCTCCCGAGCAGGCTCTCCCAAAGCCTGCCTCGACCCCATCCCAGCCCAGGCCCTCGCCCTTCTCGACTGACACCACAGTTTTTTTAACCTTTGTTGGAACAACCGTTCAATACACGAAGTTCAGATTACAGACACACACACTCCCGAAAGGAGAATCACATGCCCTTCCAGATCCACACCAAAGACTCCGCCCCCGATGCCGCCAAGCCCCTCCTCGAAAACGTCGAGAAGGCCTTCGGCTTCATCCCCAACCTCATCGCCACCATGGCTGATGCCCCCCCCGTCGCCGAGGCCTACCTCGCACTCCAGGGCTTCATCGGAAATACCTCCCTCTCCCCGACCGAGCACCAGGTCGTCATGATCTCCACTTCCGTCGAGAACGACTGCCGCTACTGCGTCGCCGCACACACCACCATCTCCAAGGGCGCAAATATCGATGACGCCGTCATCAACGCCCTCCGCTCCAACACCCAACTCCCCGACGCCAAACTCGAAGCGCTCCGCGCGTTCGCGGTCGATGTCATCGCCACCAAGGGCGACGTCTCCGAGACCATCAAACAAAGCTTCCTCGCCGCCGGCTACACCCCCGCGCAGGCCCTCGAAGTCATCCTCATCGTCACCACCAAAATCCTCACCAACTACGTCGATCACCTCGCCCACGTCACACTGGATGACCAGTTCCAGCCCACCAAGTGGGAACCAGCCTGCGCGACCGCCTGACCAGTCACAAAAACACACCTCTTTTTCAAACCCCACCCACAGCGGTGGGGTTTTTTATTTCCCCCGCGTTATTTCCAAGTGCGCGTGAAACCCGTAACCACTCCACCGGAACAAACGTATGGAGGGCGACACCCTCCGCCACACATCGTGGGCTCAAGGACGACCCCTCCCATGCAACACTCCTCCACACCACCAATCCAAACCCGCCCCGCCCCGCCCGCGCGCACATCGCACCCGCGCCGCGCACCCTCAGAAACCCCCTACTTCGCCTACGTCATCCTCGCCGCCCTGCTCGTGATCGCAACCGCCGCCGCCACCGGCCTCGCCGCCGCCACCTACTGATCACCGCGCACCAACCACACCCCAAACGCCCCCGTCACATCGACTCCCAGATTGTCCCGACGCGCCTGCGCAAGCATCTCCGCCGTCGCCGTCCAGTTGTTCTCAATCGTCACATCCGCGCCAAGTTTGATCAGACCCCGCACCACCGCTTCTTCCGCCGCCCAAGCAGCAGAGTGCAGTAGTCGATGCCCGCCTAGGAATGTTCTTCCATTTCAATCACGTAGCTACACTGTTCCTCGTGTGAAAACCAGCGCGTTAAGACACATAGGGGCACTAAATGTCTGATGATCTCGACCTCGCGCAAGACCTCGTATCAGGAAAACTGGATTTACTCTGTCCCAAAATGGAGTTGCTTGAGTGTCCAGACTACACGACCATTGTCATGTCTGGATCTGGCGTCATTCGTTCAAATGAACGAGGGCAGTTGACATTTCGCTTGGCTGGCAAATTCTTACACCCAATCCCGAGTGTATTGACTAACTCGAAACCTGACGGGTCCGTTTACGAATTTGAAGACCATGTGATGCTGGTTGCGACAGACGCAGAAGGGAGGGAATGGCGGAGCAACCCACTCCTCATCAAACTCCGCCATCCCGCAGAGTTCTTACGCAACTACATAAACCGCCCTTTGAATTTCCTTGGCCATGCACGGAAGTGCATTTCCAAAAACCTAAACAGAATCACCCTCTATATACCTCGAAATCCTGCGGTTCCAATGGACCGAGCAACCGTCACAGAACATACTCCAAATAATGGCCGGTGCTCGAAGAAATGGTCACTCGACCACCACAAGAGACTGATCACCGGAACGGAGTTTGAGTTTCGAAAAACTGAAGACGATTGGCTAGTCGTACAAGGACAGCGAGACTCATTCATCCCGTGCGATTGGGCTGGCCTGATGTCACACGCAATCTCATTCGCTGTGGGAGAAACCATTCGACCAGCTGTCAATGTGCGTTGCGCGAACGGCCACGAGCACCTGGAACTCGTATCTGGACCATTCTTGAAATACCACTCGCTTCTAACTAGGCCTATGAATGAATTGGGAGCAGAACACGCTGATACATTCTGGGGACTTGTCGAGCGATTCTTCTTGTTTTCTCAGCAAGAGAATACCCCTATTGACTTACTCACAGAAATTGAAGCTGTGAGAGGAGGGGCAGCGATGCCACTCCCTACTGCGGGCCTAATCTTGGCAATTGGGATTGAAGCGATTGCGAAGTTTGTACTTCCTAAATCTCCACCCTCTGGCTGGGATAACTCTGCCAGATCAGACTTGATCGAGCATTTGAAAGAGTGGACCGGAGACGAGCACACAAAGAATCGAGTGATCAGTTGGCTAAATTCAAAAGGAGAGCCTCGTGTTAAGGACATGCTGTATTCTTGGGCAACAGAGAACGGGCTCTCCCACGAACTCGTAGTCGCTTGGTCGAAACTTCGCAACTCAAGAGCACACGGAGGACAATCACTTGAAAACCAATCCTCCTACGATACCTATTACGCAATCGTCGAGTTGTTCTATCGACTCATCTATTGGACGATTGATTACGACGGTCCTTTGATAGAGACATCCAAACCTGGATGGGGAGAAGAAAGCGAAATCGATTCAGAATCACGAACCCATGACCAATAGTCAGCCACCACCACCCACCCTTCACCCTTGCGGTGAAGTCTTCTCTTCCCTTCCTTTTAAAAAGAGTGACGCGAAGCGTCACATGAAAACAACATCTTCAAGAGGGGGTGCGGGGGATCCTTCCCCCGCAGTGCAACAATGAATCAACATCTTGATCCGTCGTATACCCGCGCGCACAATCCCGCCGGGCAGGAATGCCGCCCGCGCGCGATCCGCCGCACGCCGCAACCAAACCAAACAAAATCCCGCCGCCCACGCCCCGTTCACACGAACAATCGCGCAAACGCTTCCTCGTACCGCGCCAAAGTCCCCGCAACCACCTCATCCGGGAGCGCAATACCCGGCGCTGTCTTGTCCCACTCGCCGCGCTCCACCGCCGACTGCAGGTATTCGCGCACATATTGTTTGTCGAAACTCGCCTGCTCACTGCCAGGCGCCCATGATTCGTGCGCCCAGAACCGTGATGAATCAGGAGTCAGCGCCTCGTCGGCGAGCAGCACCCGCCCGGTTCGTGCGCCCGTTTCATCAACCTCGTGCCCGAACTCAAACTTCGTGTCCGCGAGGATCACACCCCGCTCGTGCGCATACCCGTGGGCGGCCTCGTAGATCGCCAGACTCGTATCCCGCAACGTACGCATGATTTCCTCGCCAACACCCTCGCACGCGCGCTCGTAGCCGATATTTTCGTCGTGCTCCCCCGCCGCCGCCTTCGTCGCCGGCGTAAAAATCGCCCCGGGCAACCTGTCCCCCCGCCGCAGCCCCGCCGGCAGGGGAACGCCGCAGACCGACCCCGACCGCTGGTACGCCGCCCACCCGCTCCCCTCCAGATACCCGCGCACCACGCACTCGATCGCCACGATCTCGCACCGCCGACCGATCACGCACCGCCCCGCGATCTGCGCACGCTCGTCGTCGCTCAGCCCCGGCACATCCGCCGCATCGCCCGACAACACATGCGTGTGCGCAAGCCCGCGGCGCTCGATCCACTCAAACCATGCCACAGACATCCGTGTCAGCAGCGCCCCCTTGCCCGGGATCGCTGTCGGAAGCACCACATCGAACGCCGAGAGGCGGTCGGTTGCCACAAGCAGCACGGCGCTCTGCGCACGGGGCGGGTCGCCCCACGAATCCAGATCGTAGATATCCCGGACCTTGCCCTCCCGGCGGTGCGCAAGCGGCAGGTCGGTCCGGACCACAGTTTGGGGCTCCTGGGTCGCCATATCCGCCGATGGTAGCCCCCGGTGCGCAGAGGTGGCGGGTGTGAGTGCACGAGCAGGGCAGTGTGGAACCCCGAGCCCCCGGAACATAATAATAAATAGTTCCCAAACCCCGGCATTGGGCGGTTGCTCTCCTCGCCCAGCGAGGGACCATAGAATGAAGGACCACCGGCGGGATATGTGCGCGCGGTGGGTAGACCATGCTGAAGTTCGCCTACCACGATGAGATCGACTCCCCAGACGGGCCCAACCGCCCGCTCGCATATCTCGTCGGCAAAGACCAGATGAGCGCCCCGGCGACCATCCGGATGGTGGATCACGAGCTGATCTGCGAGCCGATGAGCGACGATGCTGCGGCTCTGGCGATCCAGGTGGACGCCGGGCGGGCCGGGCGGCTCACGCTCCAGACCTGTTTGTTGCCGCACCGGGAAGAGGCGTACCTGCTGCCGCTGGAATTGGCGCGGCACCGGGTGATGCTGTTCCTTGATTGTCTTGAGGGCTGGGGGCTGTCGGACCTGGAGGCGGAGCATCCGGCGATGCGCCGGTTCGAGGAAGCACGGCGGCTGTTCACCAAGGCGCTGGTCCATCGCGGTGACGTGAGCGACCCGTACACACGCGAGCAGGCGCAGCTAGCGCGCGAGGCGCTGATGGCGGCGATCGATGCGAGCGAGGTGCTCACGCTCACGCACGCGCAGCACGTTCTGGGTGAGCGGTACGAGGCGGCGAGCGCATCGGATTTATCTAACGACCCGGACAAGACACGGCAGGCGATGCCCGCAACGATCGGATGTACGGTACACAACGAGCAGTTCGCGGAGCCGCTGCAGAAGATCCTGAAGTCGAATTTCGATTTCATCTCGGTGCCGATGCGTTGGGACGAGATGGAGCCCGAGGAGGGGAAGTACAAGTTCGCGCCGACGGATCGGTGGATCGAGTGGGCGGTGCGGAAAGCGAAGATGCCTGTTGTCGCGGGCCCGGTGATCGATCTGAGCACGCGGGCGGTGCCCGAGTGGCTGTATATCTGGGAACACGACTACCGCACGCTGCGGGAGTTTGTTTACGAGCATGTGAAGCGGGTGGTCACGCGGTACCGCAAGACGGTTTCGCGGTGGACGGTGGTCGCGGGGGCGAACGTGAACTCCGAGTTTGCGCTGTCGCTCGAAGAGATGATCGATCTGACGCGGCTGAGCGTGCTGCTTATCCGCAAGCTCCAGCCCAAGGCGCAGGTGCTCGTTGAGATCGCCCAGCCGTTTGGCGAGCACGGCACGCATATCGAGCGGTCCATCTCGCCGCGGCTGTACGCGGAGGTGGTGAAAGAAGCGGGTATCCGGATCGACGGGATCGCGCTGCGTCTGCAGTTCGGCGACACCGAGCCGGGGCGGACCTGCCGCGACTTGATGCAGATCGCCTGCGCGATCGATCGGTACGCGTCGCTCGAACAGCCGATCCATATCACCGCGTTTGGCGCACCGAGCCGCCCTGTCCATGCTGCGGCGCGCGAGGCGGTCAAAGGCAGCGCGGCGCACGGCGGGTCGTGGAAGGCTTCGTGGAGCCCGCGGATTCAGGCGGAATGGATGAAGCGTGCGCTGACGGTTGTGCTCGCCAAGCCCCAGGTGAAGAGCGTGTGCTGGCAGAACCTGTACGACACCGCGAACAACCACGGGATGCGGTACGGCGGGCTCATCTCCGAGAAGGGGCAGGCCAAGCCGGCGCTGCGCACGATCAACGAGATCGCCGCGGAACACCGCGCGGGGGTGATCCCCTCGCAGCTCGCGGATTCGGTTGTTGATCTGACGGATTCGGCGATCGCGTCTGCTATCAATGATTAACCCCCTACTCCCCTTGACCAATGCAAAAACAAGAAGACCTGACAACTCGCGCGGGTCGGATCGTATCGGGCGTTGTGCTCGGCGTGCTGGGCGTTGCGTTCGGTGTTGCGTCTGTCGTTCAGGACGGCGGCGCACCTGAAGATGGGGCGGCTGTATACACGCTGCCCGACGCGCGGCTCGACCTCAACAGCGCGGATGCGGGCACGCTCGAGTTATTGCCCGGGATCGGGGTGACGCTCGGCGAGCGGATCGTTGAGCACAGGGAGACGCATGGCGCGTTTTCGAGTGTGGCGGATCTCGAACGGGTACACGGGATCGGCCCCCGGAAGGTGGAGGGGGTACGGGAGTATGTGGTGGTGAGCGGGGTGGATTGATCGCGATGCGGGGGGGCTTGCCCCCCGCACCCCCCGAGGAGTGCTATTTTCATGTGACGCTGCGCGTCGCGTCTTTTTGAGGAAGATATGGATGAGCCACTTTGTCATCGGTGCAATCGAAGGGCTTCCAACTCAGACTGATTTGCGGTCAGCGCGAGAAGACCTGCTCAAGATCGCGCACCTTCATCGGATGCACCTCCGTTACCTCGATGAACTGCCACAAACAAAATGCGTACATAAAATCGTTGAAGAGCAAAGCATCGGAATCGGCAAGTTGGATATCTGCTTCGTTCTCGTACGTTCTCCTGAAGACGATACTTCGGACCCTCTCATCGAGCCGGGCACAGTGTCGGAGCCCCTGCCGATTCATCAAGTCTCTGAGGAAATCGGTGGATTTTTTAAAGATGCGGCTTTACGTAACCCGGGGAGTAAATTTGTCCTTGGCATCACGGAAAGATATGACTGCTCGTTCCAGGAACTCCGAGCTACGCCGGACACAATCGGGAGCACATTGTTGGACGCGTATGACGCTGATGGTTTCTACTGGCCGTTGATTATTATTCGTACATAGGTTTTGCTGCCAGCGGTATTAGAGAGGAACTCGTTTTCAGTGATGCATCGCATCACTTTTCCATAAGGAAATGGCGTGACCTGAAGACTGGTCAGTGGTACGGGATGACATGTGGCATGCCCATCCCTTCGGTATGGGCATGCCACCCGGCGCAAACTCGTGGTTCAGCCTGCGGCTGTACCACGGCACCCACCAATATGATCGTGCAGAGGATCGAGCGGCGTATACTCTGAGCCGATAGGGATTGAACGGCTTGCTGGGCCCGGTGAAACGGGGGTGGTCGGCTTGGATATGCGCGCAATCGGCGGGTATTTCGATCGGGTGGCGTCGTCCACAATTGTGGCGGGGCTCGCGCGCGCGCTGGGCGAGGGGAAACGGTGCGCCGCGACGGGGGCGCACGGCTCCTCGACATCGCTCGTGTGCGGGGCGATCACGCGGCAGACGGACCGGGTGGTGGTGCAGGTTGTTGCGCATGTGGATGACGCGGACGAGGCGGTCGCGGATCTGCGGAGTGTGGGCGTGCATGCGGTACGCTTGCCCGCGCTGGAGACGATCCCGGGTGAGACGGGTGTAAGCCGGGAGCTGCTGGCGGAGCGTCTTGGCGTCTTGCGGCGGCTCGCGAAGGGGGAACTATTTGACGGCGCGGGGGTATTTGTCTGCCCGATCCAGGCGCTGATGCAGAGCTCGCCGGGTGTGCGCGAGCTTGAGAGCTCGATGGTGGATGTGGTGTCGGGTGGGGATCTGGATGGTGGGCAGGAAGGGTTCATCGCGTGGCTCGCGGGGCACGGGTTTGATCGGACGGATTCGGTGCGCGAGCCGGGGGAGTTCGCGGTGCGGGGCGGGATCGTGGATGTGTTTGCGCCGGGGTGTCTGCTCAAGCGGGCGGGTCGGGACGAGGCACTTAGTGGTGCGGCGGCGGTGCGCGTTGATTTCTTCGGCGATGAGGTGGACTCTGTTCACGAGATCGATCTGGACACGATGGGTTCGGACGCGCGGGTTGATCGGGTGTCGCTTGTGCGCGTGGATGAGAGCGGCACGGGCGGGGGGATGAACGCGCTGGAATTGCTGGGGGATGATGCGATCGGGGTGTTGTGCGAGACGACGGAGGTGGTCGAGCAGGCGCGGGGGTACTTCGAGCGGGTGACGGATTCGGGCGGGGTGTACGGGCCGCCGGCGGTGTTGAAGCTGCTCGAGGGGCGGATGCACGGTGTCGCGGAGGTGAACCAGTTTTCGGTTGGCAGGGCGTCGAGCGACGCGGGGTTTGAGCTGCCGGTCTCGGGCTTGCCGGAGTTTTCGAGGGATGCGGCGGGGGCGGTGCGGGAGGCGGGCGAGGCGACGGGGGATCATGAAGTTGTATTGTTGTGCGCCAACGATGGCGAGGCGCAGCGGATGGGCGAATTGCGCGGGGAGTTCGCGGCGGATGCGCCGGGTGAACTGACGATCGATGTGGGGTATTTACATAGAGGATTTGTTTGGGGTGATGAAAGCGCGGGTGGGGGGGCGCTGATGGTGGTGCCCAGCGCGGAGCTGCTGCACCGGTACGCGACGCGGCGGCGTTCGAGCGTTACGGCGCGGCTCGGCGGGGGCAAGACGAGCGAGACGTTTTACGAGATCCAGAGCGGGGACTATGTGGTTCACGCGGACCACGGGGTCGCGCGATTCCTCGGGCTCAAGACGATGCGTGCGCGCCAGCCCAAGGAGCGGGCTGCGGAGCGGGCGGCGCGGGTGCTGCGTGGAGAAGAGGAAGAGCGGAAGGCGCCGGAGGAGTACCTGGTTCTTGAGTTTGCGAAGCGTTCGAAGCTGAACGTGCCGGTTTCGCAGGTCGAGAAGGTGCAGAAGTATGTGGGGGGTTTTCGCGGCAAGCCGACGCTCAGCGCGATCGGGGGCAAGCGGTGGTCGAACCAGAAGACGCAGGTGAAGGAGGCGGTGAAGGATCTTGCGGGGGAGTTGCTGCGGGTGCAAGCGGCGCGGGAGCACTCGCCGGGCGTGCGGTACCCGGCGGACACGGCGTGGCAGACTGAGTTTGAGGCGGAGTTTCCGTATGAGGAGACGGAGGACCAGCTCACGAGCCTTGCGCAGATCAAGCGGGACATGGCGACGCCGCGCCCGATGGACCGGCTGCTGTGCGGAGACGTGGGGTACGGGAAGACGGAGCTGGCGATCCGGGCGGCGTTTAAGGCGGTGGAGTTCGGCAAGCAGGTGGCGATCTTGGTGCCGACGACTTTGCTCGCGGAG
Organism: Phycisphaerales bacterium; assembly: GCA_029260435.1. Taxonomy (GTDB): domain Bacteria; phylum Planctomycetota; class Phycisphaerae; order Phycisphaerales; family UBA1924; genus OFTM74. The sequence continues at coordinate 3,947 of JAJDDG010000121.1, read as the reverse complement.
CAGCACGAGCGGACGTTCTGCGAGCGGTTCGCGGATTACCCATTCACGGTTGAATCGCTCTCGCGGTTTAAGACGCGCAAGGAGCAGAACGATGTGCTTATGCGTGTGCGCCTCGGGCAGGTGGACATCCTGATCGGGACGCACCGGATATTGAGCAAAGACGTGCGGTTCAGTGATCTCGGGCTGGTGGTGGTTGACGAGGAGCAGCGGTTCGGCGTGGAGCACAAGAACGCGCTGCTCAAGCTGCGCACCACGGCGGACGTGCTGACGCTCAGCGCGACACCCATCCCGCGGACGCTGCACATGGCGATGCTCGGGCTGCGGGATATCTCATCGCTCACTACGGCGCCACTGGAGCGTCGGGCGGTGGTGACGGAGGTGATCCCGTACAACGAGAAGCGGATCAAGGCGGCGATCGCGCGGGAGCTGAACCGCGACGGGCAGGTGTTTTTCGTGCACAACCGTGTGCACAACATCCAGACGGTTGCGGACGACATCCAGAAGCTCGCGCCCGAAGCGAAGATCCTCGTGGGGCACGGGCAGATGCCCGACGGGGAGCTCGAGAAGGTGATGCGGGAGTTTGTGGCGCGTCGCGCGGACATCCTTGTCGCGACGACGATCATCGAGAGCGGGATCGACATCCCGACGGCGAACACGATGTTCATCAACAGCGCGGATATGTTCGGGCTCGCGGAACTGCACCAGCTGCGGGGGCGTGTGGGGCGGTACAAGCACCGGGCGTATTGCTATCTGCTGCTGCCGAATGACCGGACTGTGAACGAGGTAGCGGTGAAGCGGTTGCGGGCGATCGAGGAGTTCTCGATGCTGGGCGCGGGGTTCAAGATCGCGATGCGGGATCTGGAGATCCGCGGCGCGGGGAACCTGCTGGGCGCGGAGCAGAGCGGGCACATCGCGGCGGTGGGGTACGACATGTACTGCCGCTTGCTTGAGGAATCGGCGAAGGAGCTTCGGCACGAGACGACGGCTCAGGTGTTTGAGACGAGCGTGGAGATCGGGTTGAGCGGGCGGGTGCCGGAGGCGTATATCCCGAGCGATGCGCGCCGGATCGAGGCGTACCGCAGGATCGCGATGGCGGAGGACGAGGGTGCGTTAGAAAAAGTGCGCACGGATATCGAGCAGGCGTACGGCGAACTGCCCCGGGCGACACGGGAGCTCTTCGAGAACGCGGGGGTGCGGGTTGCGGCGGCGGCGCTGGGGGTGCGCTCTGTTGCGCTGCACGAGCAGGACGTGATCCTGCGGTGCGATGAGCCTGCGCTCGTCGTGGAACGAATGCGCGAAGCGAAGGGGACGGTGCGTGTGGTGGATGGCGCGAAGGGGAGCGATGTGGCGGAGGTGTTCTACCGCCCGCCGGCGAGCTACCTCACGGACGCGAACTCACTCGCCCTGGTCTTGCGGCGGCGGCTGGGCGGGATCGGAGTTGGGGTCGGGGTTGGCGGGTGAGCCGAGTGGAGCGGAGGCGCCGGGCGTTTCGCGGAGGGCCATGGTGCCGCCGACCATGCCGGGCATCCAGACTTCGCGGATGTCCTGCTCGTCGTTGACTCGTCGGAGCAAGAGGTAGAGGGCGGTGGAGGCGCTGAAGTAGTAGCTGACGGCGAAGGCGGGGAGGATCAGCGCGGCGAGTGTTTCCCAGAACAGGAGGATGCGCCCTGCTATGCTCGGGTCTGCGTCTGCGGGAGCGAGATTATCGATGCGGGTGTCGCGGAGTTCGGAGGTGGCGAGTGCGTGCGTCCAGTCGATGACCGCGGCGACGGCCCACTCGGCGATGACGTAGGACACCGCGCCGAGCAGCAGGACAATCGAGGCGTAGATCACGAGGCGTCCTGGTCTGCCCAGGACATAGGAGTAGGCGCGCTGTACTGCGTCGAGCGCGTCGGTACCTTCGGTGGCGACGGCGGGGACGAGCAGCGACTGCCCGGCGGCGAATCCGATCGCGAGCAGGACAAGAACGAACCCGGCGAACAGGAGCAGCGCGTAGAGCACGGCGCCGAGGATGTCGAGCCCGGGCAGCCCGAGCAGCACGGCACCCGAGAATTTGATCGCGCCAGCGATAACAAGCATGAAGATCAGGGGCAGCGCGAGAGAGAATGTGAACGAGAGCACGCGGGGCAGGGCGAATGCGAGCGCCTCGCGGATGGACATATTGAGATCTGCGGCGAGATCGACGGCTGCCATACGCGAGATCGCACCGCCGCCTGTTGCCCAGACGGGCAGGAGCAGGAGGATGAGCAGCGCGCTGGCCCAGGGGTGGTCGAAGAATGTTTCGAGGGGTATCTGGTAGACGGCGTGGACCAGGGAGTTGACCGCGCTGATCCACTGGAAGGTGACGATGCCGTTGGAGTAGTCGAGCACGCCCTGCTCGACGGCGACGAACATGGTTTGTGCGAGAGATGAATCGGCACCGCGGGCGAGGTCGAATACACCCGAAACGATGGCGAGGCAGATGACAGTGGCAAAGCCCAGCATGAGGCGGGGCGGGTGGACCGCGATCGAGACGGATCTGAGGAGGACGGGCCAGACGAGCCCGGCGGTGAGTTCCGCGAGGGTCACCGGCCCGATTCTTCTTGCGGTCTTTGGCTCTTCCATTGGTCGGGGATGCTAGCAGGTCGCGCCGGGGTGGAGCGCGGCGGCGAGGGCATGGAGCAATTCTTCGGGCTCGGACATGCGTCCCGGGCCGACCTCGCGGCATGCCTGCCACCCATCGCCCGGTCCCACGATTGTGTAGGCGTCGTCGATGAGTTGCGCTCGATTGCGCTGGGTGGAGGGCTGATTCCACATGACCGCGTTCATCGATGGCGCGAGGAGAACAGGGGTTGTTGCCCTGTCGATCGCGGCGAGCACGAGGGAGACGACATCGTCTGCCCTGCCTGCTGCCAGTCGGGCCATACAGTCCATTGTGCAGGGCGCGACGATCGCGGCATGGGCACTGCGCGCCAGCGCGATGTGCTGGGGGTCGTTCGCCTCGGTGTGCTGCCACGATGAGGTGTAGACAGGGTTGCCCGAGAGCGCCTGGAATGTGAGCGGGGTGACGAAGCGCGTCGCGGGCTCGGTCATCAGGACGGTGACCCGTGCGCCGGACTGCGCGAGCGTGGAGACGAGCGCGGCGGTTTTGTACACAGCGATGCCGCCCGTGATCCCGACGATCACGCGCTTGGATGCGAAGGCTTGTTGGTATTGCGGGGCGGTGCCCACGCGCTTACGCCCCGGCTGTCTCTTGGGCAGGGTTCTCGAGCAGGAACTGCTTGTGGACTTCGGAGCCCTCGATAGTGACCTTGCCCTGCATGATTTCGTCGATCACGACTTCGAGATCGGAGCGGCCTTCGCGCTCGACCAACGGGCGGCCGCCGTCCATGATCTGCACGAGCCTGCGCTGGATGAGAGTGCAGAGCTTGAAACGACCGCCTGCTTTGTTGACAATCGCTTCGCCCTTGAGCGCCTGGATCATGCGGGTATGCTCCGAAAAATGGGAGTGATGGGGATCTCTGGAAAGTTGCTGGCCCACGGTTGGCTGGCGCGGGCGAGCCGAGTATCATAGCCCATCGGCGGATCTTTGGGCAACCCCCCCACTTGCCCCCTGCTGGCCTCCTCGACTCCGCCCTTGTTTATCGTTGTTGTAGCTGTTCTCTGGTTCCAATCGGTACCGGGCGGCGGTATGGTCGTTGCGGGTTGTCGGGTGCGGATGGGTGGGTCGCTCAGCACGGATCGGATCATTGTGACCTCGGGGAAGGTGTGCGGGGATATGACATGAACCATGACGGGAAGACCATGACCGAGTTCAAGTTCGGTGATCGTGTGATGCATACAGGTCGCCCCGAGTGGGGAACGGGTGTGGTGACGGCTGCGCAGCGGGTGGTGCTCGACGGGCAGGCGATCCAGCGGTTGACACTGCGGTTCGAGCGGGCGGGGCTCAAGACGCTCGCGAGCCCGCC
>JAJDDG010000120.1 GCA_029260435.1 Phycisphaerales bacterium | reverse complement strand
CGGCGCGTCTGTCGGGGGAGGGGCGCGGTAGTGGCGATCAGCGATTTCACGATTATCCGGCGGAGCCTGCGCGCGAGGCTGTTCTCGACGGTGACGACGGTCGCGATGGTGGCGATCTCGGTTGCGCTGTTGTTGGTGTTGCTCTCGATGCGGGACGCGGGGAAACAGGCGTTTGCACGCGGGTCGGGGAATATGGATCTGCTGATCAGCCGGGACGCGAGCCCGCTGGTGAGCGTTCTGAATGGTGTGTTTTATGCAAACTCGCCGCGGAACCCGATCGGGTGGAACAAGTACGAGCAGATCGCGCAGTCCCAGCCCTGGGCGTACGCGCTGCCGGTGCAGCAGGGCGACAGCTACATGGGGCTGCCCGTGATGGCGACGGTGCGTGATTTTTTCTTTTACTTCCAGCCGAACCGGGGGCAGTATTTCGAGACAAAGGGCGATGGAGATTTTTTCCGAGGGACGTTTGAGGTGGTTGCGGGGTCGGAGGCGGCGCGCCGGGCGCGGCTCGCGATCGGCGACGAGATCTACCTGACGCACGGTGTGGCGCAGGAAGGGCATGTACACAAGGAGTTTGTGTATACGGTTGTGGGGATCCTGAAGCCGACGGGCAGCGCGCACGACCGGGCGATCTTCGCGAATCTTGAGGGGGCCTGGGTGGTGCATGCGCAGGACCGGCGGGCGGTGGAACTGGGCGAGGGGACGACGACGACGGTTGATGATCTTGTTGAGGCGGATCGGTTGATCACGGGGATCTACGCGAAGGTGCATACGCGCGAGGGGCGGGCGGTGTCGGCGGCGCTGCAGGGGACGTTCGACGCGTTGCGCCGGGATACCAGTATTACGGTGGCGAACCCGGCGAACCAGATCAAGCAGTTGTTCTCGATCGTGTCGAACATCGATCAGGTGTTCCTCGGGATGGCGGTGGTAGTGATGGTGTCGAGCGGGATCGCGATCATGCTCGCGCTGTACAACTCGATGGAGCAGCGGCGGCGGCAGATCGCGACGCTGCGCGTGCTGGGGTGCAGCAAGGGGCGGATATTCTCGCTGGTGATTACGGAATCGGCGGTGATCGGCGTGTTGGGCGCGGCGTTTGGGGTGGGGGTGAGTGTTGTCGGCGGGATCATCGTGGCGGGCGTGATGAAATCGGAACTTGGGATCGATATTGATCCCGGGATCGACCCGCGGTGGACGCTGGTCGTGGTTGCGGGGACTGTTGCGCTGGCGTCGGTCGCGGGGGTTGTGCCGGCGGTGGGTGCGTACAAGACGAGTGTGGCGCGGAGCCTGCGGCCGATCGGGTAGGAGGCGAGCGATGCGCTGGTTCTGGTTGCTCGTTGGACTGCTGGGGGTCGGCGCGGTGGTTGTTGTGGTGACGGGTGGCGGGGATGCGGGAGAAAAACCGGCGTTGGAGCGGGCACCAGCGGCGCGGCTCGAGCCATTTAAAGTGATCGAATTTGGTCACCAAAAAGAAGTAATTGTTATCGATATGCGGGAAGTCGTTGAAGATGCGGAGCCTGTCGTCGAGAATCTATCGGCGGTCGAGAACGAAGCGCGCAGCGGCGTGGAGGATGTCAGAATCATGGGCGATGGGTCGCTCATGCTCGCGGGGCGGTACCGGGTGACGGGTCGTGGGACACCCGAGGAGCCGTACACGGTGACGTGGGCACTTTTGAAGAGCGCGGAGGAGGGGTATTCGCCGGTGGTGGGCAAGACGGAGATCCCGGGGTGGATCGAGATACTTGGTGGGATGTACGTGCGGATCGACGGGTTCATGATGAACCCGACGCTTGAAGAAGAGGTGGGGGAGTTTCTGCTGATGAAGAATAGTTGGGATGCATGCTGCCTTGGACTGCCGCCCACGCCGTATGATTCGATGGAAGTTGCATTGGACAGGGTCGTGAAGATGCCCGAATTGAAGCACGCTCGGGCGAGTGTGACGGGCCGCCTCGGGGTGGTGCCGTCGCTTGTTGCGGGTCGATTTCTGACGGGTCTGTACACACTGGATGATGCGCGGGCGGAGTTCCGCGCGGGTTTGTAGACGAGGAGCGGATCGGTTTGCTTCGGTTGTTCTGGGTTGTGATAGCGGTTGTGTTCGTCGGTGCGGCGGCGGCGGTGTTCATGCGCGGCGGTAGCGGGGACATCGCGCTGCCCGATGCGCCGATGGATGCGCCTCGTCCCGGTGGGGACGCGGTTTCGCTGGCACCGATCGAGAGCAGGCCCGAGCCCGGGTTGGTTGTTGAGCAACCTGAGGGGGCGGTTGGTGGGTTGATTGAGACAACGGTAGACGAGGTGGTGGAGCCAGCCGAGGAAGTTCGGGTGGAATCGATCCGGGCGGAGGAGAATAGGGCGATTGATACGCTTGCGATCGATTCGGATGTTGGGGCGTCGCTCGATGCGATGCTGGGCATCGCGCTGGAAACGGATGAAACGGCGGCAGACGAGGACGGCGGTGCGGAGCGGGCGGACGTAGAGGTTGCAGCGGCGCGGCTCGTTGCGGGCGGCGCGGTATTGGGCGAGCGGTTTGAGGTGCGTGGCGCGGGGACGATGGGCGAGCCGTACGTGATCGGGTGGGATGTGCTGATGTCTGCGCAGGAGACGTATCGTCCGCGGCAGGGGAAGAAGGATATTCCGGAGTGGGTGCGGCAGATCGACGGGAAGTATGTGCGCGTGGACGGGTTTATCGTGCTGCCGGTGATGGGTGGTGTGATGAACGAGGTGTTGCTCGCGCGCAACGAGTGGGACGGGTGTTGTATCGGCGTACCTCCGACGGCGTACGACAGTATCGAGGTGCGTCTTCGGACGGACGGGAGTCAGGTTGGTGGTCGGCACGCGGTGAATTACGGATCGATTGTCGGAAAAATTTCGGTTGATCCGTACTTGTGGAAAGATTGGCTGATCAGCATGTATGTGATGGAAGATGCGGTGATCGAGCGTCAGGGGTTGTGAAATAGGCGGCGGGCGCATCGGAATGAGGGTGTGAGTGAGCGCCTGCGAGATGTATTGAGATGTGTTAAAATACATATCGCGGATGTTTATTCTTGGGTGACCCTGAGTATGGCGGGTGCGGGATCTGGTTATATCAATGGAAATTCCAAACAAGCTGCGTCCTTTGGTTGGGTTCCTTGAACGTCTTGACGGGCGTGCGACTCTTGACGAGTTACAGGGGTTGTTGGAGTCGCTTGACGTGACGCGCGATGATCTTGAACCGTTCTGTGTGTTCTCCGAGAGTGGGTACAAGCGCAATCGTGTGGCGCACAGCGCGTGGTACGACTTGATCGTGTTGTGTTGGCGCAGTGGGCAGGGTTCGCACATTCATGATCACGCGGGTTCGGCGTGTTCGTTCAAGGTGATCGAGGGCGTGGTGACGGAGACGGGGTTTAGCCTCATCGAGGATCAGGGCACGGACGGGAAACTTGTTGAGCCGACGTTGTCGCGGGATTTCCCCGCGGGGTCGGTGTGCGTTGCTGCGGATGGGGACATCCACCAGGTGGTGAATCGTCAGGGCGAGGGGCGGGATCTGGTAACGGTGCATGTTTACTCGCCGCTGCTGGAGATGACGACATACGAGCTTGCGCCGTATGTGCGGTTGGCGGGGGGCGGGAGCGGGCGGTTCGTTGAGGTCCATCCGAGCGGGCGGACGGTTCGGTCGGGGTTGGTCGGTCGCTAGGTGGTGGTCGGTTGGGGTTACTATTTCAGGATGGTGTTGCAGGTGAAGCGATGATCGAGCGCGCGTTGGAGTTGGTGCGTGGGCTGGTTGGCACGGAACGTACGCAGGGTGTTGCGCGCCAGGTCGGTGCGGCTGCGCTCTTGGGAGAACTCGATCTCGAGCCCGGCGCGGAGGGTGTGAGCGATGATGAATTGATCGCAAGGCTCGGCGCGGTGATCGAGGCGACGCCCCGTACGGCGACGCGCCGGTTCTGGAATCAGCTTTTTGGTGGTCGCGACGAGGCGGCGTTGGTCGGTGATATCGTGGCTTCGGCGCTAAACTCTTCGATGTACACATACAAGGTTGCTGGGCCGCACGCGCTGATCGAGCGTGTGCTGACCGATCGGATGGCGGGCGCGGTGGGGTTTGCAGATGGCGAGGGGCTCTTTGCGCCGGGCGGGTCGATCTCGAATATGTGCGCGCTGGTGGTGGCGCGGGACCGGGTGCGTCCGGAGATTGCTGGGGGTGGCTCGGGCGGGGACCGCCTCGGGGTGTATACCTCGGAGCTGTGCCATTATTCGATCGAGAAGAACGCGGCGCTGCTCGGGATCGGGCGCGAGAGTGTGCGGCGGATCGCGACGGACGAGCGCGGGCGGATGGTGCCTTCGGTGCTGGAACAGGCGATTGTTGAGGATACGGCGCGCGGGGTCGTGGCGACGATGGTGGTGGCGACCGCGGGGACGACGGTGCTGGGCGCGTTCGACCCGATCGAAGAGATTGCGGAGATCGCGCACAAGCACGGGGCGTGGGTGCATGTGGACGGGGCGTTTGGCGCGAGTGTGTGTCTGAGTCCGACGAAACGGGAGTTGATGCGGGGGGCGGAGCGGGCGGATTCGGTGTCGTGGTGCGCGCACAAGATGATGGGCACGGGGCTGTCGTGCTCGGTGCTGCTCGTGCGTGAGAAGGGGCTACTCACGAAGAGCTTCGCGCAGGATGCGTCGTATTTGTTTCAATCGGGGGAGGACGAGTACGATTTCGGGACGCGCTCGATCCAGTGCGGGCGGCGGAACGATGCGCTTAAGCTGTGGTGCGCGTGGGTGAAGCAGGGTGACACGGGGTACGCGGCGCGGATTGATCGTTTGTTTGAATTGGCGGGCGTATGCGTGCGGATGATCGAGGATGATCCTGATCTGGTTCTCAAGAAACAGCCGGAGTCGGTGAATGTGTGCTTCACGGTGCGGGGTGCGTCGAGCGACGCGGTGTGCGAACGGTTGCTCGAAGAGGGGCTCGCGGTTGTGGGGTACGCGCTGGTTGACGGGGAGAAGGTGGTGCGGGTGCCGTTCGTGAATCCGTCGATGACGGAGGAGGACATCGCGACGCTGCTGGGGGATATCAAACTGGTCGCGGGGGAGCTCCGGGCGGGGTGAGGCGCGGGCTAGAGCGGCTTTCGTTTCTTTGTAGCGATAGTGTGAAGGCATTGTAGAAGATGAAGACCCCCTCATCCGATCTCGCTGCGCTCGACCCCCTTCTCCCCCGGAGGGCAACAAATTGCATCATTGGCGGAAATCGTTTTGAGATCAGGACTTACGAGATCAACATATTCTTGAAAAAGTATGATCGACGGAACAGTCTGACACTGTAGTTTTAAGCTGATCAGAGCGTGTGCTTGGCGTCGGAGG
>JAJDDG010000119.1 GCA_029260435.1 Phycisphaerales bacterium | reverse complement strand
CCGTTGATAAGCAGGAAGTTCGTACCGCCTGCGGGCAGGGAGACCTGATAGGACAGCGCGCTGGTGGTTGGATTGTCGAGTGTGTAGACGACGGAGGGATCGGTGAACGGGCCGCCGGTGGGGCCGTCGTGGATCGTGCCTACGGGAGGGGTGATGCTCATGCCGAGTTGGGGGACGAATGCGGCGAATCCGGTGGTTTTGGAGCATTCTTCCCAGTCGGGGCATCCGGTATCGGGGCAGGTGTTGGATGCGCAGCACCCGCCGATGGTTGTGAAGTCGGCGTTGCCGCGGACGAGGATGCCTTCGATTTGTCCGGTGTTGAGGTTGATGACCATGGAGCCGGAGTTGCCGCCGTAGGCGTCGAGGTTCGCGCTGAACCACGGTGTTGTGCCCTGGTTGTTGCGGACAATGCCGCCGTCTTCAATTTTCTTGGGGATGCCCTGGGGGTGTCCGATCATGACGAGCGGGTCGCTGTTGGCGATGGTGCCGGTGCGCCGGATGGGCAACGGTGTGCGTCCGACGACGGGGCGGTCGAGGCGGATGACGGAGTGGTCGAAGCCGCCGCTTTGCTGACGGTTGATAATGTTCTGGCAGAAGTAGACGTTGTCAGCGGGGACGGTGGTGAGGGGATCGGTTGTGGGTCCGAGCTGGTCGAATCCAAAGACGAACGCGACGGAGCCGCAGGCGCCCGAGTCCACGCAGTGCCCAGCGGTGACGATGATGTCCGGGCCGACAAGGAATGCGGAACACCACCCGAGGTCGAGCTGTCCGCGGAATGGTTCGGTGGGGCAGAGCGTGCCGCATGTGCCGGATGTCCATGTGCTGGTGACGAGGTCGTAGGTGCCGTTGCCGTTGTTGAAGACGTTGGTGGCGTCGGTGACGATGGCGGCTGCCTGCTGGTAGAAGATCAGGTCGGTTTCGCCGGGGAGCAGTTCGTAGACATCGCGCCGGTCATCGGTGCCATAGATAATGCGGTCGGTGGGGCGCGGGATGTCGTCGGGCGAGCCGAGGACGGTCTGGTACGCCTCGCGGATCATCAACTCGTGCAGTTCCTGCTGCTCAGCGACGAATTTGGCGAGGGCTTCGTCGCTCTCCTGCTTGGAATCGATCGAGATCTGAGCATTGGCAATCGATGCCGCTACGGATGCGCAGATGATTGCTGCGGCACCGAGGGCGCGGGTCAGGGTGGTCATTTGGGTCTCCCTCACGGTTTTTGAGTCTCTCTCCCGGAGCACCGACACCGATCCCCGATGGGGTGATGTGAATGTGCTCCGATATCTCCTCCCCGCGACAATCGCGCGGACACTGCACTCAAAGCTACACCTCAGGGGAATGCAGGGCAATACCAAAGCAAGAGAAATGGTGAGTGAACTGTTTAGAGGGGTTTATCGGGTGTGGTGGTGTGGCGGGGCATGCACAAACGGCGATAACTCCTCCGGGAGCCTTTTGAGCCCGCGGCGGTGGGCTTTCTCGATCGCATAGTGCAGAGACTCGTGCATCCTGCGCCGGACGGGCGGGGTGATATTTAACCCGAGGGCTTCCATTTGTTCGAGCGACCAGCGCCAGGCGTGATACTCCTCCAGGCACCGGGGGCGGTAGACACCGAACCCGATCGCGTGGTGCCCGATCTCGTGGAGAAAAACCGCGGCGGACATCGGGCCTTTGGGTTTCGGGGATTCGATCAGCTTGGCGGTGGAACCGTCTTTGTATTGGACCTGCCAAGCGACACCGGACATGCTCGATCGCCATTTGCGGACGCGGACATCGTGCTCATTGAGCATCTGCTTTGTGATCTGCTCGTAGCGCTCGGCCATCGATCCGGGCGCGGGGGCGCTCGGTTTGCGGGCCCGATGGCGCAGCGCCGGTCGCGGCTTGGGCTTGCGCGGCGCGATGAGATCCCAGAGTGTGAGCAGAAGGTCGGTCATGTTGCGATCAGAGATTCTCCCGCTCGGATCGAGTGCCCGTTGTGGAATGAGGCCCATCCCATCGGTTTCTTCGAGGGTGGTTGCACATCAATGATTCGGAGGATGCCCCCTCCCGTTGCGACGAGCCCAATCTCGGGATCGATGATAGTGCCCTGTTGGCCCGAATCAGGCGGCTCCGACGATTCGACAGCGCGGAGTAGTTTGAGCGGTTGCCCTCGGAACGGCACGGTAACACAGGGCCACGGCGAGAGCCCGTTGATGCGATTGGCGATCTCGCAGGCTGGATGTGACCAGTCGATCACGCCGTCGTCCTTTGAGAGTTTTCGAGCAAGGGTGACGAGCGAATCGTCCTGTACGAGGGGGTGCAGCGTCCCGGCTTCATGTTCCGCGAGGACGCGCTCGACCAGTTCGGGCCCGTCGGAGGCGAGCAGGTCGTGCAGATCACCCTTGGTCTGCTCCGGTTCGATCGGGCGTGTTGATTGCCCGAGCACGAGTCCGGCGTCCATCTTCTGCGCAAGAGTAATGACGGAATTACCTGTCTCGGTATCGCCCGCGAGGATCGCGTGGTTGATGGGTGCGGCTCCGCGCCAGCGCGGCAGGAGCGAGGCGTGCAGGTTGATTGCGAACTTGTCCGCGAGCAGCGTCTCGGAGAGCTTCTGCCCGAATGCGATGACGATCCATGCATCCGCGTCGAACGTGCGCACTCGATCGAGCACG
>JAJDDG010000118.1 GCA_029260435.1 Phycisphaerales bacterium | reverse complement strand
AGGCGTGCGGGTGAGCCGAAGCGGACCCCGCTGTGAGCGGGTTTGTTCATGAGATCCTGGGTGAGGGTGGGCGCGTCGCGGGTGCGATGGGGGATGTGTACGAGCATCGCCCGGAGCAGATCGAGATGGCGGAAGGGGTGGGGCGTGCGATGGACTCTGGGAGCACGCTGCTTGCGGAGGCGGGGACGGGTGTGGGCAAGTCTTTTGCGTATCTGGTGCCGGCGATCCAGCGGATCCTGGAGAAGGGCGAGCGGGTGGTGGTGGCGACGAACACGATCGCGCTGCAGGAGCAGCTCATTGCGCGCGACATCCCGCGGCTCGAAAAGCTATTCGAGGATGGGGAAGGAAATCCACGGTTTCGAGCGGAGCTGGTGAAGGGGCGGGGGAACTATCTGTCCGTGCGGCGCTTGATGATGGCGTCATCGCGGCAGGAGAAGATGTTTGGCGATCCGGCTTCACGGCGGAGTCTGCACGTGGTGGAAGACTGGGCGTACGGCACGAACGACGGCACGCTTTCGACGGTGCCGCAGGTGGAGCGGCGGGGTGTGTGGGATCGGGTGCAATCGGACTCGGGCAACTGCATGGGGCGGAAGTGCGGGACGTTTGATCGGTGTTTTTACCAGCAGGCGCGTCGGCGGATGGAGGGGGCGGAACTACTTGTGTGCAACCACGCGCTGTTCTTTTCTGATCTTGCGCTGCGGAGCCAGGGGTTCGGGTTTTTGCCGGAGTATCACCATGTTGTGCTGGATGAGGCGCACATGGTGGAGGACGTGGCGAGCGATCACTTCGGGGTGTCTTTAAGCGAGGGCCGGGTGGGGCTATTGCTGTCGGTGTTGTACGACCCAAGGAGGGAGCGCGGGTTCCTTAGTTCGCTGTCGGTTGAGGATGAGTCGGTATTGGATCGGTGTGCGCGATCTGTGATGGAGGCGCGGCACGCGGCGGATCGGCAGTTTGAGTTGGCGCAGCGGTTTGTGCCCTGGGAGATCGGGACGAAGCGATTGAGGGACGAGGACGAGATGGAAGATACGATCACCGGGGCGTTTAAGGATCTGGCGACATCGCTTCGGCGGGTGCGGGAGGTGGCAAGGCGGGAAGAAGACAAGTTCGAGTTGCTGGGGTACGCCGAGCGGGCGTCTCGGATTGCGGCGGATGCGCGGGTGGTCATCGAGCGGGAGCAGGAGGGGAGTGTGTACTGGATCGAGTGCGCGCGGAACCCGAGCGGGCGGGGGGCGCGGGTGACGATGGCTTGCTCGCCGGTGGAGGTGGGGCCCGTGTTGCGTGAGCATCTGTTCGGGAAGGAGTGGTCCACGACGCTCTGCTCGGCGACGCTCACGACGGGGGGTGGGTCGTTCGATCACACGGTTGGGCGGCTCGGGTGCGGGGAGTCGGAGCGGCTTGTGTTGGGATCACCTTTTGACCATGCGTCGCAGGTGGAGCTGGTTGTTGACGAGACGATGGTGGACCCTCGGGAGGAGGGGTTTATCCAGCAGTTGAGCGAGCGGGTGGTGCAGGAGATCAAGGCGACGGACGGCGGTGCGTTTGTGTTGTTCACGTCGTTTGATGCGATGGGGAAGGTTGCGCGGGAGGTCGGGGATCAGATGAGCGAGCGGGGTGCGGGGTTCTTTGTGCAGGGACGCGACGGGTCGCGGACGGAGATGCTCGAACGGTTCCGGGAGGATGAGCGCGCTGTACTGTTTGGGACGGCGTCGTTCTGGCAGGGGGTTGATGTGCCGGGGCGGGGGCTGCGGAATGTGATTATCACGCGGTTGCCGTTTGATCCGCCGGACCGCCCGCTGACGGAGGCAAGGCTTGAGATGATCAAGGCTCGCGGCGGGAACCCATTTATGGAAGAGACGGTGCCCCGCGCGGTGATCCGGTTCAAGCAGGGGTTCGGGCGGTTGATCCGATCGGGGCGGGATACGGGGCGGGTGGTGGTGCTGGATCCGCGGATTGTCCGCGCGAGATATGGGAGGGTGTTTCTCAATGCGCTGCCCGAGGGCGTGCGGGTGCGGATGGTCGGGTCGGGGGAGGTTCGGGTGGTGAGCGGGTCGGGCGTGGAAGCGGTATCGTAGGGGACGGTTTTGAGTTGACTGGATGGTGAGATGGATGGTGGGGGACGGAGGACTGCGCACGATGCTCGGGAAAGTGTTCAAGGCGTATGACATTCGGGCGACGTACCCGGACCCGTTGAATGAGGACAGCGCCTGGAAGATCGGGTACGGGTGCGGGCAGTTCCTGCTTGAGCAGGCTGCGGCGGGTGGGGCGGTGACGCCTATGAAGAAGACGGTCGTGGTTGGACGGGACATGCGTCTGTCGAGCCCGTCGTTACGCGATGCGTTGTGTGAGGGGCTGAACGATGCGGGGGCGAGTGTGATTGATGTGGGGATGGTGGATACGCCCTTTGTGTACTTTGCGGTGAACCATCTGGATTGCGCGGGGTGTGTGCAGGTGACGGCGTCGCACAACCCGCCACAGTACAACGGGTTCAAGGTGAGCAAGGGGAAGGCGAAGCCGGTCGGAGAAACGACGGGGCTCGCGGAGATCCGGCAGATGGCGGTGCTTGTTGATTCGCGGAGGGTTGGTGACGCGGGTGGTGTGCGCGGGTGCGGTGGTGGGCAATGCGAGGAGCGGGATCTGTGGGATGCGTACCGCGCGCATGTGCTGCGGTTCCTCGATATGGGCGGCAAGAAGATCAAGGTGGTGGTGGACGCGTCGAACGGAATGGCGGGGACGATGGTGCCGAAGATCTTCGCGGGGATCGATGGCCTTGAGATCGTCGAGTTGTACTTCGATAACTCGAAGGGCGAGTTCGTGCATGAGCCGAACCCGCTTGTCGCGGAGAATCTGCTGGATCTGCAGTCGAAGGTGCGCGAGACCGGGGCGGATCTGGGGATCTGCTTCGATGGCGACGCGGATCGGTTGGTGGTTGTCGATGAACTCGGGAATGTGATCGGGTGCGATCACCTGACGGCGTTGCTCGCGCCTTTGTTTCTGAAAGATCACCCCGGCGGGGCGATTGTGTACGACCTGCGTTCGAGCAAGGCGGTGGAGGAGGATGTGCGGGCGGCGGGCGGGACGCCGGTACGGAGCCGGGTGGGGCATGTGTTTATGAAGGCGGAACTCGCGGAGCGGGGCGGGCCCTTTGGTGGCGAACTGAGCGGGCACTTTTACTTCGCGGGGAACTTCAACGCGGATTCGGGTGCGATCGCGCTGGCGGAGGTGCTGTCTTTGGTTGCGGCGTCGGACAAGGCGTTGTCAGAACTGATCAAGCCGATCGCGCGGTACGCGCAGTCCGGCGAGATCAACTTCGAGGTGGCGGACAAGGACGGGGCGATCGCGGAGCTCAAGGAGACGTACGCGGGGCGGGGTGAGATTGACGAGATGGACGGTGTGACCGTTGATTGTTTCGCGGGTGAGGGTTGGTGGTGCAACGTGCGGAAATCGAACACCGAGCCGCTGCTGCGGTTGAATCTGGAAGCGAGGGACGAGAGGGTGTTGCGGGAGATGGTTGAGGAGTTGTCGTCGATGCTGGGCACGGCGGTGGCGCATTGAGTTTGATCTATGACGGAGCGTAGGACGCGCTGATGAATATCGATAGTTTTCTACAGCACTGGTCGGTGAACGAGAACCCGTTCCGCGCGGAAGAAGCGCGGCACGACCAGGTGTTTGCGCGGCTGGGCACCGGGCGCGCTCAGCACCCGGATTTCGAGAAGATTACGGGTGATCTTGAACGGCCTTCGACGTCGATCGTGTTCGGCGAGAAGGGCTCGGGCAAGACGGCGATCCGGTTGCAGCTCGAGGATCGCATCCGCAAGCACAACGAGCGGCACGCGGATCAGAAGGTGTTTCTGATCGGGTACGACGATCTGAACCCGGCGCTGGACCAGCTCTGTCGGGTGTCTGGGGTTGACGGGGGGGGCGGCGGCGCGGAGATCCAGCAGGTGTTGGAGGGGCTGAGGCTTGTTGATCATGTGGACGCGATGCTTGGTGCTGCGGTGGCGGGTGTTGTTGACGCGGTGATCAGCGAAGCGCGGGTGGGCGAATCGCGGGAGCACGTGTGGCGGGTGGTGCGGCGGTCGGGGATCGGCGTGCGTCAGGATTTGCGGTTGCTCCAGGCGGTGTACGACAGGCGGCAGGATCAGTTCATGCGGGCGAAGGCGCTCAAGGGTCGGCTCAAGGCGGGCGGGGGCGGGCGGATGTGGGGGATGCTCGCCTGGCTCGGGTGGATCGCGCCTGGCGCGGTGGTTGCGGCGTCGTTGTACTTCAAGGACGTGGAATGGATCACGCAGATGGCGTGGCTCTGGGCGTTCGGCGTTGCGATGGTGTTGTGGCTTGCTTGCGTTGGCAAGCACGCGCTGGTGGACAAATGGTTCTTGAAGCGGCTTGCGCGCCGGGTGGTGCGGGATGTGCGGGTGGTTGATCGGGATGTGGATCAGCTCGCGGCGGTGCTCGGGATGTTGCCCGAGTCGATGCGCGCGAGTGGCGTGCTGCCGACTGATGGGGTGGACGACATCCGGTACGAGATGCTGGCGCGGGTGCGACGGGTGCTCGCGCCGCTCGGGTACACGGGGATTATGGTGGTGATGGATCGGGTGGACGAGCCGACGGTGATCAACGGGGAGACGCACCGGATGCGGGCGGTGATCTGGCCCTTGCTCAACAGTAAGTTTCTCCAGCAGGAGAGGATCGGATTCAAGCTGCTCTTGCCGATCGAGCTGCGGCACGAGCTGTTCCGCGAGTCCGCTTCGTTTTTCCAGGAGGCGCGGCTCGATAAACAGTCGCTCGTCGAGCGTTTGAGCTGGACGGGGGCGATGCTGTACGACCTGTGCAACGCGCGATTAAGGGTGTGCCGGGATACGGGGGCGGAGGACATGGCGCTGACGGACTTGTTTGAGCCCGATGTGACCGCGCGGGCGCTGATCGATGCGCTGGATCAGATGCACCAGCCGCGGGATGCGTTCAAGCTTCTGTACCGGTGCATGCAGGAGCATTGTGCGAGTGTGACGGACGACGAGCCCAAGTGGCGGATTCCGAGGCTGATTCTGGAATCCGTGCGCAAGCAGGAATCGGATCGGGTGCAGATGTTCTTCAGGGGGATCCGTCCGGCGTAGTGCGGGTGAGCGGTGGGAGAATTATTCGCCCGGGATGTACGAGACGACGCCTTCCCACGGGGAGCTGGCGGTGGCGTATTTGCGTTTTGCGATGCGACCGGCGTGGTAGGCGTCGTACCCGGCGAGGCAGGCGCGGCGCATGGCGCGGGCCATGGCGATGGGGTCTTTGGCGTGGGCGATCCCGGTGTTGAGCAGGACGGCGTCTGCGCCGAGTTCCATCGCGATAGTGACATCGGAGGCGGTGCCCACGCCCGCGTCCACGATGACGGGGTAGTCGGGGTCAGCGTCTTTGAGCAGTTCGAGGATGAGGACGATGTTCGCGGGGTTCAGGATGCCCTGGCCCGAGCCGATGGGCGAGCCCGCGGGCATGACCGCGGCGGCACCGGCGTCTTTGATGCGTTGTGCGCTGATGGGGTCGTCGCTCGAATAGCAGAGGACCTGAAAACCATCGGCGACGAGTTGCTCGCAGGCTTCGAGGGTACCCACGGGGTCGGGCAGGAGTGTCTTCTTATCGCCCAGCACTTCGAGCTTGACCCACGACGCGCCGGGGTTGCCGAGCTGTTCGAGTAGTTCTCGCCCGAGTCGGGAGACGCGCACTGCGTCTTCGGCGGAGAAACACCCGGCGGTGTTTGGCAGGATGGTGTAGCGTGAGAGGTCGATCGCGTCGAGCAGGGATTCGCCTTTGTCGTTGATCAGTCGTTCGCGGCGTACCGCGACGGTGATGACCTCGGCGCCGGAGGCGTCCAGCGCGCTGCGCATTGTTTCGTTGTCCGCGTACTTGCCGGTGCCGACGACGAGGCGGGAGGTGAGGGTGCGCCCGGCGACGGTAAAGGGGGCGGGTGATGCGGCGGGCTTGGATTCGGTGATTGGCGATTGGGGCATGGTTGGGCGGATTCTCTGTGTGCGCGTTAAGCGGGGAAGTGTGGGTGGCAGGGGGGGTTAGCCGCCGCCGACGAAGGTGACGATCTCGACGGTGTCGCCATCGGCGAGGGTGTGTGCGTTGTGGTTGGGTTTGCGGATGAGTTGTTTGTTCACCTCGACGGCACAGGGCTTGCCCGCGAGGTCGAGTGTGGTCAGCAGTTGCTCGACGGTGAGGGCGTCCGGGTGGGACTCGGGCTTGCCGTTGACTGTGAGTTCCATGCGCCGATTGTAGGCGGTTACGGGAGTGGCGGGGCTTCGAGGAGGAGTGCCCAGCGGGGGTCGGTGTTGGCGGCGGCGTCGAGGAGTCCCCAGCGCCAGAGGTAGCGTTTGAGGGGGGTCCATTGGTTGGCGAGGGTAGGCAGGAGGGCGTCGGTGGTTGCGGTGGGGGGGCGGTTAGCGAGGTTCAGGAAATGATGCTCGGCGCGCTGGGCGTCGGCGCGCTGGTTGCGGAGGATGGCGTGAGAGTGTTCGAGTTCGCTTTCGGCGCGGATGTCTCGCCCGAAGAGATCTTGCGCGAACTCGGGATTCAGTTTCGCGTAGGTCCACGCGGAGCGACCCAGGAGGTACTCGCGGCGGTGGACATCCTGCGGGGTGAATCGGTGGTCGTGTGTGACGATCGCGTTTGGAGCGTGCAGCGCTTCGGCACCACCCTTTGTGATGAGTCGGTGGACGAGTTCGGTTTCGTCGTAGCCATAGGCGTTGGGGAGATAGGGGAAGCCGCCCAGCTCGCGGGCCAAGTCGATGGGCGCGGAGAAGTTGAGCCCGAAGACGTTGCGGTAGTCGGTGGCGTATGGGGTGGTCGCGCCGGGGTTGGTCGGGGGGAAGAAGACGAGGGGTGTGTTGTGGACGATGCGGTCAAAGAGGTTGGGGTTGTCGATTGGTTTGAAGGGTGCGGGTCCGGTGACGACTCGGGGTTGTGCGGCATCATGGAGCGCTGAGTGAGTGTGGAGGCAATCTGGGTGGGGGTAGGCGTCGTCGTTTAACGAAAGGAAGAAGCGCCCGGCGGCGAGCTTGAGCAGGTGGTGGCGGACGGCGATGAGCCCGAGTTTCGGGAAAGGGTGGATATGCGTGCGATCGCGGAGGGGGTCTGGGATGTCGATGGAGAGCGGGGTAGTTTGTCCGGCATCGACGCCGATGAGGATCTCGAACTCGGGGGGGTCGATCTGGTGTGCGAGGTGGTCGAGGCAGATGCGGAGTTTTTCCGCTCGGGCGTAGGTCGGGATGAGGACGGAGCATTGCATTGCGGGCATAAAGTACACCCCCGGTGCGGGTGTGTTCGATATTCGGGGTATGCCGTCTGGAGTTGCCACAAAGCCTGGTTCGGGTGCGCACCCGATGTGTGCGTTGATCCCGGGGTTCGAGCTGCCCGCGAATGGGAAGGCGAAGGGGGTCGTGATCGCGGGAATGGGGGCGGGCGGGCTCGGCGTGGTGGAGCGGGTGCTCGGGGCTCTGCCAGCGACGGAGGATGGGTACGAGGCGCCGGTGTATGTGGTGGAGCCCGAGGGGGTGGGTGAGCAGGCGTGGGGGGAGAGAGTGCGGGTGTTCAGCGGATCGGATGCGGTGGGGGCGATGCTCGCGGAATGTGAGGCGCGGATCGATCTGGTGCTGCCTAAGCATGTGATCGGTGATGGGAGCGCGGCGTGGGTGAGCGAGATCACGGCGGGGTTAGAGCGATTGAACGATGAGCAGCAGCGTCGGGTGGCGGCGGGGCGAGCACTGCTGCGGGCGCTGTGGGCGAAACGGGGGATGGGGTTCTGGCGGGAACGGTACGAGCAGATCCGCGGTGGTGATGCGGCGCGGGTGATGGTGGTGACGAGCCGATACTCGACGTATGTGAAGCACTCGGCGGATGATCTTGCGCAGGCGTTTGGGGGGCTGGGGCATGAGACGCATATCCTGATGGAGCCGGACAGGCATGCGCTGCTGACGGCGCTGCACTATGTGGATCGGATCAGGGGGTTCGATCCTGATCTGATCATCGCTATTAATTATCCGCGGTCGGTGTTCGGCGATACGCTGCCCGAGGGGTGGCCCTATGTGTGCTGGGTGCAGGACGCGATGGCGCACCTGTTTGGTGGGGCGAAGGATTCGGCAGCTGGGTCGAAGGGTGCGCTGGATTTTCTGGCGGGGCATGTGTACACGGAGGCGGTGGCGAACGCGGGGTACGCCCCGGAGGCGGTGCTGGAGCATCCGGTGTGTGTGTCCACGACGAAGTTTCATGCGGGCGCGATATCAACAGATCGCGCGGCGCGGTTCGCCTGTGATATCGCGTACGTGAGCCACCGATCGGAGACACCCGAGCAATTCCACGAGCGGTTTATGCGTATTTCTGGTTTTCCCGCGCAGGCGGCGCCGCTCCTTGAGAAGTGCAAAGACGCGGTGGAGGGTGTGATCGAGCGGTGGGAAGACGAGTTTGGGGATGCGGCACTACTCGTCGCTGCGGAAGAGCTTGGCGCTGGGCTGGGTCGGGCGGGCGATGCGGCGTTCGGTGAGTTGCTGCGCCACCAGTATGTCGCGCCGCTCGCGGAGCAGTTGATCCGCCACCAGACATTGGAGTGGGCGGCGCGGATCGCGCGGGAGGAGGGGCTCTTACTCAAGATCTACGGGAAGGGGTGGGAGAATCACCCGACGCTCGGGGTGTTCGCTGCGGGGGAGGTGGGGCACGGGGATGACCTGCGGGCGTGCTACCAGTCGGCGGCGGTGCACCTGCACGCTTCGGTGTTGGGGTGCGGACACCAGCGGGTGTACGAGTGCGCGCTGTCGGGGGGTGTACCCCTATGCAGGCGGTCGTGGGGCGAGCTGTACCGACACGACTGTGTGATGGCGAAGGCGTTTTTGGATCTGGGGTTGCCCGAGGATGTGGGGCTGGTGAAGTGGAAGGAGCACGCGTACCAGATTGCAAACCACATCGAGCTGATGCGGGTGGTGCGGTACCGGCAGCGGACGCGTCCGATCGCAAGGTTCTGGGATCACGAGTTTTTAAGTGGGACGTACACGCACCTACGCAATAACCCCAAGGCGCGGTATTGGGATTTGGGCGATGTGCCCGAGTGCATGCGGGCGGTGGGCATTCTTGGTGATCCGCTCGAACTCACGTTCTCGACGATCGACGAATTGCGTGAGCGGGTGGTGCGAGGGGTGAAACGGGAGGCGTGGCGCAACGAGGTGGGGGCGGGGCTCGCGGGGCGGGCGAGGAAGATGGTGAGCGGCGAGCGGTTCGCGGAGCGGGTGTTGGGGCTAGTGGGGGAGCGGCTCACGGGCGAAAACTGCCGCGGGTAGTGGGAATGGGCCGAAAACCGATGTAACGACGCGGCGCGTGCTGCGAGGTTTTGCACAGGCATGACGGAGCGCGGCATGGGCACTATGAGCGAGATTGGCGGGCGTGTGCGGGAGAGGCTTGTTGATGATCTGGTGCGCGACAACGAGGGGTGCGTTGTCGATCCGGGTGAGGCGCTCGTTATGGAGCACGGGGTGGACGTGCCGACGATGCTCGTGGAGCGGGAGTTAAACTATCTTCACTGGCTGGGTGCGCAGCAGACAGGCGCGGGGCGTGTTGTTGAGTTGGGATGTTTTCTAGGCGGGTCCACTGCGGCGATTGTTGAGGGGATGCGGCGGACGGGTGTCGAGCATCAACCGGTGCTGGTGTATGACGCGTTCATCGCGCCGGAGTCAGAGGCGGTGATCAATAGCTGGTGGATGACACCGTTTGGTTTGAATGCGGGCGAGAATTTTCGCAAGAAATACGAGCAACTGCACAGGTCCCGTCTCGACAGGATCTATATCCGGGAGGGTTGGCTTCCGCCGGCGGTGGATCGAGCGGGCGAGCGTGAGGTCTACCCTGAGCAGGATCCGATCGAGTTGTTGTTTATCGATGCGGCGAAGTCGTGGGACGTCCACAGTACGATCATGAGAGCGTTGGGTAGGCATGTGGGTGTTGGCGGTGTGGTCGTCCAGCAGGACTTTGTGGACATCGGGACACCCTGGTTGGCGGTGCATATGTGGCAGCTTCGGGATGTGTTTGAGCCGTTGGATGCGGTTCGGGGTACGCCGAGTATTTCGTTCCGGTGTATAGGAGATCCGTCGTCGCGGGTGGACGAGGTGTGGGGTGTTGACGCGTTGCGGGATTCGGTGCATCGCGAAGAGGTCTGGGCGGAGGTGATGCAGTATTGGGGTGGGTTGCTCGGGACATCTGCGGCGGGTTTTCTGCACGGGCATGCCGCGATGCACGCGGCGTACTATGGGGATCGTGCCGGTATCCTCATACATGCGAGGGCGTACGAGGCGTGGGCGAGTTCGGTGGAATCACGGGACGTGTATGTCACGCCGACGTGGGATCATGCATTGGAGAGGCTTGCGGTGCGGGTGGGCGGGCGAGAGGGGCGTGCGTTGCGGACCGAGAGCCGTGTGCGTCGTTCGATGATGCGTCAGCGGGATCTGGTTTATCAGCAGGGGTTTGTTGCGCCAGAGGTGCGTCGGCGCGTATGGGGTGGTTTGTGCGCCCGTGTTCTCGGGGAAGGGCACACAAAGATAGCGCTGTACGGAGCTGGGAAACATACGAGGTGGTTATTGAAAAATGTGTTCCCTGAATCTGGTCTGGATGTAGCGTGCGTTATTGATGATGCACCGAGCTGCGATTCGATCGGAGGTGTGCGGGTTGTGTCTCCGCAGGATGCGAGTCGGTTGATGGAGGGTGTGCGAGTGGTTGTGGTGTCGTCGGACGTGTATGAAGAAAAATTGCTTGAGCGTGCGGAGTACTTTGTAGCCGCACGGGAAGGAATGGAGGCGATGGGGGTTTATGCGGGTATATCGCATGATCGTGGTGATGTGCCGGTTCAGTCACTAAAGAGTCGAGAAGAGATTCGCCTTGCCGATCTCGATCCTGCGATGGTTCGAGCGGTTGCTCCCGAGCGATCGCAACTCGGGCTTGAGGAATTACGAGGCTGGTGTGGAATCTTTGCGTCACGGTATAAGACACCAGCTTGGGTCAGCGGGTATGTGAACTCGCGGGATGCGCTGCTGTTGTGGGATGTTTTGGAAGCGGTACGCCCCGAATGTGTGGTCGAGATTGGTACTGCGTCAGGGATGTCAACATCGGCACTGGTTGCGGGGGCGCTGCACTTTGCACGGCCGGGTACGAGCCCAATAGTACATTCGTTTGATATCGCCCCTCGGTGCTATTTTGATGAAACACGTCTGGTAGGAGCCGCGGTGGCAGAGGTGACACCAGATCTAGTAGGCCATGTACATCTGTATCCCGGTATGACTGCGGTAGACGCGGCGAACAACTTTCGTGTCCGGGAAGTGGACTTCGTATTCATCGATGGGGATCACCGGCATCCTGCGCCGACCATGGACCTGCTCGCGCTGTTGTACGCACTCAAGCCTGGTGCGTGGGTTGTACTGCATGACATCGAACTTCCTGCAATTTGTGAGATGTTCCCTGAGCGTGAGAGAGATTGGGATGTTGTGTGTGGCGCGGAGATTCTGTTCAAGCGGTGGCCTTTCGAGAAGTTGCAGCCTACGTACCCGGACCCGACGATGAATAACATCGGGGCGGTGCGTATGCCAGAAGATCCCGGGCGTGTGGGTGAGGTTGCAGCGTTCCTGCTAGAGCTGTTGAATGAGCCGTGGGAGACTCCCGAGGGGTCGTTGGTGGAGGTGAAGCAGGCGGTGATGGCGATGCGTGCGTAGCAGGGAGAACACGATGGTGGTGATCGGACTGGCTGGGGGGATCGCGAGTGGCAAGTCGCGTGTTGCGACGGAGTTCGCTGCGCTGGGGTGTGTGGTGGTGGACTACGACGGGCTTGCGCGGGAGGCGCTGGATGTGCCCGAGGTACGTTCGATGCTTGAGCAGTGGTGGGGCGGTGGGGTGATCGGGGAGGATGGCACGGTCAACCGCCGGGCGGTCGCGGAGATCGTGTTCGTGGATCGGGGGCAGCGGGAGCGGCTCGAGGGTGTGGTCCACCCGATGGTGCTCGATCAGGGCAGGCATATCATCGATCAGGCGAGGCGAGACGGGGCACCGGGGGTGGTGGTGGATGCCCCCCTGCTGTTTGAGGCGGGGCTGGACGAGGCGTGTGATGCGGTGGTGTTTGTGGATGCCCAGCACCAGACGCGTCTGGAGCGGGTGACCAAGAAACGGGGGTGGGCACCCGAGGAGCTGGATAAACGGGAGCTGACCCAGATCTCGCTTGTGGAGAAGCGGCGGCGGAGCGAGTTTGTGGTCGTGAATAACCAAGACAAGGAATCGCTGCGGAGGCAGGTGGCGGAGGTCTTTGGTAGACTACGCACTAGGCAGGGACCGGACGCTGGTTGATTCGGCTCCATTCCCAGGCTCCCCATATTCAAAACAGAGCACCGATCCTCTGGATCGACGCACACGCTGCGGCAAACGCGGCCCCCACACACCCCACCCCCCTTTCATATCCAGAAAACTTCATCTGTACACGCTGCGTCGCAGCGTCAAGCAAGGTAGATCCCGCACATGGCCAAGTCATCTTCTTCTAGCTCAACCGTAGACGCCCCCAAAGACGACAACCCCAAGCCCGCGAAGCGACCGCGCGGCTCTTCCAAGAGCAGCGAGTCGAGCGGTGGTGGTGAGAGCGCTCCCAAGAGCTCCGGCGGGTCGTCTTCGCAGGGCGACTCCGGGAGCGGTGGTAGCGGCGGCGGTGGAGGAGAACGCGGTGATCGTGGTGGTGGTGGCGGTGGAGATCGCGAGCGGCGCGGGCCCGGTGGTGGACAGGGCGGCGGGTATAGCGGCGGGCATGGTGGGCAGGGGCGAGGCGGTGGCGGAGGTGGAGGAGGAGGGCGTCGTCGCGGGGGCAAGGGCAACAAGCCGCACGGCAAGCAGGGTGGCCCCAAGGGGAACAAGCCCAAGCGTGGGATGAGTTCGGGGATTCCGTCGAGCGTGCTGCCGCGGGACGAGGAGCTGGACCGCGAGGCGCAGGAACTCGAAAAGATTGCGGGGACCAAGGAGTACAAGCAGGCGGAGAAAGACGCTATGCACATCTCCGAACTCCAGCGGATGGAGATCGGTGATTTGCACGAGCTCGCTGAGAAGGAGGGGATCGAGGAGGTCAACCGGATCCCGCGTCAGGAACTGATCTTCCTGCTGCTCAAGAAGCGCGCCGAATCGGGCGCGCTGATGTTTGGCGACGGGACGCTGGAGGTGATGGCGGAGGGGTACGGGTTCCTGCGATCGAGCGAGGTGAGCTATTGCGGTTCGCCGGATGATATTTATGTTTCGCCTTCACAGATCAGAAGGTTGGGGTTGCGCAAGGGGATGGAAGTTGTCGGCGCGATCCGCCCGCCGCGCGAGAACGAACGGTTCTTCGCGCTGCTGCGTGTGGACGAGGTGAACGGTCAAGATCCGTGCGAGGTGCACAACCTCCCGATTTTCGAGGACCTCACGCCGCTGCACCCCGAGGAGCGGTTCGTGCTCGAGACGACGCCCGATCAGATCGAGATGCGCGTGATCGATCTGGTTGCGCCGATCGGACGCGGGCAGCGCGGGTTGATTGTTGCGCCGCCCCGCACGGGCAAGACGGTGCTTTTGCAGAAGATGACCCAGGCGATCAGCTCGAACTACCCGGATGTGAAGATCATCGTTCTGCTGATCGATGAGCGCCCCGAGGAAGTGACGGACTTCAAGCGGAATACCGAAAAGGGCGTCGAGGTGATCGCGAGCACGTTCGACGAGGATTCGTCGAGGCACGTGCAGGTCGCGGAGATGGTCATTGAGAAGGCACGGCGGTACGTTGAGTACGGGCAGCACGCGGTCATCCTGCTCGATTCGATCACCCGCCTCGCTCGCGCGTACAACGCGGCGATGCCACACTCTGGCAAGATCATGACGGGCGGCATCGATTCGAACGCGCTGACACGACCCAAGAAGTTCTTTGGTTCTGCACGCGCAATTGAGGGCGGCGGTTCGCTCACGATTCTCGGCACCGCGCTGGTCGATACGGGTTCCAAGGCGGACGAGGTGATCTTCGAGGAGTTCAAGGGAACGGGTAACTCCGAATTGCACCTGGACCGTAAGCTCGTCGAGAAGCGCATTTATCCTGCGATCGATATCTCCGCGAGTGGTACGCGCCGCGAGGAACTCCTGCTCGACCCGAAGGAGCTCGAACTCACCTATCGTTTGCGGAAGGTCTTGAGCGATATGAATGTTGTCGAGGCGATGGAACTGATGAAGTCTCGCCTCAAGAAGAGCAAGTCCAACGCTGAGTTCCTGATAACGATGAACCTGGGGTAGCCCTCTGCGCCCCACGTTTAGTTCCCGTGTCTTCCGTTTATTTTAAGTCCAGTGCTCGAATTCGGGTGGGTGATAGTTGAACCGAGACGATCGGCATCTGTATGACCCGGTATGAGGTGACATCTCTCGTACCCGAGGAGACAGAACGATGTGTCTATGGAATTCGGCGGTTCTGATGGCTATCTGTATTTGCGCCGGACTCTCGATGAGCGCACCGCCCGGCGTGGATCCCTCGTTTCCCGAGGAGGGGTGTGAACGGGTCGAGGTGACGTTTCAGAACGGTGGTTCGACACTGGGTGGGATCGCGTTCATTCCGGAACGTGAAGGTGAAGTGCCCGGCGTGGTGATCCTGGGTGGTTCCGAGCGCGGACCGATCACTCATATGAAACGCCGATTGGCTGGGCACTTTGTGGGGGCGGGCATCGCGGCGCTCGTCTACGACTCACCCGGGTTCGGGCGCTCCACCGGCAACGCGATGCTCCAGTCCAGAGCGGATCGCGCAGATGAGGCGATTGCTGCGGTCCGGTGCCTGCTTGAGCAAGAGCGGGTCCGCGATGATGCTGTCGGCATCATGGGTATCAGCGAGGGAGCGCTGATTACGATGCTCGCGGCGTCGCGTGACAACTCGGTTGCATTTGCGCTGCCCGTGTCCGGTGCGTTCGGCGTGCCGATAGGCGAGGCGGCTCGGTACCGCATCGAGACCAAGGGGGAACTGCGGGGTATGGAGGTCGAGGAAATCCAACGGGCGCTATTGCTTGAGGAGATCTTGGTCGGGCTCTTGAGCGATCCCACTCTCGTTGAGTGGCACCTTGTCGAGATGAAGGCGCGCCGGTGGGCGAGCGAGCCGTGGCGGGATCTCGTGGAGACGGTTCGCACGATGCGAGATGCAGAGAGCGAGGCGGCGCGGGGGGCGATGTGGGATCAGTTGAAGCTGGCCCTGGTGTATTGGAGGTATGAGGCGTGGTTTGAGTTGAGCGTGGTCGATCTGGATCGTTTTGACCGCTTGATGTCGCTAAGCGCGGGTCAGTTCTACATGCTCCTGGAGCGCGGCTCACTGGCCACGGGTGATTTTGATAAGGTCCGCGTCGAGATAGAAGCGTACCCGAAGGTGCTGTGCCCGGTGCTGGCGGTGTGGGGCGAGCGGGACGAGTTCCTTCCGCCCCGACGCAGTGCGAGCTTTCTCAAACAGCGTCTGCGTGAGGGGGGCAACGAAGATGTGACACTCCGGATCGTGGAGGATGCCAGCCATATTCTTACAAAGGTTGAGGATCCAGATCGCTTTTGCGACGGGTACCCCGACATGCTCTCGGAGTGGATCGCAGAGCGTTTTACATCGTCGGTGCATAACGAGCGGTAGTCTCATTTATGGCGCAAGAAAACACCGTCTGACCCCAGTTATGTGGTCAGACGGTGCTTGTCGGTGGACTTATGAAAAGGTGCCGGGGCTACTCGAAGACTTCTGCGAGAGGGCCGTCCGGCTGGGCGTTAATCTTGGCGAGTGCTCCGAGCTTCACGAAGTCGAAGATCGCGTCCTTGAGAGTTTCTTCGTCCTTGAGGTTCTCATCGACGGGGACGAATGTGATCAGGAAGTTGCCCGCCCAGACCCAGAGGGAGTTGTCGTTCGCGGTGCGGACGGGGAATTTGCCGTTGAGCATTTCCTGGCGGTCGGCGTCTTCGATCTCGTCCTGCGAGCGGAAGCGGATGTGCGCCCAAGCGATGCGTTCGCCCGAGGCGTTGTACCACTCGAATCCGGCGAACGCGGTGTGCATGGTGGCGTTTGCATGCTTGAGCGACGTGCCTTTGGACTCGATGAAGAACTGTGAGAGTTCGTTGGTCAGCTCGGCGTCGTCCTTGGAGACGGACTTGGTGACCTTGGCGATCTTAGCTTTGAATGGTTTCTCGATCTGCTCGATCTCGTCGCTCACACGCGTGAATTCAGACTGCATCGTCGAGCGGAACTCGCTCCGCTCGGATTCGGAAGTGATCGAGCCGGCGTTGCGTTTCATGGTCAGTTCCATGATGCGCGAGTAGGTGAATTGCAGGGATTCGGTGGGCGTGCCCATCTTCAGGAACTGTTTGAGCGTCTGTGTTTCTGTGGCGATCTTCTTGTCCATCTCCGCCAGAGCCGAGGCGTTCATCGCGGGGAACTTGAGCTGATCCAGCGCGGCAAGGAGGCCCTGGTACTGCGCCCGACGCTCGCCCAGAGCGGCATCCATCTCGGTTTGGATGGAGGCGATCTTCGCGTGTGCCTGGATGGAACGAGAGGTGAGTTCGCCGAGGTCATCCGCGAGGGCGGGGGCCGTGATGACGAGCGAAACAATAATTGAGCTGATGAACTTCCGCACGAGTATGACTCCCCGTAGCTGTTTATCTGTGGACATCGCGGCACCGATGCCGCACCGGGTAGACATCGGCTGAGTCGGTGACTGACTCAACGGCGAGCTCTAGGTGCGGGGCAGGAATTCATGATGCGTATTGCTTATCAGACGCGGGCGCGGCGCTGTGGATGAATCGGTGGGGGAGATCGGGCTCAGCGTATGGGGGGGTATAGACCCGGAGATGTTCCGCCTCCCAAAATGATCCATGAGTCCCCTGATCCTCTATCTATCTATAAGCGCGTGTATATCAAAGAAGATCATGGATCTGCAGGGGTGGCGGGGCGATAAGGCGGGCGAGCGGTGAAGGGCGATCTTATGTGCGTATGTGTTCGGGGCATGGACACGCATTCAACGGGTCGGAAACCGATTGCATTCCCTCGCATCTACGTCGGCCAACAACAGTACCGGCAAAGTCGTTACCACCATTCCAAACCGGCCTGCGAAATCGTTACTACCAACACAAGCCTGCGCAATTAGTAAGTGCGCATCTTTGCTGCTTGTTCGCCTCTGCACGGGGTCTAGGTTTCCAATGAACAGCCGAATCTTTTCTACATGTGTAGAGCAGATTGAAGGTCATCGGGCCGAGAACAGAGGAAGAGACATGAAGCAACAACTCGCGATTGCATTGACCTTGGCTACCGCGGCTGGCTCTGCTGGTGCCAGTATCACGATGGACGGCATCTTCGGCGGCGGGGATAGCTACGCCAGCAACGAGTTAGTCACATGGTACAGCGGGCACCAGACCGCCAACAGCATCTATGGTGATTTCAACAATCAGTCTGCCACAACGAAGATTCGGTACGGTACGGGTACGCGTGCTGGCGACAACTCGGGCACGGAGTACTTCTTCCTGTTTGTTGAAGCTCCCCTTTTTGCGAAGAACATGATCTGGCAGGATCTGGACTGGAAGGGTGCTGATTTTCCCATTGGGAACCTCGATCCGAATGCCGGGCTGACGGAAGCGGATGTGGCTTCGTACCGCATCCATCATGAGACGCACCACAACCCGGGCGATATGAAGCTCGATTTCGGTGGCGCTACCGGCAGCGAGAAGATTGTTTTCGTGAATGGCAGCGGTAACGGTGTCTTCGAGGCGGATATCGATGGCAATGCTGACAACTTGTTCGGCCTTGTCGATTCCAAGGATTCCGTGGACTACCTCTTTGACAACAGCCTCGCTACTCAGGCGTTGAGCCTCAACCGCGACATGACGATGTCGTACGAGTTCCAGTTCGAGCTCGACGCGACAACGAACAACGCGCTGCTGGACATCGTCCGCAACGGCATCGAGTTCCACTTGTCCCCCGAGCGGGGTCTGCCCGTTCCCGCGCCAGCGTCTGCGGCGATCTTCGGGATGAGCGGTTTGGCGCTGATGCGTCGGCGACGGAACGCCAGCTAACTGCCTCGCGGAAAACTCCGCGATGAGAAGATAATGCCGCGACGGGGTTTCGCCCTTGGTAGCGGCCGATACATCGGACAAGAATGCCCTCCCCGGGGGGCGTTCTTTTTTATTGCGTCGTGTTGGGAGCTTCTCCCACAAAGTGGCGGTGGCGTGCCACTTCGTCGATGCGGCGAGGGTGCGTCCACCTAAGACAACAGCCCACCGCTGGGGTGGGTTGTCATGCAAAGTTGGGGTGACAGGACACCAGTTGAACTTTTTGCGTGTGAGATCCGGAATTGGGGCCCAGAGACGCGATCTCTCGTGTTTTCTGAGAATTCTTGCCGGACAAGCCTCTCGATGCAGTTGTGAGTGAGTCACAGCTACGCGGAGGGATCTGCGATCTGTGAATAGGAGTGTGACAAATTGTCGCTTAGGGTTTGCTTTGCAAACCATACTGTGTTACAATGTCTCCATGGATGACACAGCTATAGAGGTTGCACGCCAATGCCCAACGCTTGGCGATCTTGAGCATCGGGCCCTGCACTCCACATTCGCGGACGGAGCGGCGGAACTGCTCCTCGGCATCTTCTTGATCGCGTTCGCAATCCACTCCATGTCCGACAGTTACCTGCACATCGCGGTGTTCGTGTTGGCTGTCCCGATCTGGAAAAAGCTGCGGAGAGACTATGTCGAACCGCGCGTCGGTGCGATACATCTCGACAGCACGCGGATCGCTCGCATCCGCTTTGCCAAACGTGTTGCAGCAATCGCGGTCTGCTTGCTACTGCTGATCTTGCTCGGCACGGTCGTGTTCGATGCTCCCTGGCGAGACTTCCTGCACGACCAGAAGTCGATGTTGCTTGCCGCTGTTTTTTCGATCCCGCTGGTTGCCGCTGGTTTGGCGTTTCGGTCTCCGCGATTCTTCGTGCACGCAGGTATTCTTCTTTCCGCCTCAGGTCTGTCGCTCGCGGGCGCGTTTTCACTCAGCGTGGCGCTCATGATCTCAGGTGTTCTCATTGGAACCTGGGGCGGAAGCCAGCTCATCCTATTGATCCGACGGCATCCCATCGGCCCGATGGAGATCGACACGCATGGCGAATGATCCGGCTGAAATCCAGGTCCAAGTGCCCGACATCGACAGGGTCGTCCATGAGCCGGCGCGGCTTGTGATCCTCGGCCACCTCTATGTCGTGAGCCATGCCGATTTCCTCTTCCTCATGCACCATACGAGGCTGACACAAGGAAATCTTTCGTCTCATCTGAACAAGCTTGTGTCGGCCGGATACGTGGACATGAAGAAGGAATTTGTCGGAAAGCGGCCACGGACCGTGCTCCGTCTCACCGTGTCCGGGCGAAAGGCGATCGACGAATACACCGCCAACATGCAGCATCTGCTCAACGGCATTACAAACAATAAAAGGAAATAGCGTGATGATTCTTACCAAAACCCTTAGGGCGACCATGACGCTCGTTCTTCTTTGTTCCGTGGCTCAGGGGAGCTTCGCACAGGACAGAAAGGCGTTCATCGGCAACTGGTCAGGCACACTCCATGCGGGCGAGCAGGATGTCGGCTTCGTGTTCCATATCACTTCCGACGAAAAGGGCACCCTCTTAGCCTCGATGGATGTGCCGGCGCAGGGCGGGTTCGGCATTCAAATTGAGGACATTGAAACCGAGAACACTTCCATCACGCTGAAGTTGCCCCTGCCCGGCGGGGCTTCGTACACCGGGACATTGAGTGAGAAGCAGGACTTGATCAGTGGGACTTTCACGCAGGGGTCTATGTCGCTGCCCCTCGATCTCTCGCGTGATGACGCCGCTATACCCCCCCAACGCCCCCAAGAGCCAACCCCGCCTTTCCCATACCTCTCTGAAAATATCACTTTCGAGAACAGCGACGCCGGGATCACGCTCGCGGGAACCATCACAATCCCCTCCGGTTCGGGCAGGTACCCGGGTGTTGTGCTCATCAGCGGCTCGGGGCCGCACGACAGAAACTCCTCGATGATGGGGCACAAGCCGTTCCTTGTGCTCGCCGATTATCTTACACGCCAGGGAATCGCCGTACTTCGGTACGATGACCGCGGAACGAGTGAGTCGGGTGGCGACCACGCCTCGGCGACGCCGGATGACTTTGCGGGTGATGCGCTTGCGGCCGCCGCGTTTCTCTTGGGCCGCGCCGGTGTCGATGCTGGTCGTGTGGGCCTGATCGGCCATTCAGAGGGCGCCCTCGCCGCGATCATCGCGACGGAACAATCCGGCGATGTCGCGTTTCTCATTTCGCTCGTGGGCTCGGCGCTGCCGGGTTCTGATTCTCTCCAGGTGTCAGCGGCCGCGAGGGGGCGTGTGAACGGCGCTCCCAAGGTGGCTGTTGACATGAACATCAGGATTCTTGCTGCTCTGTCTAGTGCATTGGAGGAAACAAAGGCGGATGAATCCGCGATCCCGCAGATGCGGAAGAACGCTCTCGAGTTGATCGACACAATCGACCCGGACACACTTGCCTCAGCTGGCATGAGCAAGGCGGTTATCAGCCAGATGATCCAGCAGTTCGATCTGCCCAACTCGCGCTTCGTCATGCGCTATGACCCCCGTCCCGCGCTCCGACGCTTGGCGACCCCCACGCTAGCGGTGCTCGGTGGGCATGACCCGATCATGCCAGCCGAGGAGCATGCGCCCTCGTTCACCGCAGCGTTCGCAGACTCGCCAGACGATGATCAGACCGTCGTGGTGCTTCCCGGACTGAACCACCTGCTGCAGAACACTGAGACCGGCAGCCCCGCGGAGTTTGGACGCCTCACGGAAACGATGTCATCAGACGCGATGCGTCTGGTGAGTGACTGGATCCTGTCGCGATTTGGTGGCAAGTAATGGAGAATCGAAAGATCAACATTGCGGACAAACTGGGATGCTTCCAGAAAGAGTGGGCCCCTCACATCATCGCCGCTCTCAACGGTCAGTACGTCAAGCTCGCAAAGTTGAAAGGCGAACTCACTTGGCACAGCCATGCCGATGAAGATGAGTTGTTCTTCGTGCTTGAAGGTTTCCTCACGATCCAGCTACGGGAGCGCGATGTTCATCTTGAGAAGGGTGAGATGTTTGTGGTCCCGCGTGGTGTCGAGCACAACCCCATGGCACCACAAGGCGCATCCGTGCTCCTCTTTGAGCCGCAGAGCACGAAACACACGGGTGAGGTCATCACTCAACGCACAGTCACGTAGCAGGAATGGATTTGAACGATGTCAACAACTCCATCTTCTGGCGTTGAGCTTGAGCGAGTCATCCGATCAACACAAGTGCAAATCGCCTCCGAGCGGTTTGCGTTCCTCAGCGTCGAGCGACTCCCCGACCCCACCGATCACCTGATGTGCTTTTCCTGCGGCGACGATAAGACCGTGGTGACATCAGAGAGCCGTATCCAAGACTCGGACCACTTGGCGATCGAAGCCTGGTTCCGCCTTATCGAGTTTCGGATCCTCACGCCGTTTGAAACGCTGGGCTTTCTAGCCGCAATCGCATCGGCACTCGCTGCCGAGGGCATCAACCTCTTGATCATCTCAACATTCCCCCGCGACTATGTATTGGTCAGAGACAAAGACCTGAAGCGGGCAACCGGTTCTCTTCAGAGCCTTGGCTTCCAGATTCCCCACCCGACTTAGGCAAGCCGGGATGGACCCTTCGCCTTACATGAGCGCACGAAAGAGCGGAAGACCTTGTTATCCGAGGGCTTCCGCTCTTAATCGGGGTGACAGGATTTGAACCTGCGACCTTCTCGCCCCGAACGAGACGCGCTACCAAGCTGCGCTACACCCCGATGGTGGCTAGACATCCTATCGGATTGTCCGGCCCTTGGGTTGCTCCCGATCCGGGCTCCCGCCAGCTATATGACGCCCGTTCGTGAAAGGACAGAGATGGGCCGGGAGAGGTCCTGCAGGGCGAGGGGGGCGGGTAGGGAGCGGGGGGGGGCTCCGAGATGGGTGCCACGAGCCGGATGAGGGGGCGCAAAAACGAAAACCGCCCCGGACTCCTATCCGGGACGGTTCATCGGTTCAGGGAACCGTAAATACTGGAAGAGGGATTACCCGAGCAGCTGCAGAGCGTTCTGCGGCTGGGAGTTGGCGATCCCGAGGATGTTCGTTGCCGAAGAGACAAGGATCTGCGAGCGGGTGAGCCCGGCGGTCTCGACGGCGAAGTCGGCGTCGCGGACGACGGACTCGGCAGCGGTGGTGTTCTCGAGCGAGACACCGAGACTCCGGATCGTCGCACCTACGGTGTTCTTCTGGAACGCACCGAGGCGGCCTCGCAGCGAAGACACATTGCGGATCGACTCTTCGATCACCTTCTGGGCGGCTCCTGTGTCGCCATCGACCATGTTCAGAGCCTTGCCCGAGCCGATTGATGCGAGGAAGAATGTGCTCGTGGTACCTGAGACGGACAGGTCGGACTGACCCAGCGCCCGGACGGCAACATTCTGGATGCCCAGCGAGACCTTGCCCGCGATATCCACCTTGCCAGCGAGCTGGAAGTTGGCCCCGCCGCCGGTGATGCTTAGCGCGTTCACCGAACCCAGCGCCTGGGCATGCGCTGCGAAGCCCGAGGTGGCCAGATCGATCTCGACGTCGAGGAAATCGGTGTTGATGTTGGCGGTTGTGCCGCTCGTCGTGGCGACGATGCCGTTGATCGTCGCGGAGACGTCCTGCCCGAGATCCTTGAGCGGGTTGCCCGCGTCGGTGAAATCGGTGTGAGCCGAGGTATCGGCGTTGGTGGTGTCGGCGGCGAGGAAGTTGTAGATACCGATGTTCGCGGTGTTGCCGATGTTGCCATCGTCTACGACCTTGAGCGAGACGAACTCGTTGGATCCCAGCTTGTTCGAGTCGATCCGAAAGCCGGTACCGGCGTCGGTCGCCGTCACGCCAGTGACGTCTGTAAAGGAGTTGATCGCAGCGACGACATCCGTAATCAGAGTGCCCGACGCGAAGGAGAGCTCGCGGGAGCCTTCGGTGCCGGCGATCTCGATGACGAACTGATCGGAGGCATCGCCGAGGTTGAGGTTGTTCGCCCCGACCGAGAGGAAGAACCCGCCGACTTGGGCCGAGCCCGTGACGAGCACGTCCACATCGCGGGAGCCGCCGAATTCCAGTTTGGCACCGTTGACCTTGAACGACGAGACAGCGGCGCTGACGTTTGTCGTCCCGTAGTCGAAGTTGCCGTTGAGCAGGCGGCTGCCCTGGAAGCTGGTCGCGGCGGCGACACGGTCGATGGTTTGCAGGATCGAATCGATCTGGAGCTGGTTTGCTTCCTTCTCTTCGGTGGAAAGCCCGGCGATGTTGGCCGTCTCCGTGACGAGTCCCTGCAGTTCGTTGAGCAGGCTCGAGATTTCGTCGAGACCGCCCTCAGCGATGTTCACGACCTGGTCGGCGCGGACGGCATTCGAGATCGCCTTGGTGACCGCGGTTTTCTCGGCCCGAAGATTCTCAGACGCGATCAGCCCCGCGGGGTCGTCCTTGCCGCGGTTGATCCGCAGCCCGGTTGATAAGCGTTCGAGCGATTCGTTCAGGGACTGATTGTTCTGTCCCAGCACGCGCTGCCCAAGCAGCGAAGCGACGTTAGTGTTGATACGAGTCATTGGTCCTCCCTGAACCGTTGATTGTCTGCCAGCGGAACACGTCGCCCGCTTGACTAAACTTCCTGAACCGGCGCTTCCTGCGGTCTGTTTGTGACGCCGGGCACTCCGGCTGGGCGTCTTTTTCACTCGTGTGTGGCTGTTTTCTCGGGCCGTTTACAAGGCCCACTAACCACAGGTGGCCATAACATCGACCCCACCAGGCGGTGGATGAAGCGCGAGAGAAAAAAAGGTTGCGATAACCTCGCGAGCGTTCCGGCGCAGTGCTGCGGGTGTGTTTACGGACGCAACCCGACCCACTGAAAGTCCGGATACCGCGCCGCGAGTTTGACAGGATCCCCGGATGCCTCTCAGCGACCCCGATAAGGCAAGCAGCGGGGGCGGATCTTCATCCCGCCCAAGTCGGAGGGGGAACAAGAAAACGATTCTGTGCCTCACTTAATAGAGATTAAGTCTCGGAGCACGCAAGACGATCTTCGCGATGGGCCGTGCCCGATAGTGCGCGACATCTCAAGGGACGACGCGGGCTGTCCCGCAGCAACTGATATCCAGTAATCGGAGACGCGAAATGACCACCACCAGCACAACGACGGATCTCATGCAAGACACGAACACGCAGAACGACAGCGAACTCCTCCAGCTTGTTTCATTTGTAGTTGGGGTTGAGGAGTATGCGATCCCGATCCTGCGCGTCCAGGAGATCAACCGGATGATGCAGATCACCCGCGTGCCGCAGAGTCCGGAATTCGTCGAGGGTGTGATCAACCTTCGCGGAAAGATTATTCCCGTTGTCGATCTTCGCGCCCGGTTCGGTCTGGGGTGTTCGGAGTCCACTTCGGAAAACCGCATCATCGTGGTTGAGGTTTCCGGACGCGTGATCGGATTCACCGTAGACAAGGTGAACGAGGTACTCCGGATCAGCGCGAACATCGTAGACGACCCGCCCACCATGGTCTCCGGGATTGAGACCGATTATGTCGAGGGTGTTGGCAAGCTCGATGATCGCCTGCTGATCTTGCTTGATCTGAACAAGCTGTTCGGAGATGTGGATCTCGGTGCCGCGGGTGAGCAGGCTGCGGCCGACGCGGCATGAGCGTTTGCAGGGCGATTGTTGAATCGGTGACAGAGTCCCATTTTGTAGAAAGCAGACATTGATGCCACTGACTTCCATGACCATCTCGATGACGACGGATGAGTTCGAGCGTATGCGCAAGGTTGTGTACGACCGATCCGGGATCCATTTTCAGGACGCGAAGAAATATGTGATGGAGAGCCGTCTCTCGCGTCGCCTGGAAGAGCTCGAGATGACCTCGTTCTCGCAGTACATCTCCTTCCTGACGATGGGGCCGTACCAGAAGGACGAGTTCCAGGAGATGTTCAATCGGATCACGATCAACGAGACGAGCTTCTTTCGGAACCAGCCTCAACTGGATGTATTCGAGAAGCGCGTCCTGCCCCAGCTGCTCGAATCCCGCAAAGAATCGAAACGCATCCGCCTGTGGTCGGCGGCGTGCTCGACCGGCGAGGAGCCGTACACACTCGCCATGATCATGCACCGCACGCTCGGTTTGCGGATGCCCGATTGGCACATCGAGATCCTCGGTACGGATATCTCCGAACGCTGCTTGCTCGCTGCTCAAAAAGGCTCGTACACATCGTTCAGCTTCCGGTCGGTCGATCCGCTCGTGCAGCAGCGGTATTTCAAGCAGGAGGGCAACCTCTTCCATCTCAACGACGAAATCAAGCAGATGGTCAACTTCGAGTTGCACAATCTGCGTGACACGCTCGCGGCGAAGCGTCACGGGATGTGGGACGCGATTATGTGTCGCAACGTCATGATCTACTTTGATGACGAGATGAAAACCAGCTGTGTGCAGATGTTCTACGACCAGCTCACCATTGACGGCACGTTGTTCATAGGACATTCGGAGAATCTGCGCGGCATGGATATCCCGTTCCACCAGATGCCTATCCCGCAGTCGTTCGCGTACACCAAGGAAACCACGGGGAGTCTCAAGTGAACGATTTCATCGATGACAGCCTTGTCAACGACTTCCTGACGGAATCGAACGAGCTCATCGAGCAACTGGATGTGGATCTGGTCAGGCTGGAGACAGAGACCGGCAATACAGAGTTGCTCGACCAGATCTTTCGCGCGTTGCACACGATCAAGGGTGCGGCAAGCTTCCTCAATCTCGACGCGATGACCTCGTTTACACACGCCGCCGAGGACGCGCTCAACAAGATGCGCAAGGGTGAGGTGGAGGTCACCGAGCATGTGATCGACTGTATGCTCAAAAGTGTGGATATCATCCGCAACCAGCTCAAGGAGATGGCTGATGGCGATGCGATCACCTACGGCCCGCAGCACCTGATCGACGCATTGCACAAGATCGCCGATATAAAATCGCCTCAACCAACGGCTTCATCGAGCGATACACCAGACGAGAGTGGGTCTGCTGGAGCCGCGGATGCTGTTGCGCCGGGTGGCGCACAGGTGCGATCGATCGAGTTTCCCCCGCAGAAAGCCGACGTGCTCCCGTTCATGGTGGACGATCTGCTCGACAGCGCTGCGCAGCTTGAGAGCTGCATCGAGCAGCTGGCTCAGGGAGCCGGTGCCGGCGAGATCTCGCAGCGTGTTGTCGATCTCTCAGAGACTATGCAGGCGACGGCGGGCTTCTTTGATCTGGAGATCCTGGTCTCGCTTGTCAAGATGGTGCGAGCCGTCGGCGATTCCCTCATCACGGTCGATGAAGAATTGATTCCCGCGATCGCGCTGCGTGTCCGCACGATCATCCACCTCATCAACCCGTACGCGGAGATGATTGGCGAATGCAGGGAACCGGTCTGGCCGCTCGAACAGTTCGCAGATCGTCTCGAAACACTGCTTAGCGGGAAGAAAATCGAGGATCAAGCGTCTGCCGACGCGACCACCGCGATCGAGGTGCTCGAAGCCGACGGCGTGTTCATCCCGGAGAGTTCATCGCCATCTAGCGTGGCAACCGATACCCCCGTGAGCGAAGCCGCTGGCCCCACAACACCGAAGAGCGATGACCCGAAGAGCGAAACGCCGACGGGAACGAGCGGCGCCGAGCAGACAGTCCGCGTGGAGGTGAAGCGGCTCGAATCGCTGATGAACCTCGTCGGTGAGATGGTCCTAACAAAGAACCAGATCCGAGGGCTCGGCAGAACACTCTCCGATCACACGCTGCCCCACGAAGTCAAGGAAATGATCACCAGCACCGTGAGCGATCTGGATCGACTCACGGGAGAACTGCAGGTCGGTGTGATGCGCACCCGGATGCAGCCGCTGGACAAGCTGTTCGGGCGGTACCCGCGCATCATCCGCGATCTCGCCCGCTCAACGGACAAGGAAATTGATCTGAAGATCATCGGCGGCGAAACGGAAGTGGACAAGAGTGTTCTCGAACTCCTGGCCGATCCGATGGTGCACATCCTGAGAAACTCCGCGGACCATGGCATCGAGATGCCGGCTGATCGGCTCGCGTCGGGCAAGCCCGAGACCGGAACGATCACGATTAACGCCGCTCACCAAGGCGGGCACGTCCGGGTCGAGATCGTTGATAACGGCAAGGGGCTGAGCCGCGAGAAGCTCGCGTCGCTTGCTGTGAAGCGCGGGATCACGACCGAGGCGCAGGTCGCTTCGTTGACAGACAACGAGGTCTACCAGTTCATCTTCGCGGCGGGCTTCTCTACCGCGACCGAGGTGAGCAATCTCTCGGGACGCGGCGTCGGGATGGATGTCGTTCGGACGAACATCAGCAAGCTCGGCGGCGAGGTCCATGTGGTCTCCACGCAGGGCGAAGGTACGACCATCGAGATTACAATCCCGCTCACCGTGGCGATCCTCCCGGCGATGCTTGTCGGAGTCGGCACGAGCGAGTACGCGATCCCCATCGCGAACATAATCGAGATCGTCAAGCCGGACGAGTCGACCTGCTATTCCGTGGCGGGTGCAGCGGTGCTCCGTCTCCGCGAGACGGTATTACCCCTGGTTGATATGACCGACCTGCTCGGCGAGCCGAGGGACGAGCAGACGGGGCAGTTCGCGGTTGTGATCGAATCCGGCCAGCAGTGCGCCGGCTTGTTGGTCGATAGGCTTGTCGGTCAGCAGGAAGTCGTGATCAAGTCACTCGACGACGAGTACACATCGGGTGGGCCGTTCTCTGGCGCGACCATCCGTGAGGACGGTGATGTCAGCCTGATCCTCGATATAACGGCGCTCACGAGGAGCGCCCAAGTTTCTCATGACCAGGGGGCTCCGGTTCCCGCACAAACCAGTATCGCGGTCTGATCGCGATCAACCCTCCAGGAGGATTGTTGTGGATTCCAATTTCGTACTCCCTGTCATTAAATCGACCCAGAATATCTTTGAAATGATGTTCCAATTGCCCGTCGAGATCGGCGAGCCAACGATGGGCTCGATCGATCAGTCCAAATTCGACGTATCCGGGATCATCGGCATGAACGGTGATGTGGATGGCAATGTTGTCATCAGTTTTCCGATGAGCACCGCTCAGCGCCTCGTGAGCATTTTTACAGGTATGGAATGCGCTGAGGAGGACACAGAGGATCTGTGTGACGCTATCGGTGAGATCGTCAACATGATCGCCGGTGGTGCGAAGGCCCAGTTTGATGGCATGTCCGTCAGCATCACTTGCCCCTCGGTTGTGATCGGTGCAAACCATGCGGTCTACGGCCGCAAGGATGTAACCTCCGTCAACATCCCGTGCTCGTGCGACTGC
The DNA here is from genome assembly GCA_029260435.1 of Phycisphaerales bacterium. Classification (GTDB taxonomy): domain Bacteria; phylum Planctomycetota; class Phycisphaerae; order Phycisphaerales; family UBA1924; genus OFTM74. The sequence continues at coordinate 13,415 of JAJDDG010000118.1, read as the reverse complement.
GGCGAGTTCTGTTTGGAGTTGGCGATCAAAAGTATCAACAAGAGCGAAGGCGCATCTTCGGGTGCTTCCGCTTCGGCCACGAGCTAACGACTAGCTTCAGATAGACCAGGAAGAGGAACAGAACCATGAAGATCCTACTTGTTGACGATTCGAAAACAATGCGAAACATCCAGAAGTCCATCCTGACGCAGATGGGGCACGAGGAGATCGAGGAGGCCTGCGACGGGCTCGATGCGCTGAGCAAGCTCTCCTCCTTCGAGCCCGAACTGCTGCTTGTCGATTGGAACATGCCGAACATGGACGGGCTCTCGTTCGTCAAGGAATATCGCGCCAAGGGTGGTAAATCTCCCGTCATGATGGTGACGACCGAAGCTGAGAAGGCGCGCGTCATCGAGGCGATCAAGGCCGGTGTGAATAATTACGTCGTGAAACCCTTTACGCCGGATCTTCTGTCCCAGCGGATCGAAGAAACGATGTCAAAGGTGGCCGCCTGAGTGATCCCGAGCGATCTCTCCCAAGGGAGAAGGTGTCTCGGTGAGATCTCGGAGCGCGGTCGGTTGGATCTTGTGCGTGTTCACCTCTGTTGATGGAGAGAATCATGCGTGTTCTCGTAGTAGATGATTCGGCTTTTATGAGAAAAGCCATTGTGTCCATGCTCGAGAGCGATCCGCAGATCGAGGTCGTGGGCACTGCGGCGAACGGCAAAGAAGGCTACGAACTTGCTAAAAAGCTCCGTCCTTCGGTGATTACTCTGGATATCGAGATGCCCGAGATGGACGGGCTTACGGCGCTCAAGAAGATCATGCGCGACTGTCCCACGCATGTGATCATGGTGAGTTCGCTCACTACAGAAGGCTCCGAGGCGTCGTTTACTGCCCTCAAGCTCGGTGCGGCCGATGTGCTTGCTAAAGAGCAGTCGCACATCTCGCTGAATATCACCAAGATCCAGACTGAGCTGATTTCCCGGGTCAAGGCGTTGAGCAAATCCCAGTATCGCCCGCGCGGGATCGCTCTGCCCGCGGCCCCGTCGGCACCGAGCAAGCCGAGCGGTTCAACGAAGTCGGTGAAGTATCGACCCGATCAGTTTTCGCTGATCTGCATTGGTTCGAGCACGGGTGGTCCTCCTGTGCTTGAAAATATCATTACCGCATTGCCCCATGGGTTCGAGACCCCAATTGTCATCGCTCAGCACATGCCCGAGGTATTCACGCAATCGCTCGCGGATCGCCTCACACGGATGTCCTCCCGCCAGGTGCTGCATGCCGAATCGGGGATGCTGATCGAGCGGAAGAAAATCTATATCGCGCGTGGCGGGCTCAACGTACATATCACTCAGCCGAAACTCGGTGTGCTGGGGATCCATATCGATGATCTGCCGGAAGGCACGCTCTACAAGCCGAGTGTGGACGCACTGTTCGCCTCGGCTGCCAAGTGCATGGGCAAGCGATGCCTGGGGATCGTCCTGACGGGGATCGGTGACGACGGGCTGAGGGGCGCGACAGAGCTCAATGCCGTCGGCGGGCAGATCCTGGCGCAAGACGCCGAAAGTTCTGTTGTTTACGGCATGCCCCGTGCAGTCGCCGAGGCGGGTATTGTGCAGGCGATCCTGACGCCGAAGCAGATTTCGGACGCCTTGCACACCCTCGTGGTGCCAACGATGCGACGCACCGGGTAACACATCCGATCACGGTGTGCGTATGATACCGCGACGCGGAGCATGCGCACCGAATGAACCAAGAGTCATCACACACATCCAGAGTGCTCGGGTCGGCAACAGTGCATGATGCAGGGTGCATCATCGACGTCGGTCTCCTCATGGGCGATGGAGATGTTGTGGAGAACACTCTTCGTGTGCTCGGTGGGTTGCCAGGCATCGAGTGTGCGGCGTGGATCCGTGCGGAAGAGAATTCGCCGCCATCGGTCGAAGGGGTTTTTCCCCGGTTGCTCCCCGGTGCGCCGTTGCCACCCTGGCTGCAAACGGTTATCCAAAGCAGTTCGGGTCCGGACGGGGTCTGGATCGATGTGCATGCTGCCGGAGCATCGGGTGGGCGTCTTCTGCAAATTTCAAATTCATCGGAGAGCGTTTTATCGACAATCGCGTTGTTCACCAATGATGACGTGAATCCTGAGCATCTGGGGTATGCCCGGGCGATCGCGACTGTTGGCATGTTCCAGAATCTGGAGCGGGGAGAGAACTCCCAGGAAGTTCATCGCGAGAGCTGCGATCTCCGTAATGCGATGCTCGTCCTCTCAGCAGCGAATGTCTACGACCAAGCGAAACCAAGCTACAGGTCAATCTGCGATGCCTATGCATCACACATGGACTGTGACCGGGCGAGCCTCGGTGTCATCGAAGGTGGAACGCCGCGGATTCTCGCTGTCAGCAATGCCGAAAAGGTGACGCAGAAATCCGCTGATGTTCGCGCAATCACGGACGCCATTGAAGAGTGTATCGATCAGGATGCTGTAATCATTTCGCCGGGCGATGGATCCGCACCCGTCATCAAACGAGCCGTCAGAGATCTCGCGGCCGTGCACGGCGCGTCTGCTCACGTGCTCGCGTGCCCGATCCGGGTTGGTGACCGCGTGCTTGGAGCTGTCGTGCTCGAACGGTTCGCCGGCACTCGCTTCACCGATCGACAGCAACAGAGCGCTCATCTTGCCTGCGAGCTCCTTTCAAGACGACTCGCTGATCTTGTCGAGCACGATCGGGGCGTGCTTACAAGGCTCCGTATTTCGGCACGACGCAGGATCGCTGCTTTGCTCGGGCCAACGCACACATGGGCGAAGTTGGGCGTGTTGTTTCTCGTCGCGTTTCTCTTGATGTCGTTGTTTGTCAATGGGCAGGATCACGCGGCATCCACCGCGACGATCGTTGCCTCTGAAACTCGCTCAATCGCCGCACCATTTTCCGGGTTTGTTTCCGAGGGATTCGTCCAGATCGGAGATTCGGTCGAGCGCGGCAAGACCGTGCTTGCGGTGCTGGATACTTCGAGGCTTGATCTCGAATTGATCCAGGTACGTGCCGAGGAGCACGTGCATATGACGGACGCGGCGCACTACCGAGACCAGATGCGCACGGCCGAAGCCGCGATCGCAGACGCTCGGGCTGATGAGGTTCGCGCTCGAATCCGACTCTTGGAGCAGCAGCTCGTTGGCGCCACGCTTATCGCACCGATCAACGGTGTCGTGGTCGAAGGCAACGCCCGCCAGCTCGGTGGCGCGAGTATTGGGATCGGGCAGATGATTGTGAAGATTGTTGATCCGAGTTCTATCTACCTAGAGTTGGCGATTCCAGAACCAGAAATGAGAGGTGTAGAGCTCACTAGCAGGGGACAGTTCATTACGCCCGCATTTCCCGGTGTGCCGCTCGAGTTTCAGGTGGAGGAACTATCCACGCTTGTATCCGAACACAACGGCAGGCGGGCGCTCATGGCAAAGGCGGCGGTGCTCGATCGACCCGACTGGCTGGTGCCAGGGATGAACGGAAACGCCTCCATCCGCACGACCAGACGCCCGCTGCTGATGGTTTGGACGCGCAGGGTGACCGATTGGATCAGGCTCAAGCTGTGGATATGACCAGTGGTTTTCTCAACGCGCCGTTCCTCGTGTTTGTGGTGCTGCTCTCGGTGGGCGTCACGAGCCTGGCGGTGCATATCCGAGCCAGGATTGCCGAACATCCCGATTCGCCTATCGATCCGAGGGTCTTCGCTTCTGCGATCACGATTTGCGTCGGTCCCACTCTCTTTTCGCTCACACTGATGAGTCAGAATATTGCAAGGCTGGTGAACACCGGCGGTGGTTCGCCAGCTTATTCACCGTTGTGGATTTTTTTCGTGGTACCGGTTCTTGCGTCGATCTGTGCGACCGGGTTAGCGTTTTTCAGAGTCGGACCAAAGGGTACGTTGGCGGCAGGGCATGTAATGGGTGGCGGGGCGGTCTGGGTATCGCTGGCGATTATTGCACCGACCATCGCACTTCTGGATTCGATATCCATTGTCGATGTATTTTTCCTCTTACTCGCCTCCGCTGCAGCACTCGCAATAGATCGAACTGCCCACGACATCAATGGCCTTGAGACGCCATCACAACCTTGCGCGAATCGAACGGCTTCCTCACTCAGCTATGTGCTCCTTATCGTGTGTTCGATAGGCTCGGCGTTGGTCGTGACAACATTCCCGGATGGGCAGGGAGTGGGTGCTCTTACAGTGATCCCCGTGTTCATCGCATTGGTGGTCTGCCTCCTCCTGCCTCTCGCGATCGCGGTTGCCAGCTGCAATCATGTTTCGTTTGCACTGATGCCGCTGATCGGCGATGTGGGGCTGCTCCTGCTGTTGCTCGGATGTACGGGGCTCGTAGGAAAAGAAGTCTGGCTCGAGATCGCCAGCATGGTGTCACAACTCCGCGCGAATCTGGAAGCTGGGCTCGCTCCGGTGTTTTTCCAGACTCGTGAGATGGCGATATCCGGGTTCGCGAGGATTGCACCGGGACTGTTCCTAGTCATCCCACTCGCGGGGATCGCGCTGTTTTCATCCCCCAATTCTTCGGAACCGGTGGATCGGATGACACGCCCTGGCGCAATGTCGAGGCTTCTCGGCGTCTCGCTCGTGTTGTTCTCGCTAGTTGTCCTGAGTTGGAAGCTGTCTTCGAAGTTTGGTGTCTGAACGGGCGGCGCGGCAGGTGCGATGCAAATCTCCAGCCTGACTCTGAGCTCTGTCGATACCTCTGGCGTCCCCGGATATCTCATCGGGGAAACCAGACAGTCACTTTGACCAGATGCGAGGCGGATCCGGATGTTGGCACGATCTTCAGTTGTTCGGGAACACAGTCCATCACCCCGCCACTCGCTCCCGCCCGATCGGGCATCTGTCACGCATAAGTTCTCCATCGGCGGGCACGAGGGGTACCTGACCATCGGGCTGCATAGTTCGGGTAACCCCGGCGAGATCTTCATCAAGATGTCGAAGGAAGGCTCGACGATGAGCGGCATGTGCCAGGCGTTCTGTCGAGCGTTCAGCCTCTCGATCCAGTTTGGTCTGCCACTCGCCGAGGCGGTTGCCCGGTTCAAAGGGATGCGGTTCGAGCCGATGGGTATGACGAATAATCCAGACATCCCCGAAGCATCGAGCATTGTGGATTATGTGGCACGCTATCTTGAGCATGAGTTTGTCGTTGGCAATGCTGGCTCGGATCGAGTCTCGGGCGAACTCGCGTTGGTGCGCTAAGCCCGGATACGTATCGCTTTGAATACGAGCGCAAAGGCTCCATCACTCGGATCTAGAGCTGGCAGCTCTCCGGATCGTGAGGGGACGCGCTGCCAAGCGCCCATCGCCGATTGGGCCGCGAGGAACGTGATGTCAGGCGTGTATCGCACGCACGTTACCGAAGCCATTTCCGTCGCACACCCACGCTCGCTGGCAATCAGTTCTGCTGACTCACGGTATTCCTCTGCCACAGATCGCAACGCATCGAGAGTGGCTTGTGTTGGTGCAGTATTTTCGCGTGCGGCATCGATCACACACTCGATTGATCCGTTCAGCGAAGCGGCAGACCCACCGATCATCTGCTGCCATTCGGTGATCGCGTGATGGTCGGCGGGTGCTGGAACCGCCATCGAGAATCGGCACGCCGTTGTGGCGAGGGTCTGTTCGATCTTTGCACTCCTAGAGTTGGCGCGCACTCTCGCAAGAACAACCCCCTCGGCTTGTGCATATCGCTCCGCCGAGATATCCATCGCCAGGCGTGACCATTCCTCCCGACCGCCGTGGAGGATGTCCAACACCATCCGTCGGGTACGTTCGTCGTGGGTGGGTGTTGGATCTTCTCGGGGACAGGCTGAGCCGAACCATTCTGGGTCCGACAACTGTTCATGTGTCTCAACGGCGTCACGCCAGAGCTGTGCTGACTCCTCGTCGAACGAGATGAGCCCGTCGCGCAGGAGCGGTGTGAGCCACCCTAGCGCATCATCGATCAGTCTTGGCGCGTTCGCACCCAGTGTGGATAGAGTTTCGACTGGAGGGAAGGCCACCGCGATATCACAACCCAATAGCAGCGCACCTCGCGCAGCAATCGAGCAGGTCGCCAGGTCGTATGGTGTGAGCAGCAGTCGCATGGTGGAGGGAGTGGGGGGGGGCGAAGTGGCGAGCATTAATCCATTTCATGGTTGAATTCGACAAGCACACGGATACCTGCCGGGAGTTGCTCGGGCTTCGGCGCCTCGATAATGACCATCCTCGTCCCGCTCGCGGGGTCTGCGATCTGTGCGAAACGCACAATGTGTCCAGTAAATATATGTTCAGAATCGGAGAGTACGGCTCGAATTTTCACGGGATCATTCGCCCGGAGTGACAATGTGAACGCCGTCGCGACCGAGACTTCGATCCGAAGCGGGTCTGCGCGAACGACGCGTACGACCGGGGCGTGGCGATCAACAAGTTCTCCCACCTCGATACCGATCTCTTCGACAACGCCATCGATCGAGCTAATGCAACTGTATTCCCTGAGCGCGAGCTCGGCGCGTCGCAATGCGCCTACCGCCTCCAACTGTTGTCGTTGGCGCAGCCCGAGCGTGAGTTTCGCCTGAAGGGTCACCAGCTCAGCTCGACGGACCTCGAATTCGTTTGCTCCGCCGTTTTTGTGCGCATCTCTGACACGCTGTTCCTCGCTTGTCGCCAGATCTAGAGAAGCCTGCGCCGAATCGATCTCGATCGTGCTGTCTGCTCGAAGTCGGAGCACCTTCAGCTGTTCTCTCGCATCCTGGTCGTCGAGTCGGATGAGCACCTCCCCCTTGCTCACCCGCTGTCCCTCGAGGACAAGCACTTCGGCAACGCGCCCGGGGATGGCAAACTTCAGGCGCATATCCTGTTGCGCACGAGCGATCCCACGGAACGATTGCTCGCTCGCCTCTCCGCCGGGTGCCGGTGCTGCGAAGACCACGAGCACGGAAACAATCGCTGCAACAATCCACGGTATCTTCATCCGACTCGTTCTCCTTGCTCCCGTCCGCTATCGTTGTGTGATGTCGTACGCAAGGCCGACATTCCATGAATCATGGTACCGCATCGCGGAGTTGCGTCCGTCGCTGCACCCGATGACTCAGATCGTACGCCAGACCTTCCGGTCCCGCCGATGGTATGTCCTGCACGATCCTATCGCAGACGCCTATCACCGGATGTCCGCCCCCGCGTACCGGTTTGTCGGGCTGCTCGATTCAAAGCGATCAGTCGGGGAGGCCTGGCAGATCTGCGTCGATCGAGATGGGGACGAGGCCCCCACGCAAGGCGAGGCGATCCGCGTGCTTGGTCAGCTCGCAGCCGCCAACCTATTGCGCGGTGATCTTCCCGCCGATGCTGGCGCGATCATGCGACGCTCGAACAAACGTACATCCACCGAGCGGGTTGCCAGAGCGCACAGCTTCCTGTTTGTCCGCATGTCTCTATGGGATCCTGATCGGTGGCTTGATCGATGGACTCCACTCGCCGCACTCGTCTGGAGCCGAGCCGCGCTTGTGCCGTTGTGCCTGCTGATGCTCGTGGTTGTGTGGTTTGTACTTCCGCGTGGTGGACGAATAACTGCAGAGACTATGAGTGTGCTCGAGACGAACAATCTCCTCCTGCTCTACGCAGCGTTCGTCATCGCCAAATTAACGCACGAATTTGCGCATGCCACATCCTGCAAAGCACTCTTGCATAAGGAGGGGCTCCGTGGCGGGGTGCACCAGATCGGCGTCATGCTGCTCGTCATGATTCCGATGCCTTATGTCGATGCATCGTCTGCTACCGCGTTGCCCATGCGTGCTCACCGCATTGTTGTTGCAGCCGCGGGCATGATGGCGGAACTCACGCTCGCCGGGTGCGCCGCGATAATCTGGGCGGTCACTCCAGAGCATGCCGCCCTGCACATATTCTGCTTCAATCTCATGTTTATCGGCTCGATCTCCACGCTGTTGTTCAACATCAATCCGCTCCTCCGTTACGACGGGTACTACATCCTGAGCGACATGCTGGGAGTGGCGAACCTCGCTCAGCGGTCCCGCGAGATGATCATGCATTTGGTAAAGCGTCATGCGTGGGGCGTTCGATCCAGCAATCCACCGACATCGAGCCGCTACGAATCATCGTTGCTTGCTTTTTATGGCGTCGCCTCTGCGGTGTACCGCGTGGCGGTGCTGGTCGGGATCATATTTTTCGTTGCCCAACAACTCTTCGTAGTCGGGGTCGCTATGGCGATTGCTGCGGGCGGGGTCTGGCTTGTATGGCCGTTGTGCCGCTTTATCACCTATCTCGCTACAAGCCCGGACCTCATGAATCGACGCCACCGGGCGTTGTTCACAACAGTTGCAGCACTCGCGGTCATTGCAGGATTGGTCGGGGGGGTTCGTTTTCCACACGCAATCACTCTCTTCACGATGGTCGAGCCGTCGCGGTGGACTGCTGTTCGTGCTCAGGAAGACGGAGTCGTGACCCAATTTGCTGGTCGCGGTGTGATGACAGAATCCGATGCACTGCTCGTGGAACTATCAAGCGTCGATATTGATGCAAGTTATGACTCGCTTCGCGCCAGGGCGGTCCAGGCTCGGTATCAAGCAGCCCTGGCAGACACGGTTTCACCTGCGGCGGCCGCAATGGCGGATGACCGCCTCGCGGTGATTACCAGCGCTATAGAGAGTGTTATCCAGCAGCGCGACAACCTCGTGGTGCGCGCACCGTACCCCGGTGCATGGGAGCCGGACGAGACTGTGTTGATGCTCGGAGCGCATCTGCAGCGCGGGCAGATTATCGGCACATATGCGACGGATGAGCGGCTGGTTCTAGTTTCGCTTACAAACCAGGATGCGGTCGCTCACCTGATGGCAGGCGATATGAATACTGCAGAGTGCAGATCCGTCACCGCGCCGGATCGGGTGTTTCATGCATCGTTGGACACAGTGGCTCGTGCAGCAGAAACGGGCACCAATCAGCAAACTCAAGAACCTGGGTTCGTACTACGATTCAATCTGAATGAACAAACCAATCTGCGGGCTGGCCAGACGGTACTCGTTCGCGTAAACCTCCCACCCCGTTCGCTCTTAGCGAGGGCGAGAGATTGGTACGCGAACTCGATCGGGAGCGAACTCAACATATGACCATGGCTGTTGATGCCAACCCGATCCGTTCTCTCTTTCGTACAACCGACAAACACCCGAAGGGTGTGGACCTGTTGTACCTCCGCTCTGCGCGGTTCTGGTGCCGTACGCTCCACTCTCCAGCGCAGTATCTCGCCCTCGCCGATCGTGCTGAAAAATTGCGAGAAACGATCCGGGTACTTACAGACGTGGAACTCGATTCTCAGATCGCCATACTCAGTACAACACTCGGCAAACCCGGGCATGCTCATAAATCGATGCCAACAGCTCTCGCGCTCGTCCGCGAAGCCGCCCACCGCGAGCTTGGGTTGCATGCATACCCGGTGCAGCTTCAGGGAGCAGCCGCGATCCTGAATGGATTTATCGCCGAGATGGCGACCGGCGAAGGCAAGACGCTCACGATCGCAATCGCAGCGGTTATCAAGGCATGGTCTACCCGGGGATGCCATGTGATGACGGCCAACGATTATCTCGCATCGCGTGATGCCCGGTGGGTGATGCCACTGTGTAAGCGGTGCGGCCTGTCTGTTTCGGGGATCACGTCTGAGACGTCCGATCGTGACAGGCGTTCTGCTTACATGGCAGACATCGTCTACACGACGCCGCGTGAAGTCGCTGCGGACTACCTCCGTGATCGGCTCGACGCGCAGCCGTATCCTGGTGGTGCGGGGGCGCTAATCAATCAACTCACAAGCGGTCGCGTCACAGCGCGTTCGCCCCGTCTTCAACATCTCGAATGTGCCATTGTGGATGAGGCAGACGCCGTATTAATCGATGATGCTGTCACACCTCTCATCTTGTCCGGTGAATCCGAGCAACGCATCAGCATGAATCATCTGCAAAATACTCATCGGATGGCGAAGCAGCTTCGCAAGGGGATTCATTTCACAAGCGAAGCAGCCTCGCGCAGTGCACACCTCTCACAAGTTGGTGCGGATGTCGTCAGACATACCGATTCGAATGATGAATGTTTCGAACAGATATCGAATCGCCGGCGCGAAGAACTCGTTGTGATCTCTCTCATCGCTCAGCATCATTATGCCGAGAACCGTGATTACGCCATCATCGATGAGCGTATTGTGATCATCGATCCATCCACCGGGCGCCTCATGCCCGATCGGACATACCAAGCCGGGTTGCACCAGGCACTCGAAGTAAAGCACTCTATCGAGCCTCGTGCGCTGCAGGAATCGCTCGCGTCGATCAGTTTCCAGCGGTTCTTCTCGAGATACGCTTCTCTGGCAGGTGCAACCGGGACCGCTCGCGAGGTCGCTGCCGAGTTCTGGGAGATATACGCTCTGAGTGTTACATCTATCCCGACCAACGTGCCCGTTTTTCGCAAGCAGAATCCCCCGGTTCTGTTTGCTGATACAGATCATAAACTCGTCGCAATTACCGATGAAGCAATTGCAATGAGTGAGAGCGGCAGGGCGGTCCTCATCGGGTGTCAATCTGTCGAGACATCTGATTTGCTAGCGGATAATATCAGTGCAAGAGGCGGTTACTGCGCCGTGCTCAACGCTGTGCGCCACGAAGAGGAAGCCCGCGTGATCGCCGAAGCCGGGCAGCCCGGGCGCATCACTATCGCTACAAATATGGCGGGCAGGGGGACAGATATCATCATTCATGCGCATGTCCGAGCTCTTGGAGGGCTGCACGTGATGGTCGCTGAACCGCTGCTCTCGAAGCGTCTGGAGCGTCAGCTCAATGGCAGATGTGCCCGCCAGGGTGAGCCCGGCTCTACGCAGGCGTATATCTCCCGGAGTGACAGTCTATTTGAGCACACACTCCCCGCGGCGGTTGCCATCGTGCCATCGCGAGGACTGAAACTACTCGCACGCATCGCGCAACTTACATCCGAGCGCGGTGCACGCACTCGCAGGCGACAGGTGATGCGGGATGACGAGACAACCGATGAACTGCTCGGTTTTTCCGGGCTGTCGCTCTAGTGAACGCGGTTACATACAGAGCGGCGGTCAGTCGTCGGAAATCTGCTTGAGCAGTTGCAGTATCGGGTATCGCTCCGGATCCTTGCCGTCGCGAAGGTGGACGTAGTCATACGCGGTCAGCCCATCATGATCTGCAATTGTCGGGTCCGCGCCGAGCGATAACAGGGATTCGACACGCGCCTTGTCGGCGAATTCCGCCGCGTGAATCAGCGGCGTCTTCCCGGATTGGTCTTGCCCATTCATTTCCGCGCCGTGCTTGATGAGCAACTCGAACACCCCGCCATCACCGGGTACCGAGAAGCCCTGCATCATCGCGGGGCGGGCGGCGGCGGTCATGAGAGCTGTGAGCCCGCCGACGTCCTGGAGTTGCACTCGTCCCCCCGCGCCGATCAGCACCTCGCAAAGCTTTGTGTTGCGGAACATCGCGGCGTAATGGAGACACGAGCGTCCGACCTCGTCAACAAAGGAGACATCCGCGCCGTTCGCGAGCAGCAATTGAGCTGCATCGACAGAGCCGAGGGTGCTCGGTGATACACCTTCCTGCATCACGGGAAACACAAGCGTGGTCAGTGCAAGGGGTGCTGCGCCGGTGTTTTCTCTGGCGTTGACGTCGGCGCCCGCTTCGAGAAGGGCTTCGATCGAGGCGGTGCTCCCCGAGCGCGCGGCCTCGTGCAGCGCGGTCCAGCCGCGCTCGTCGCTTGATTTGATATCCGCACCGTTTTTGATCAATAACCGTACCAATGCACTATTATGAGAAACCGCGGCGAGCATCAGCGCAGTTTGACTGCGCGTGTCTTTCAGGTTGACATCACACCCGGCGTCGATGAAGTACGAGAGCATTTCCGTATCACCACGGGCGACCGCATCCGCCAGGATATTCTGCCCGGCACCGTTTAATATGTTTACGTCCGCTCCCAATTCGAGGAGCGTTCGTACATTCTCCATCCCGGCTCCGCCGGCCGCTTCCATCAGCGGCGTGCGACCGTAGATGCCCCGTATGTTGATATCCGCGCCGGCTTTTACGAGAACGCGGATCTTTGCCGTATCGCCGTACCCGCTTGCGATCATGAGCGCCGAGAACCCGCGATTGCTGATCCGGTTGATATCCACTTCGTGCTTGAGCAGCAGTTCTACGATGGCGAGTTTTCCGCCGGGTCCACACGCTGCCATCAGCGCGGTTTCGTTATTTGCGGTGACGACGTCCGCGATCGCGCCCGCCTTCAGCAACAATTCCACTGATTCGGTTCGTCCCATCCCGGCGGCCATCAGCAGGGGGGGAGACGCGAGCTCACTATCGAGGTTTGGGTTGGCTCCGGCGTCGAGCAGCACTTGCACTCGTTCGTTATCCCCATACCGCCCGCATGCCCAGCGCAGCGCGTCCATCCCGTTCGAATCCATCGCGTTGATATCCGCACCGTTTTCGAGCAGCACGCGGATCCGATCCGCGTCACCCAACGCGCCGGCCCAGATCAAGGGGGTCTTGCCGTCCGACGATCGTCCATCGACCAGAGCGCCTGTTTCCAGGAGGAACGACACTGTTTCGGCATTCGACTCCCGACTCGATGCTGCCACGATCAGCGGCGTGCGTTGCGTTTTTTCGTCTACATCTTCCAGCCCAGCGCCGAGCGCTAAAGCTGCCTTGATCCCCTCGATATCGCCGCGCTCAACAGCGTCATGGATGACGTCCCCGTGAGCAATCCCGCAGAATACGAGAGTGATGGACGCGAGCGCATGGGTTATGTATCGGCCCCGGATCATGGAAGACTCCTTCAGCTATTCCGAACAGTGGCAATATGGGACTTGCGTGCACATACCTCTCGCGCACGTGTTACCCCTTCATCGGGCATTATTCATTCTCGGATTGCTCAGGTTGCACGGATAGTACCGATTCACCCTCCGGGCCCGGTTAGCTCTCGCCACCAGTCCCCGTGCGTGAGGTACCACCCCACGGTTTCTTGCAGCCCATCCGCCCACCCTCGCCGGGCGCTCCACCCGATATCTTCCTTGATCTTCGAAGGATCGACCGCGTATCCGCGATCGTGTCCGAGCCGATCGGCAACATGCACGATTCTCGATGCACTCTCGCCCAGCACTTCGAGAATGAGCCCCGCGACATCCATATTGGTGATGCGCTTCCCGCCACCGATGTTGTACGTTTTTCCGATCGTGCCCCGTTCCACGAGATCGACAATCGCCCGGCAGTGGTCCTCCACATGTACCCAGTCGCGCGTGTAAACGCCGTCGCCGTACATCGGGATCTGTTCCCCGAGGATGATGTTTGTGATAAACCGCGGGATCATTTTCTCTGGATGCTGCCAAGGCCCATAGTTGTTCGTCGAACG
>JAJDDG010000117.1 GCA_029260435.1 Phycisphaerales bacterium | reverse complement strand
CCTGTTTCCCGCGTACATACACCGCCCCCCCGCCGTTGCGATCACCCCGGGGCACGTGCCGCCCGAACCGCGCGAGCAGCGCCCACCGTGCGATGCCGAGCGTCGTCGCGCCGGGCAGGAACACAACATCCAGTTCGCCGTCGTCCACCGCCGCGTCCCGCGCGGGGTTGAGCCGCCCACCGTAGTGGCGCGAGTTGCCTACGACCACAGCGCCGCGATCTCCGCGTAGGATCTCGCGACCATCCACCTCGATGCGCACCGGACCAAGACGTGGTCGCACCGCCTCCCGCATAATCGGCAGCGTATAACTCCGGTGCCGGATCGCGCCGCGACGCGCAGAATCAAGCCGCTGGATCACTCCAGCGTCGAATCCGACGCCAACCATGAGCAAAAACCGACGCGAGTTACACACACCCACATCCACCGTGCGCACCCGCTGCGCCTCTACCGCCCCGAGCATGCGTCCGACGCACGCGGACATACCAAACTCGCGCGCAAAGAGGTTCTCCGTGCCGGTCGGAAGCTGGTAGATCGCGGCCCCGGATTCTGCCGCCGCGCGCGCCGCCCACCGCACCGTCCCGTCCCCGCCGACCACCACCAGCGCGTGCGCGCCCCCGAGCCTGCCCCCCAGCACCCTGTCCGATCGCTCCCGCTCGATCGCCACTTCCTCTACCGAGTGACCCGCTCCGCGCAGCGCACCCGCCGCTTCTTCCGCGAGCAGTCTCGCCCGCCCCCGCCCCGATCCCGGGTTGTACACAATCACCACATGCACCCGCTGCTCCTGTGCGCCAAGCCGCCCGCCCCCCGCCCACGAACCCGGTATCCTACCCCCACATATGCCCCCCACCACTCCCCTTATAGGCGCACACACCGCGGCACTCGCCCTGCTCGTGCTGTCCTGCGGCGCACACACCCTGTCCGCCCAGTCCCAGGAATACAACCTGGGCTCGGAGCGAACCTGGGAGCAGGTCGAACCGGTCGCACCGTCGCAAGACGAGCGCACGATCGCCGACGCCCGGCGCGCGCTGGCGGACGATACACCCTCCCGCGCGCACAAACTGCTCACCACCTGGCTCGACGCCAACGCCAGCGCCCCCTCCCCGCTCGTGCCCGAGGCGTACCTGCTGCGCGCCGATGCGCTGCTCGCGATGGACAAGGAGTTCAAGGCGCTGTTCGATTACGAGGCGGTCATCAAGGGATACCCACAGTCAGATTTTTTCCGAACGGCGGTGCAGCGAGAACTGGAGATCGGTCTCGCGTACGCCGGCGGCAAGCCCCGGCGGTGGATGGGGATGCGGCTCGGGGACTCGGAAGATATCGCGGTCGAGATCCTGATTAGGGTGCAGGAACGGATGCCGGGCAGCGAACTCGCGGAGTACGCGTCGATCGCGTTGGCGGATTACTACTTCGATCGCCAGGACATGAATCTTGCGCGGGAGGCGTATGACCTGTACCTGATCAATCACCCGAGCGGCGCGAACCGGATGCGGGCGACGAGCCGGCGGATCTACGCGGAGATCGCGCGGTTCAAGGGCCCGCGGTACGACGCGGCGGGGCTGTTGAACGCGCGGGTACGGATCGAGGATTTCGCGGCGCGGTACCCGGTGGAGGCTGAGAAGACAGGGCTCAACGAGGCGATGGGGTCTCGGATCGATGAGTCGCTCGCGGCGCAATACCTCGACACGGCGAGCTGGTATGTGCGGGTTGGCGACGAGGCGAGCGCACGGTTCGCGCTGCGCCGACTCATCAAGGAGTACCCGCAGACGCTCGCGGCGCAGGAGGCGCTGGGCATCATGCGCGAGCACGAATGGATCGCCCCCCCCCACCCCACCACCCCACCCACTACTCCTGCCAGCTATACTCCCGAGGTTTCATTGAGCGAGGGTGCGGCAGCGGCTGACGATGTCGCGGAGGGGGGCGAGTGATGCGGCGAGTGGTGATGACAATCGTTGCAGGTGTGTTCTTGTGCGGTGGTTTGGGTGGGTGCGCGAGCGATCCGGAGCGGGGGTACGCATGGGAGAGTTCGTACCGGACGGACATCAAGACAATCACGGTGCCGATGTGGGACAACCGGACGTTTGATCACGGATTCGAGGCGGTGCTCACGGATGCCATCATCAAAGAGATCCACCGATCCACGCCCTGGCGGGTCGGCCCGGGTGGCGAAACGACACTGAGCGGCGTGGTGACACGGAGCAGCCTGCGGAAGATCAGCACGAACCGCGATAGCGGGCTGGTGCAGGAGGTGGGGTACGAGGTGGGGGTCCGGTTCGACTGGACGATGAACCGGGACGGCGAGGTGCTGGTCTCACGGCGGAATTTCCGCGCTGCTGAGGCGTTTATCCCCAGCCCCGGGTCTGGGGAGCGGAGTGAGATCGGACGGCGGGGTGTGGCGGATGAGCTGGCGAAACAGATCGTTGGGGAGTTGCGATCGTCCTGGTAGGGATCGAATCGCCTATCCTTAGTGACGAATCGGGGCGGGGCGGCCGATGTAGCACTGTCGGCATCGTTATAGGCATGGGGCGGGGCACACCAGGAGTCAGGCATCCGGATGGGCGACGATCAGCAAGACAAACAGGATCAACAGGGTGACGACGGAAAGCAGCGCGGGCAGGGCCCGCCACCCCCCCCTCAACCCCCGCAGCCTCGGTTCGGACGGGGTGCTGGGTGGTTCGCGCTTGCGGCGGTGCTGCTGCTGCTGATGGTGGTGTTCCAGTCGGTCGGGCCGCCGACGACGGCGATGCCCTGGGCGGAGTTTGAGTCGCGGTACAACGAGGGCTCGATTACCGAGGTGATCATCGAGCAGAACGCGGTGGTGGGGAAGACGATCGATCCGACGGATGATCGCGAGAAGCGGGTGGCGGTGAAGTTCTACCCGACGTCGCGCGAGCACTGGGTTGGGAAGGTTGACGAGCTGACGGGCGGGCAATTCACGGAGATCCCGGGGCCCGGTTTGTTGATCCAGATTCTGAACTCCGGGTTTATCTACCTGATTATTTTCATCGTGATCATCTTCATCTTCATGCGCACGCTGCGCGGCGCCGGGAGCGGCGGCGGGATGCTGGGCAGCTTCGGCAAGTCTCGGCACAAGGTGATGGCGAAGGAATCGACGGGGATCACGTTCGAGGATGTTGCGGGTGTGGACGACGCCAAGGAAGAGGTTCAGGAGATTGTCGAGTTCCTCAAGAAGCCCAAGAAGTTCATGCGGCTTGGCGGGCGGGTGCCGCGTGGGGTGCTGCTCATGGGCAGCCCCGGTTGCGGCAAGACTTTGCTTGCGAAGGCGATCGCGGGCGAGGCGGATGTGCCGTTCTTCTCGATTTCGGGTTCTGACTTCGTGGAGATGTTTGTTGGTGTTGGTGCGAGCCGGGTCCGGGATCTGTTCAAGCAGGCGAAGGAAAGCTCGCCCTGCATAATTTTCCTCGACGAGATCGATGCGGTGGGGCGTCGGCGTGGCGGCGGGTACTCGACGGGCGGGCATGACGAGCGTGAGCAGACGCTCAACGCGATCCTCGTGGAGATGGACGGGTTCGAGTCCTCGGATCAGGTGATTGTGATCGCGGCGACGAACCGTGCGGACGTGCTGGACCCGGCGCTGACGCGCCCCGGTCGGTTCGACCGGCAGGTGACAGTTGCGCTGCCCGATGTGAAGGGTCGGCTCGATATCCTGCGTGTGCACGGGAAGAAGGTGAAGCTGGGGCCGAATGTTGAGCTGGAGAAGATCGCGCGCGGGACGCCTATGTTGAGCGGCGCGGAGCTCGAGGCGATCATCAACGAGGCGGCGATCGGCGCGACGCTCGCGGAGAAAGAATTCGTCGAGCACGAGGATCTGGAGGAGGCACGCGACAAGGTGCGCTACGGTCGGACGCGCAAGAGCCGGAAGATCGAAGAGGAAGAGCGCATTGCTACGGCGTACCACGAGGCGGGGCACGCGGTGCTGCAGATGCTCGTGCCGCATGCGGACCCGCTGCACAAGGTGACGATTATCCCGCGGGGACAGTCCCTGGGGGCGACGTTCTCGCTTCCTGAGAAGGATCGGTACGGGTTCGGGTTGAAGTGGCTCGCGGCAACGATGCGTGTGGTGTGCGGCGGTCGGATCGCGGAGCAGCGCAAAACGGAGGATATCTCGAGCGGCGCGGCGCAGGATATCCAGCAGTTGACGTCGCTCGCGCGGCACATGGTGTTGGAATGGGGGATGAGCGAGAAGCTCGGGTTTGTGCGGTACGCGGGGATGGACAATCAGGAAGGGTACATGCCCGAGCGTGAGTACTCGGACGAGACCGCGCAGATCATCGACGAGGAGATCCGGCGGTACTCGAAGGAGGCGTACGACGACGCGGAACGCCTGCTGAACGATAAGTGGGATCAGGTTGTCGCGATCGCGGAGGCGCTGCTCAAGCACGAATCGCTCACGAGCGACGAGGTCGCTGCGTTGATGCGCGGCGAGAAGCTGGACAAGCCGAGTGTGGGTGATTTGCTTGCAGCGGAAGCCGCCAAGGTGCCCACCCCCCCACCTGCTGCATCGGCTGAACCCGACGAGGAGCGTGGGGGCGAACTTGGCTCGGGTGTAATGCCCAGCCCGGCGTGACGCGCGTCAGTCCAGATTCAATGCGGTGACAACCTGCTCGGGGGTAACGCCCTGAACACGGATGGCTTTGTGCGGATCGCTCGCGCCGGTCAACACCGAAACATCCTGCTTGCGGACGTCGAGCGCTTTGGCGAGCAGGGCGCAGATGGCTTTGTTTGCCTTGCCGCCCTCGGGGGGCGCGGCAACACGGATTTTCAGGCGGTCGCCCAGGGTGCCCACGATCTCCGAACGTTTGGCGCCGGGGACGGCTTTGACAGCGATGGTGAGTGAGGCGGGCTCGGTTTGTGTGATCCAGGGGGGCATGGGGGCATCAGGATAGTTCGCGGGGTGTGGAGGGGGTGTGAAGATGTGCGGGTTGTGCGGCGTGGGCGGCGGCGGGTGGCGGAATCGGGGAAGGGGGTTGGTTGAGCGGGGAACGGGGCGTATGCTCGGAGGGCGGATCGTTCGATGGAGGAAGAGATGACGTTTGTCCGGGGATTGTTTGTCGGTGTGGTTGTGCTGGGCACGCCTGCGCTCGCGCGGGCGCAGCTTGGCGAAGCGAATGTGCTGCTCGTGTACAACTCCCTGCGTGCAGAATCGCTCGCGGTGCGGGATATGTATGTGGCTGCGCATCCGGGTGTGCATGAGTTGGACCTGAATACAACCTCGCTGGGGACGGTGGGTGTCTCCCGATCGAGCTACCTATCGTTCATGCGTGATCCGATCCGGGACTTCATCAACGGGACGGTGACGGGGAACGATCTGTCGCAGCAGATCATGGTGATCGTGACAACGCGGGGGATGCCCGCGCAGCTCAACGGGGCTGACGAGTTTCTGCCGCAGTCTTCGTGGAGCAGTGTGGAGTCCGAGCTGACGCTGTTGCAGCAGGACACGGAAGCGGCGGGGATTGGCGTGCTGGTGTTTCGGTATTCGGGCGTGGTGGACAACCCGTACCACCGGCGGTTGAACCAACCGATCACGGGGTTCAGTCGGGCGAACGTGCAGACGCAGCGGTCGTTTAGTTTCCTGAGTATTCCTGCGTGGACGGTGACGGGGCTTACGTCGGGGGACATCTATTATGTGTGCCGCCTCGATGCGGCGCCGACGGATGAGGGGCTGCCGGAAGAGGTTGATGCGCTGACGCATATCCAGATGCTGATCGATCGGTCGGTGAATCTGGTTGTGCCTCGGTGCGGTGTGCAGTCGTTGCTCGATGAGGACGCGATCGGAAGTCTGGATGATGATGCGGCGGGGGCGACGTTCCCGGCGGACAATGATTTCGGGGACACGCGGATCCTCCTGAGCGACAACGGGTTTCAGCGCAGGCATGATGTGACGGACAACTTTGTGATGGGAGACGAGTTGGCCGAGCCGCTGCGCCAGATGCTGGTGCTGGGGACATACGGCGAGAATCACGACATCAACGGCGCGGCGAACGGGGAAGATCCGCCGGGATTAGGGACATACACGACGAGCTACCGGTATCACCCAGCGGCATCGTTCCACTCGATCGAGTCGTTCAACGGCAACAGCATCCTGACGGGTGCCCCCAGGGGGAGCCACGGGCAGGTGCTGGATGTGATCAGCGCGGGGGCGTCTTTCACGATCGGGAATGTGCGCGAGCCGTTTTCGATATGGGTGCCGGACATGCGGTTCTATGTCGAGAATCTGTATATCAACGGGATGACGTGGGTTGAGGCGGCGTACTCGTCGTTGCCCGCGATCAGTTGGCAGCAGGTGGTGATCGGCGACCCGCTGGCGACGGTGACCATCATCGAGCAGAACGACCTCGACCGGGACACGAACGGCGCTGTGGAGATCGATGATCTGTACGACCTTGGCGTGATGCCTGTCGATATGGATTGCGACACGGACATCGATCGCGCGGACACGCAGGAGTTGCAGTTTTTCCTGCGGGCGGGCGAGGCGACGGACATCACCAGTTAGAGCGCATCGATGATTGCGCGGACGCGGTCGGCGAGTGATTGCGCTTCGGTTTGCGTGGGCGCTTCGGCGATGATGCGCAGGATGGGCTCGGTGTTGCTCGGGCGGGTGTGGATCCAGGCGTTACCCGAATCGGTGCGCATGTCGAGGCGCAGGCCGTCCTGGGTGTCGGCGGTTGCGTCGGGGTAGGCGGCGCGGATCGCTGTGATCGCGCGATCGATGGGGATGCCCTCGACGGGGATCTTGTCTTTGACGATTGCATACGCGGGGATGGTATCGACGATCTTGGAGAGTGACTGATCGAGGCGGGCGATGAGGGAGGTGACGAGGGCCATGGCACCGATGGAGTCGCGGATGGGGACGACGGCGGGCCAGATGACGCCGCCGTTGCCCTCGCCGGCAATGATGCACCCTGCGGCGCGCATACCGGCGACGACGTTTGCCTCGCCGACGGGGGTGCGGAGGACGCGGGCGGCGTGCTTGCGGGCGATATCGTCGATCATGCGGGAGGTGGAGAGGTTTGTGGCGACGGCGGGGGCGTCCGGCGCGTCATCGCCCTCGAAGAGTCGGAGGGCGGCGAGGACGAGGGTGTATTCCTCGCCGATGTAGCGCCCGGTTTCGTCGATGATGGCGAGGCGGTCGGCGTCCGGGTCCTGCGCGAAGGCGATGTCCGCGCCGTGTTCGATGACGGCGGCGGAGAGGTGGGCGAGGTTTTCGCGCGTTGGTTCGGGAGTGTGCGGGAAGACGCCGGTGGGCTCGTCGTGGAGGTGGATGAGTTCCCAGTCGAGCGCGTCGGCGAGGAGTTTGGCAGCGCGAGCACCCGAGGCGTTCACCGAATCCACGATGACCTTGAGTTTCCTGTCACGGATCGCGTCGGCGTCGTGCTCGGTGAGCGCGGCGATGACGGCGTTGACATGTTTCTGGGCGGCGTCATCACAGATCGAGATGGAGCCCATGTTGGGGGGCGTTGCTCGACGGATCGGTGTGTCGGCGTAGAGCGCGATGAGGTGGCTCGCCTGTTCGGGCGAGGGGGCGGAGCCGAGCGCGGTGATGGGCTTGAGCCCGTTCCACTCGGCGGGGTTGTGCGAGGCGGTGAGGACGATCGCGGCGTCTGCCTCGCGGTCGAGCACCGTGAACCCCGCGGAGGGTGTTGTCGCGGTGTCGATATCGATCACGTCGCACCCGGCAGCGGCGAGGGATGCCGCGAGGAGTTGCTTGAGCGGTGCGCCGCCTTGTCGCCCGTCGCGCGCGACAACGATCGTCGGGCGGTCGGTCGATTTGGAGTCGGCGATCCAGAATGCGAAGACGCCCGCGTAGCGGACGATAGTTTCGGCGGTGAAGGTCTCACCGACGATGCCGCGCATGCCGGAGACGGTGAACATGAGCGGGATGGGGGGGGTGTTGTTTGACGTCTTGGTGGTCATGCGGCGGGCATGATAGGCGGTTGGGCTCGATCAGCCCGCGGCGCGGAGGTGTCGGCGGAGGGAGGGGGGTGCCTCGACAGCGTTGATCACAGAGAGTTCCCAGGGCTCGTAGTCCATGAGGTCGCGGGTCTCGGGCGGCACGTCGGGCTTTGGGGCGGCGACCCGGACGATCGGGCGGTCCACGTGCCCGGCGTGGGCGCCGATGACGACGGCGGTCTCGGCGGTGGAGAGGCGGACGTAGGAGCCGACGGGGAAGAGCCCGCAGGACTCGACGAGTGCGCGGACGACGCGCCGGTCGAATACTTTTTGTGAACCCATGACGATGAGTTCCTCGATCGCGTCGTATGGCTTTTTGCGGTGCTTGTACGGGCGCGGCTCGGTGGCGGCGGCGAAGTTGTCGGCGACGGCGACGATGCGGGCGAGGTCGCCGATCTTCGATGTGCGGAGACGGCTCGGGTAGCCCGAGGCGTTGTCGCGCTCGTGGTGCTGGAGGGCTGCCAGTCGGACCTGATCGGGGAGGTCGGCGATCACGTCGAGCAGGACGACGGAGAAGGCGGGGTGGCGCTGGATACGGTTGATCTCGATCTCGGTGAGCTTGCGTTTGGCGGTGCGGATATCACGGGGGATGAGCCCCATGCCGAGGTCGGCGACGAGCCCGGCGAGCCCGGCGTTGCGGGTGTCTTCGCGTGAGCACCCCATGCGCGCGGCGATGGCGATGGCGAGCACGGCGGTGGTGTAGGCGTGGGCCGGGAGGTAGTCGCGCTTGCGGGGGGTGAGCAGCGCGAGCTGGGTGAAGCGCTCGGGGTAGAGCAGGAGCTTGTCGATGAGTTCGTCTACGAGTGCGAAGAGCCCGGCGGAGTCCACGTGCAGCCCGCCGAGGATGCGCCCGAACATGCGCCGGAAGAGTTCGACGCGTTCGTCGCGGAAGCGCGCGAGGGCGGGCTGGTTGGGCCAGCCGGGGGAGTTGAGCGCGGAGAGATCGAGCGGGTCAACGCCCCGTTCGAGCTTGAGGGGCAGGTTTGTGAATGTCTCGGAGAGCTGAGAGGCGTAGGCGTCTGCGAGTTTGATGCGGTTGGCCCAGTTGCGGCGGATCTCGCCCTCGGCGTCTGCGTGGATCGCGCCCTCGGAGAAAGCGTCTGCGTGGTACTTCTCGATTTCCTGCCCGGCTTCGATGGCGAGGACGCCACCGGTGGTGAGGTAGTCTGCTTCGGCGTGCCCGCCCGGCGCGATGGGGAACTTGTCCAAGATGGGAGGGACATCGGAGAAGTCCCGGGCGGAATCGGCGAGGAAGAGCGAGGTCTGGCGGAGTTCGGCGAGGGTGTTGCACATCTCCTCGGTGAGCGCGATGCGGGGCGCGAGCAGCTTGACGCCGTGGCGCGTGAAGAGCGCCTGGTCGAAGCGCATGCCTGGCTTGAGTGTGTGCGGGTTTACGGGTGTGGGCATACCGGTGGCCTCCGGGAGGGGCTATCGGTCGGCGGGTTGGCCCCCTTGAGCGCGGGTCGTCAAGTTATAGGGCGCGTCCGGGAATATCCTGCGGTGCGTATACTGCGGGGCATGTACGAGTTGACGGTTGAATCGAGGTTTTCTGCGGCGCACGCGATCGTGATGGATGGCGAGCGCGAAGCGGTGCATGGGCACGACTGGCGGGTGCGTGTGACGCTCGCGGGCGAGATGCTCGACAAAGACGGGCTTTTGTGCGATTTCCACGCGGTGGAGCGGGAGCTCGGGGCAATCACGGGGCGGTTTCACAACAGGCATCTCAACGAGCTGACGCCGTTCTCGGATACCGTGAACCCGACGGCGGAGCTTGTGGCGAAGTACATCGCGGACAGTTTGATCGGAACGCTTGGGAGCGGGGTGACGCTACAAGGTGTGCGGGTGACCGAAGCGCCGGGGTGCGCGGTGACGTATCGGCCTTCGAACTGATTGGGTTCATTCGAATCGATTGAAGAAGAGGAAGACCCCCTCACCCGGTTTCGCTTCGCTCAACCCCCCTCTCCCCCGGCGGCAACAAATTGCATCATTGGCGGAAATCGTTTTGAGATCAGGACTTACGAGATCAACATATTCTTGAAAAAGTATGATCGACGGAACAGTCTGACACTGTAGTTTTAAGCTGATCAGAGCGTGTGCTTGGCGTCGGAGGAGTTTGATGCAATTTGTTGCC